>NZ_JAFLMY010000004.1:0-515457 GCF_017313375.1 Agrobacterium sp. Ap1
TTCGTCGCGACACTCGAACGCCGCCAGGGCTTCAAGATCTGCTGCCCCGAGGAAATCGCATACAGAATGGGATTCATCGACGCAGCCGGCCTTACAAAGTTGGCCGAAGCTTATGGCAAGAGCGCCTATGGAAAATACCTGCGGGCAAAGGTGCTCGAGGGCTGATCGTCGGTCTTATCCGGCGCGGTGCTAATGCCGCGTCGGTTCACTAACTGCATCGCGGGGCGCGTGTGTTCAATCTGAGGCATATTGCCGTCAATCTTCTAGGGTCGGCTCTCCCGATACTCATCATCCTCATTACCGTACCGCATTATCTTCACGCCATTGGGGCTGAGAAATACGGTGCGCTGTCGCTTGTCTGGATCGTCTTCGGATATTTCGGCATTCTCGATTTCGGCATTTCGAGATCGGTAACGACAGCGATCAGCCGAGCCGAGGGCAGGCAGGCGAAGGCCGATATCATCTGGTCGGCCGCTGCGCTGAATACGGCCTGGGGGGCCTTGATCGCGATTCTCGGCGGAGGAGCCTTTTTCCTCTATGCCGGCCACAGTGAAAGCGAGATGGTCAAGGACGTTGCGACCGCGCTCCCCTGGATGATGTTTGGCATTCCGGTATTGATGATCACGTCCACCTTGAACGGTGCTCTCGATGGCGAGGAGCGCTTCAAGATGGCCAACAGCCTGCAGCTGGTCGGGTCGATACTCTATCAGCTCGTGCCGCTGTTCACGGCCTATTATGTCTCCGATCATCTGCCCGATCTGATCATCGCCGTCATCCTGTGCCGCTTCGTGCTGCTGGTATTGTACGCCATTGTGGTCGGCCGCCTGTTCGATCTCGTGGCGCTGTTTTCCGTGTCGAAGTCCACCATGATTTCGCTGCTGAAATTCGGCTCTTCGATCGCCGCCGTGAATATCCTCGATCCGATCTTCACCCGCATCGATCAGGTCATCATCGCCCGTTTCGCCGGTGCCTCGGATGTTGCCGCCTACAGTATCGCGGTAAATTCGATTGGCCGGTTGGGGATATTGCCTATGGCGATGTCCAGATCGATCTTTCCGAAACTCTCCACCGGAACGGCCGATGACCACAGGGAGGCGCTGTTTTTCTCCAAGAGCAAGATCATCTGGATCTGGTTCGGCATCTGCGGCGCAGCCATCGTGGCGAGCGATCTCGTCTATTACTTGTGGCTCAGGGATCCGATCTATGCCGAGGTCAGCGCGGTCGCAAAGGTCTATGCCGTGGGGCTGTGGGCCAATTGCCTCGGCATACTTCCCTACACCGCATTGCAAGCCTGGGGGCGCTCCACCACGATCCTGAAAGTGCATCTTCTCGAAATGCCCTTCTACCTGGTGGCGCTGGTGCTGCTGACATACCATTACGGCACGCTCGGTGCAGCCGTCGCCTATGGTCTGCGCAGTTATGTGGATTACATCATCCTCTGGAAAATGTGCGGTTATCCCGTTCGCCGCCAGGGCATGTTCACGATTCTGCTGATTGCTCTTTCGGTCCTGGCGTTTGCTATGCACCAATTCGTCTAACGGCTGGCCAGCCAGCCTCCGATAACGTCCGCCCATTTTAGCGAAATCTGGATCTTTTCCCATGCCTCCGGGGCATTGGCCGAGAGCCTGGAGTAGAGAGCGGCATCGGTCAGCGCCCCGTCGATCTTTGTCGCGAGCGCACTCGCGTTGCCGCCAGGAAACATGACGCAGCTGAAACCGTCCTCGATATTCTCCAGAAACATCGGATGGTCGGAGGCCACCAGCGGAGTTCGGGAACAAAGCGCTTCATAAATCGTCAGCGGCAACCCTTCCGAATAATCGTGGCGGCTTGGCACGACGATGATATCTGCGGCGGACATGGCCGGAACCATCTCGCTGTTGGCAACAAGTCCCTTGAAGGTTACTTCAGCCTCTATCCCGAGCGTCTTCGCCAGTTGCGTGAGCCTGTCGGTTTCCCCTTTGCCATAAAGATCGACCGTGATCGCTTTGCCGTTCCGCTTCAGGCTGGCCGTCGCATGCAAAAGATCATCGACACCCTTCGCTGCACTCAGGAGACCGGCATACAGGATTTTGCGGCCTTGCGCCGAAAGCTTCGCCTCTCTGTCGTGAGGCGTATCCTGTGCCGGAAAATCCCATGCGACGACCTTATTTGCAGGCACGCCGATATCGACCAGCTGGCGCGCAGCCCTTCTTCCGTGATTCGCCACAAGCGTAACGTTGGGAGACTTGAGATAGTGCGCGATAACACGGCGCTTGAAGCGCTCTTTGAGGGTTTTGGCAGGAAACGAGTCGGCAAGAAGTGCCAGTGTCGGTACCCCTTTGCGGGCTGCCCATCTCAGCAGAATCGGGTTGGGCAGACGCAGGATCAGGCGATCGGGATTGGTCTTTCGAACGAGATCGAGAATTGTCGGGGCGTGGAAGCGGTCGGTGAAACCGGCACTGATGGCACGTGCGCCGCTTGGAAGAATGATGTCATAAGGCTCGGCGGTAAAGCCGGTAATCGTGGTCACATGATAGCGGCTCGCAAGAGACTGCACATAGTCGACCGTGTAGCGCTGTGCCCGGTAGGTTTCTGCCCCACCCTCGGAAAGCCGTAATGCCGCCTCACGAAAATCGCCCGCATATTGGACTATAACAAGGTTTTCCTTTGGAAGAGACATCGTCGGATCGATCTTTCGTCTTTGTGCTTTGAATATGCAATAAGTCTTTCCAGCATAGTCTTCTATATAACTGATGAATGCCGGAGAGTACCGCTGCCCTTTTCCATTGATTTCTCACTCTTGGCACTGCATGAAAGTTGTATCAAGTCATCGTCGCATTGCCTGGAATCTTGAAATGGCAATCGCGTTAAAAAGAATCCCGCTCCAATGGAGCGGGATGATCGTGTGACGCAGGGCTGTATTCAAGCCGCCAGCAGGTCCAGCAGCGCTGGTCCCTTGTTGTTGACGATCATTTCTGCCCCGAGCCATTCTGCATGCAGGCCATCTCTTGTCGTGTAACCCGCGGTCGTGAAACTTGTCCCGGCGGCGAGGGCAGGTTTGTTCGGGAACCCGTTATGGGCGCGATTGACTTCATAAGTGCCGACAGTTCCCGCTGTGCCGCTCAACTGCCTTACGATCCAAAGGCTGGGCGCAGCGCCGGCGGCATTGATCGGCACGCCCACACCGAGCGCCGGACCGGATGTCACGGACGAAACTGTCAGCGTCGTGCCGGAAAGCCCCGCGGTGAAAAGTGTCGGCGTATAAGATGCGTCGTTGGGATTGCGTGTAACCGGGTATTTCCCCTCGCGAGTCGGGTCGAGCCCGTCAGCGGCATCCCAGCAGTAGTCCTCGCCGGAAATCCCGGTGCGTACCAGGTTGTTGAATTCCGCGATCGGCTGGCTCGAAATCGTCTGGTTTGCCTTGCTGGCATAGCCATCCGTGCTGCTGGTCCGTGGATAGAGCGTTTCGCCGATAACGACGATATCCGAACGAAGTCCCTTCACCCAGCTGGCAAAGGTTGTTCGGCGCCCGGCAAGGGCAGCGGCGGTGTCACCGGTATCGTTGATGCCATATTCGTTGATCACATGTGTCCAGTAGCCCGCTGTGATCAACTGCCCGAGATAGTTATGCGTGCCGGCATTCCAGCTTGCCAGAAGCGTGGCTGCGATGGCGTGGTTGGTGTAGCCGTGGTTTCTGCCCAGGATGACGCACTCGATACCGGCATCGCCGTTGCTGTCATTGATATAGGTGCCGCCGGCAGCACGACTGGTGCCGAAGATGATCGGCGCAGCCTCCCTATGCTCCGTGGCGATGACCATGGGAAGATAGAGACTGCCGTTTGCGGCGCCGACTGCGCCGCCATCGGTGTGGTCGGCAACGGCGCTCGTGCTGATGTCCATGAAGTCGCCGGATGCAATGCCGTAATTGGACTCGTTGCCGCCTGCCATCTGTGTCCAGTTGACGCCTGAGGGAATGTTGACGAGCGGCCTCAGCCAGAATTTTGCCCCGCGTGGAACCGTGACGTTGAATGTAAGCGCTAGATTGCCAGCGGGAAATGTTACAGCGGAACCGCCTACCGCAATACACTCATTTGCGAGCGTGAAGACACCGGCTGGATATTCAAGCGATACTTTCAGCGTCCCGGCACCGCTCGATGCTTCGGACGAACCGCTCATCCTCCAGTTCGGATAGACGACGCGCGGATTGATCAGCCTTCTACGTGCAGTATGGACAGTAATGGCTCTCAGCCAGGGAAGTGTCGCATTCCAGTTGAGTGACGGAAAGCAGCGGGTGGCGGCTTGGCGCATCGCGGCTGGACGAATGGAAAGAAGTTCGCTCATGCCGCGGTCCTTACAAGTTCGATAACGGATTGATTCTTTTCGCGCACGACGGCACCGCTCTCGGTGACTGTTTTCCAGCGATAGCCCGAAGGCGCCGGGTAGGGCGGTACGATGGCTACCTTGTTCCCCAGGATTGTCGCCAGACTTGTGGTGGAGAGGCAAAGGTCAAGCATGACTGCCACCTCGCACTGGTCTGCAAGGCTTGTGTCGTGGGGCAATTCTTCTCTTCATCCTGCCGTTCCTTCTGGTCACTGCGCTGTTGGCGCGGGCTTTGATTCTAGAAGGTGTTGGGATGGCGGGGATAAAGCGTCCGGCAAAAGCGAAGTCTTCGGCGATGTGAAAAAGCCGGGATATTGATTCTGAAAGGTTTTGAAGGCGAACATGTGCGTGAAGCGCTTCGTCGCTTCCCCGTTTTGCACGAGGCGGAGCAGTTTGCTCCGCGAATCTTTTCAGATCGGCGCCTGTGGAGAGATTATTGTGCCGAAGCCGTCGCAAAACGGTCGATCGATGTGCAATGTCGAGATCTTTAAGGGCGTGGCTGAATTCGCGCCTCTGCCGCACTCCGTTCGAATCAATTCAGGAAGTTGCGATTTCCACGGCGATCGATCGTCTCAAGCCGCTTACCGTCGGTATAGACCGTGACGCATTCGCTTTTGCGCTGCTGGAGCACGCAGATCTTCCCGTTGTCGATCCTGTAGCCGATCTTTCCGCCTTCCCGATACTGGTAGCCATTTGGGGCATCTTTTAGATTGGACGTCTTTGTCAGCGTCTGCCGAATTTCCGTTGCCGTTGCGGGACGAAGCTTTGCTGCGTCCTTTGCCGCGGCTGGCGAAACGCAGAATGTTGCGGCGAAGAGAAGGGGGAGGCAGGCGAAGCGCATCGGGTTGGCTCTCTCACAAATTTGATGTGGCTGCAGAAACAACACGGTTCGCAGCCTATTGCTCACGCCTTGCATATCACAGGCTTGGGGGAGCGGCAGCGCGGATTTTGCAACGAGTAGGCAGATCTGTGCGAGCGCGGTTCAAATGCCCGCGAAATCAAACCGCTTATCAGTCCATAGTAAAGGAGAAGAAAAGAATGGTGGGCGATGAGAGACTCGAACTCCCGACATCCTCGGTGTAAACGAGGCGCTCTACCAACTGAGCTAATCGCCCTTCGCGAGACCGGATCGTGTCCGCCGCGTCGGTGGCCGTGATCTATGCGGATCGGAAAAAAACCGCAAGAGCCTTCGTGATGTTTTTTTGAATTTTTCGTCGGATATGCGCAAAAAAGAGCGGCTGTGGATAAAACATTGAAGGCGCCATCCTTTTGTCTTGAAACCTGCTTGACACCCGTTCCCGAACCTCTTAGACAGCCGCCAACCGAGCGATTGAGGTCGCCCGGCCAAGAGGTTTCCCTCCTCGGAGGTGAGTTTCTTGAAGAAAGTGCGGGTGTAGCTCAGTCGGTTAGAGTGCCGGCCTGTCACGCCGGAGGTCGCGGGTTCGAGCCCCGTCACTCGCGCCATTCTCTTTATCCTCCATATTTCTATTCACCTATGCGGTTTCAAACACCGCATGATGGTCGCTTGTAGACTTTTGTCGCCCTGTTCCTTCCATCCTGCATTTCGCGGCCTTGCTGATCGCTCGGCTGCTGTTTCCTCTCTTTATCTTCGGGGGAGGGTGGTCGCTCGTTCGCAATTGCGTGATCGACCTTTTTCGTGTGGGCAGTTTTGTGTCGGTTTCGGTTATGCTGTCCGGGGTGGTGCGGATTTCCCGTAATGCGCGAGATGGCTTTCCGGTGGGGAGGGTTTTGCCTGTGTTTTCGGAGTTGCCTGCAACCGCTGCGACTGTTTTTGTGGCGCTCGTGCCGTGCGGACAATTGTCGCAGGGGTGATTTTTCGTGCGTAGACTTGGCAAAACGCAAGTCCACTGCAAACGTTGATATTTTTGCTCCTGTTAATAACTTTTTGCGATGCTCCCGGCTCTATCGCTTGTCGTTTTTCAATCGTTTCAGGCTTTCCGCCACCCTCCGCGACATTTTGTCGTCTTTCGCACCTCTATGCGTGTGGGGTGGCTTGTTAAAGCACTTGCGTGGGAAACGCTGCTGCGATAGTCACGGCTTGTTGCAATGCACGTTCGCTTGCCCGCGCATTGCCTAAAAATGCGTCGTTCGGCGCTTCTTGCAGGCAGGGGTTGGATATCATGAGTGAACTTCTCGCTTCTTACATCCCGATCGCGATCTTTATCGGAATCTCCATGGTTATCGGCCTGGCGCTTTTGATCGCGCCGTTTGCCGTCGCCTATAAGGCTCCCGATTCTGAGAAGCTGTCGGCATACGAGTGTGGCTTCAACGCATTCGATGACGCGCGCATGAAGTTTGATATTCGATTCTATCTCGTGTCGATTCTCTTCATCATCTTCGACCTTGAAGTGGCGTTCCTCTTCCCCTGGGCTGTGTCTTTCGGGGAAATTGGCTGGTTCGGCTTCTGGTCGATGATGGTCTTCCTTGCTGTTTTGACAGTCGGCTTTATCTACGAATGGAAAAAAGGAGCTCTGGAATGGGAGTAGTCGATAGCGGCAGCACCCTCGTTGCACCTCAGCCGAAAGGCATCATTGATCCCAATACCGGTAAGCCGATCGGCAGCGATGACGCATTTTTCGGCGAGATCAACAATGAGCTCGCCGACAAGGGCTTTCTCGTCACATCGACGGACGAGCTGATCAATTGGGCCCGTACCGGTTCGCTGATGTGGATGACCTTCGGTCTTGCCTGTTGCGCCGTCGAGATGATGCAGCTTTCCATGCCGCGTTATGACGTAGAGCGCTTCGGTTTTGCGCCGCGTGCCTCTCCGCGCCAGTCCGATGTGATGATCGTCGCCGGCACGCTGACCAACAAGATGGCGCCGGCACTCCGCAAGGTCTATGACCAAATGCCGGAACCGCGTTACGTCATCTCGATGGGCTCCTGCGCCAATGGTGGCGGTTATTATCACTATTCCTATTCGGTGGTGCGCGGATGTGACCGTGTTGTACCGGTCGATATCTATGTGCCAGGCTGTCCCCCCACGGCAGAGGCACTGCTTTACGGCGTGCTTTTGCTGCAGAAAAAGATCCGCCGCACCGGCACGATCGAACGCTGAGGCTTCAAGGAGGATATCATGACTGAAGCCTTGAGCGAACTTTCCACCTATATCCGCGAAGCGCGCCCCACGCTGGTCGAGGACGCATTTATTGCCTATGGCGAACTGACGCTCCTCACAACCGGTGCAAATGTCGTCGATCTTCTGACCTTCCTGCGCGACGATCCCCGCTGTGCCTTCGTCAACTTCATTGATGCCTGTGGTGTGGACTATCCGGCGCGCGTCAAGCGCTTCGATGTCGTCTATCACCTGATGTCGCCGAAGCAGAACCAGCGCATCCGCGTGAAGCTTGCAACGGCTGAGGAAGAGCCCGTTCCGTCTGTCACTTCCGTTTATCCGGGTGCCGACTGGGCCGAGCGCGAAGCCTGGGACATGTACGGTATCCTGTTTACAGGCCATCCGGATCTTCGCCGCATCCTCACCGATTACGGCTTTGAAGGTCATCCGCTGCGCAAGGATTTCCCGACCACCGGTTTCGTCGAGGTTCGCTATGACGACAGCCTCAAACGCGTCGTCTACGAACCGGTTGAACTCCGCCAGGAGTTTCGCAGCTTCGATTTCCTGAGTCCGTGGGAGGGACCGGAATACGTCCTTCCCGGGGACGAGAAGGCTAATACCTGACGCCGAAATCTGAAACTGGCGCATAAGCGCCGGTTTGACGCCAAGTTTTTCCCGCCCGGTACGCTTGAGTACTGGCATGGAGCCGCAGATGACCGAGCACAACGTTCGTAACTTCAACATCAATTTCGGGCCGCAGCATCCTGCAGCGCACGGCGTTCTGCGTCTTGTGCTGGAACTCGACGGCGAAATTGTGGAGCGCGTGGACCCGCATATCGGTCTTCTGCACCGCGGCACCGAAAAGCTCATCGAGACGAAGACCTATCTCCAGGCCGTTCCCTATTTCGACCGCCTCGATTACGTCGCGCCGATGAATCAGGAGCATGCCTTTGCTCTGGCCGTCGAAAAAATGCTCGGTCTGGAAATTCCGATCCGCGGCCAGCTCATCCGCGTCCTTTATTCGGAAATCGGCCGTATCCTGTCGCATCTCCTCAACGTCACGACCCAGGCCATGGACGTCGGCGCGCTCACTCCGCCGCTCTGGGGTTTCGAAGAGCGCGAAAAGCTGATGGTGTTTTACGAGCGTGCATGTGGCGCGCGCATGCACGCAGCCTATTTCCGTCCCGGCGGCGTCCATCAGGATCTGCCGCATGAGCTGGTCGAGGATATCGGCGCGTGGTGCGACCAGTTCCCGTCCAAGCTGGACGATATCGACGACCTTCTGACCGGCAACCGCATCTTCAAGCAGCGTAACGTCGATATCGGCGTCATCGATATCAACGACGCTTGGGCGCGTGGTTTCTCCGGCGTCATGGTCCGTGGCTCGGGCGCTGCCTGGGACCTGCGCCGTGCGCAGCCCTACGAATGTTATTCCGACCTCGAATTCGACATCCCGATCGGTAAGAACGGCGACTGTTACGATCGCTACCTCATCCGCATGATCGAGATGCGCGAGAGCTGCAAGATCATGAAGCAGTGCGTCAACCGCCTGCTCGGCGATGCCAAGACAGGCCCGTTCTCGGCCACCGATGGCAAGGTCGTTCCGCCCAAGCGCGGTGAGATGAAGCGCTCGATGGAAGCGCTCATCCACCATTTCAAGCTTTATACCGAAGGCTACCACGTGCCCGCCGGCGAAGTGTATGCCGCCGTCGAAGCGCCCAAGGGTGAATTCGGCGTGTTTCTCGTGGCCGATGGCACCAACAAGCCCTACCGCTGCAAGATCCGTGCCCCGGGTTATGCCCATCTGCAGGCGATGGATTTCGCCTGTCGCGGGCACCAGCTTGCGGACGTCTCGGCGGTGCTGGGCTCGTTCGATATCGTGTTCGGCGAGGTAGACCGCTGATGACTGACGTCGTTGCGATCATCCCTGCCAATGCCTGCGAAGCCGCTTTTGCGGTGGTCTCGCGGCGTGTGTCAATAAACTGATAAGGCGTGAGAAAGAATGTCCGTTCGTCGACTAGCCGAAGAACAGTTCCAGCCCGCTAACTTCGCCTTCAACGAAGAGAACGCGGCCTGGGCCGAGGCAACGATCAGGAAATACCCGGAAGGCCGGCAGCAGTCGGCCGTCATCCCACTTCTGATGCGAGCGCAGGAGCAGGAAGGCTGGGTCACCCGCGCCACGATCGAGCATGTCGCGGCCCGTCTCGACATGCCCTATATCCGCGTCATGGAAGTGGCGACTTTCTACACCCAGTTCCAGCTGAAGCCGATCGGCACCCGCGCCCATATCCAGGTCTGCGGCACAACGCCCTGCATGCTGCGCGGCGCCGAAGAGCTGATCAAGGTCTGTCAGCACAAGATCCATCACGATCCGCTGCAGCCGAATGCCGACGGCACGCTGTCCTGGGAAGAAGTCGAGTGTCAGGGCGCCTGCGTCAACGCACCGATGGTCATCATCTTCAAGGATGCCTACGAAGACCTCACGCCCGCGCGTCTCGAAGAAATCATCGATGCGTTCGAAGCAGGCAAGGGTGACGAAATCAAGCCCGGCCCGCAGATCGACCGCCATCTCTCCGCGCCTGAAGGCGGGGCGGTCACGCTGAACGACGAGATCAAGCCGGTCCGCACCAATCTCGAGCCGCAGCCGGAGCCGGCTGTCGACGCAGCCCCGGTTCCTCCGGCAGAGGCTGCAAAGCCGAAGGATACGGCACCCGAAACTGATCCCAAGCTGAAAACGCCGGTCACGGCGCCGAAGGCCGCTGAAGCAAATGCCAAGGCAACGGTAGATAAGTCGGCTGCAGAGGTCCCAAAGGCTGAAGCCGTTAAGGCTGCTCCCGGCGCAAAGTCCGAAAAGCCGTCGCTGGAAGACAAGAACCGCCCTAAGGGCATCGAAAAGCCGGCTGAGGTTGATGACCTGAAGCTGATTTCCGGCGTCGGTCCGAAGATCGAAGCAACCCTTCACGAACTCGGCATATTCACCTTCGCGCAAGTCGCATCGTGGAAGAAGGCCGAGCGCGAATGGGTGGACGGCTACCTGAATTTCAAGGGCCGTATTGAACGTGACGACTGGCTCAACCAGGCCAAGGCGCTCGCCAAGGGTGGCGAAGCCGAATACATTAAAGTCTTCGGCAAGAAGCCACGGTAAGGGGTGAGATATGCTTAACGATCAGGATCGCATCTTCACCAATATCTACGGCCTCAAGGACAAGTCCTTGAAGGGCGCGATGAGCCGCGGCCACTGGGATGGCACCAAGATCATCATCGAAAAGGGCAGGGACTGGATCATCAATGAGATGAAGGCATCCGGCCTTCGTGGTCGTGGTGGTGCTGGCTTCCCGACCGGCCTCAAATGGTCCTTCATGCCGAAGGAATCTGACGGCCGTCCGCATTATCTTGTCGTCAACGCCGACGAATCTGAGCCCGGCACGTGCAAGGACCGCGAAATTCTCCGCAACGATCCGCACACCCTGATCGAAGGCTGCGTGATTGCCGGTTTCGCCATGGGCGCCCATACGGCCTTCATCTATGTTCGCGGCGAATACATGCGCGAGCGTGAAGCCCTGCAGGCAGCGATCGACGAATGTTACGAGGCAGGCCTGCTCGGCAAGAACACGGTCCATGGCTGGGATTACGACATCGTCGTCCATCACGGCGCCGGTGCCTATATCTGCGGCGAAGAAACGGCATTGCTCGAAAGCCTCGAAGGCAAGAAGGGCCAGCCGCGCATGAAGCCGCCATTCCCGGCGAACATGGGTCTCTATGGCTGCCCGACCACGGTTAACAATGTCGAATCGATCTCGGTCGCCCCGACGATCCTGCGTCGCGGCGCTTCCTGGTTCTCCTCGATCGGCCGTGCCAACAATGTCGGCACCAAGCTGTTCATGGTTTCGGGCCACGTCAACAAGCCCTGCACCTTCGAAGAGGCAATGGGGCTCTCCTTCCGCGAGATCATCGAACATCACTGCGGCGGCATCCGCGGCGGCTGGGACAATCTGCTAGCTGTCATTCCTGGCGGCGCATCCTGCCCCATCGTGCGTGGCGAAGACATGGCCGACGCGATCATGGACTTTGACGGCATGCGCGAGGTCAAGTCTTCCTTCGGCACCGGCGGCATGATCGTCATGGACAAGTCGACGGATGTCATCAAGGCGATCTGGCGCATCGCGGCCTTCTTCAAGCATGAAAGCTGCGGCCAGTGCACGCCGTGCCGCGAAGGCACCGGCTGGATGATGCGCCTGATGGAACGCATGGTGCGCGGTAACGCCCAGAAGCGTGAGATCGACATGCTGTTCCAGGTTTCCAAACAGGTCGAAGGCCATACGATCTGCGCGCTCGGCGACGCAGCCGCTTGGCCGATCCAGGGCCTGATCCGCAATTTCCGCGCCGAGATCGAAGCTCGGATCGATCAGTATACATACAATGCGACGTCTGAAGGCGCCGTCATGGAGGCGGCCGAATAAGCCCGCGAGAGGCGGAATTTCGGTTGTTGAAATGAACTATTTCCGGGTTCTGAACGGCTCGGGCTGAACACAGGACGTAAGTGATACGATGGCAAAGCTGAAGGTTGACGGCAACGAAATCGAAGTTCCTGACCATTTCACGCTGCTCCAGGCATGCGAGGAAGCGGGAGCCGAGATTCCGCGCTTTTGTTTCCATGAGCGTCTGTCTGTGGCAGGCAACTGCCGCATGTGTCTGATTGAGGTGAAGGGCGGCCCGCCAAAGCCGACGGCCTCCTGCGCCATGGGCGTGCGCGATATCCGCGGCGGCCCGAACGGCGAACTGCCGGAAATCTTCACCAATACGCCTATGGTCAAGAAAGCCCGCGAAGGCGTGATGGAATTCCTGCTGATCAACCATCCGCTGGATTGCCCGATCTGCGACCAGGGCGGCGAATGCGACCTGCAGGACCAGGCGATGGCCTTCGGCATCGACTCGTCTCGTTATGGTGAAAACAAGCGCGCTGTCGAAGACAAGTATATCGGCCCGCTGGTCAAGACGGTGATGAACCGCTGCATCCACTGCACGCGCTGCGTCCGCTTCACCACCGAAGTCGGCGGCATTTCCGAACTCGGCCTGATCGGTCGTGGCGAGGATGCCGAAATCACCACCTATCTCGAACAGGCCATGACTTCCGAGCTGCAGGGCAACGTCGTTGACCTCTGCCCGGTCGGTGCACTGACCTCCAAGCCGTTTGCCTTTACCGCCCGTCCCTGGGAACTCGGCAAGACGGAATCGATCGACGTCATGGATGCCGTCGGCTCCGCCATCCGCGTCGATACCCGTGGCCGCGAAGTCATGCGCATCATGCCGCGCGTCAACGAACAGGTGAACGAGGAGTGGATTTCTGACAAGACCCGCTTCATCTGGGATGGCCTGAAGACCCAGCGTCTTGATCGCCCTTATGTCCGCAAAGATGGCCGCCTGCAGCCCGCAAGCTGGGGTGAAGCCTTCGCGGCCGTCAAGGCCGCCGTTTCCGCAACCTCGGGCGACAAGATCGGCGCAATTGCCGGTGACCTCGCTTCCGTCGAGGAAATGTATGCGTTGAAGCAGATTCTGTCTTCGCTCGGATCGGAAAACCTCGACTGTCGCCAGGACGGGACGGCGCTTGATCCGTCGCTTGGCCGCGCAAGCTACCTCTTCAATCCGACCATCGAAGGCATCGAACAGGCCGGCGCTCTGCTCATCATCGGTGCCAACCCGCGCCTCGAAGCTGCCGTCCTCAACGCCCGCATCCGCAAGCGCTTCCGCCGCGGCAACTTTCCGATCGGCGTGATCGGCGAGGTCAACGAGCTGCGCTATGCTTACGACTATCTCGGTGGTGGTCCGGAAACGCTTGCCGATCTCGCATCGGGCGTAAACAGCTTTGCCGAAAAGCTGCGTGGCGCAAAGAACCCGATGATCATCGTAGGGCAGGGGGCTCTCTCCCGTCCGGATGGTCTCGCCGTTCTTCAGGCAGCAGCTCAGCTCGCAGGCTCGGTCGGCGCGCTGACCGAAGAGTGGAACGGTTTCGCCGTCCTGCACACGGCAGCCTCGCGAGTCGGTGGTCTCGATCTCGGCTTCGTTCCGGGTGCAAAGGGTGCCGATGCGGCAACCATGCTGCGCTCGATGGATGTTCTCTTCCTGCTCGGCGCAGACGAGATGAACTTCTCGGCCAAGTATGCCAAGACGACGATCTACATTGGCAGCCACGGCGATAACGGCGCAATGAACGCCGATATCATCCTGCCGGGTGCGGCCTATACCGAAAAGTCCGGCACCTGGGTCAATACCGAAGGCCGTGTTCAGATGGGCAACCGCGCCGGCTTCGCGCCGGGTGAGGCCCGCGAGGAATGGGCGATCCTGCGTGCACTCTCGGATGTGCTCGGCAAGAAGCTGCCCTTCGACAGCCTTCATGCTCTGCGCGCCAAGCTTTATCAGGACCATCCGCATTTCGCCGGGATCGACGAGATCGCTGCAGGCTCGGTGAACGATATAGCAACCCTTGGCACTAAGGGCGGCGAAATGACCAAGGGCGGCTTCGCTTCGCCGATCAAGGATTTCTACCTGACCAACCCGATTGCCCGTTCCTCTGCCGTCATGGCCGAGTGCTCGGCATTGGCCCGCAACAACTTCCAGGCTGCGGCGGAGTGATATGAATATGGACTCGTTCTTCTGGACCTACGTTTGGCCGGCGCTCATCATGCTGGGGCAGTCACTTCTGCTCCTGGTCTGCCTTCTGGTCTTCATTGCCTATATCCTTTTGGCCGACCGCAAGATCTGGGCCGCCGTACAGCTGCGCCGCGGTCCCAACATCGTCGGTCCCTTCGGTCTCTTCCAGTCCTTCGCCGACCTTTTGAAGTTCGTCTTCAAGGAGCCGATCATTCCGGCCGGCGCCAACAAGGCGGTCTTCCTTCTGGCGCCGCTCGTTTCCGTGACGCTGGCGCTCGCCACTTGGGCAGTCATTCCGCTCAATGAAGGCTGGGCCATCGCCGATATCAATGTCGGCATTCTCTACATCTTCGCGATCTCCTCGCTGGAGGTCTACGGGATCATCATGGCGGGTTGGGCATCCAACTCCAAATACCCGTTCCTCGGTGCGCTCCGTTCCGCTGCCCAGATGGTGTCCTACGAAGTCTCGATCGGTTTCGTCATCGTTGCCGTCCTTCTCTGCGTTGGCTCGCTGAACTTGACGGATATCGTCATGTCGCAGCAGGACGGCCTTGGCACCAAGCTCGGCCTGCCGAACTCCTTCCTCGACTGGCACTGGCTGTCGCTCTTCCCGATGTTCGTGATCTTCTTCATCTCGGGTCTTGCCGAAACCAACCGTCCGCCCTTCGATCTTCCGGAAGCGGAATCCGAACTGGTCGCCGGCTACATGGTCGAATACGGCTCGGCTCCGTACATGATGCTGATGCTGTCGGAATATGCCGCCATCCTGATGGTCTGCTCGCTGACGACCATTCTCTTCCTTGGCGGCTGGCTGCCCCCGGTCGATATCGCCATCCTCAACTGGGTGCCGGGCGTCATCTGGTTCGTGCTCAAGGGCACAATGGTCTTCTTCATGATCGCCATGGTGAAGGCATTCGTACCGCGCTACCGCTATGACCAGCTCATGCGCCTCGGCTGGAAGGTCTTCCTTCCGCTGTCGCTCATCATGTTGATCATCGTTGCATTCGTGCTGAAACTGACGGGATGGGCATGATCATGACCAATCCGTTCCTCGGCATCATTGGAGAATAAGATGGCTATTGCACAGGCTATCAACTCGCTGTTCCTGAAGGAGTTCGTCGGCGCCTTCTTCCTGTCGATGAAGTATTTCTTCAAGCAGAAGGCCACGATCAACTACCCGTTCGAAAAGGGGCCGGTTTCACCGCGCTTCCGTGGCGAGCATGCGCTGCGCCGTTATCCGAACGGGGAGGAGCGTTGCATCGCCTGCAAGCTGTGCGAGGCGATCTGTCCCGCTCAGGCGATCACCATCGAAGCCGGTCCGCGCCGCAATGACGGCACCCGTCGCACGGTGCGTTACGATATCGACATGGTGAAGTGCATCTATTGCGGCTTCTGCCAGGAGGCATGCCCGGTCGACGCGATCGTCGAAGGCCCGAATTTCGAGTTCTCGACGGAAACCCGCGAAGAGCTTTATTTCGACAAGGCACGGCTTCTGGAAAACGGCGATCGCTGGGAACGGGAGATCGCCCGCAATATCGCAATGGATGCGCCTTACCGGTAAGGCGCATTCGCCGGATGGCTTGATGCTTCCGGCTCATTCAAATTCATACCGGCGCTTAAATGGCACCGGTCGGGCGGGTAGGGCGGAAAGCCCGATCTCGACGAGGGACGAGAAGGCACCACGATGGGTCTGCAGGCACTATTCTTCTATCTGTTCGCGTTCATCGCCGTCGCGTCGGCGTTCATGGTCATTTCGTCCAGGAACCCGGTCCACTCGGTTCTCTTTCTCATCGTGGTCTTCTTCAATGCGGCCGGTCTCTTCCTTTTGACCGGCGCTGAATTCCTCGCGATGATCCTGCTGGTTGTCTATATCGGCGCGGTGGCGGTTCTCTTCCTCTTCGTCGTGATGATGCTCGACATCGATTTCGCCGAGCTGAAATCCGGCGTCCTGCAATATGCCCCGATCGGCATGCTGGTCGGTCTGGTGGTCGCGGCCGAGCTGATCCTCGTCATCGGCTCGAGCGTGCTGTCGCCGGAAGCCGCGCAGTCGATCACCATGCCGATCCCGAACCCGGCAGAGCGCACGAATACTGCCGCTCTCGGGGACGTGCTCTACACCCACTATGTCTATTTCTTCCAGATTGCCGGCATGGTTCTGCTGGTGGCGATGATCGGCGCGATCGTGCTGACCCTGCGCCACCGCCAGAACATCAAGCGTCAGGATGTTTCGCGCCAGGTTGCCCGTACGCCGGAAACCGCCGTCGAGGTGGTCAAGGTCAAGCCGGGCCAAGGGCTCTGAGGAAGCGGGAAAAAGGAACATTAAAATGGAAATCGGTCTTTCCCACTATCTCACGGTCAGCGCCATCCTCTTCACGCTAGGCGTTTTCGGCATCTTCCTGAACCGCAAGAACGTCATCATCATCTTGATGTCGATCGAGCTCATCCTGCTCGCGGTCAATCTCAACATGGTCGCTTTCTCGTCGTTCCTGAACGACATCGTCGGCCAGGTCTTTGCTTTGTTCATTCTGACTGTCGCGGCTGCGGAAGCCGCCATCGGTCTTGCAATTCTTGTCGTCTTCTACCGCAACCGCGGCTCGATCGCCGTCGACGACGTCAATGTGATGAAGGGCTGATCGGGTCATGATCTACAAGCTTATCGTCTTCCTTCCTCTGGTCGGCTTCCTGATCGCTGGCCTTTTCGGTCGCCAGATCGGCGCCAAGGCCTCGGAATTCGTCACCTGCGGCCTGATGGCCGTGGTTGCGGTTCTCTCCTGGGTCGTCTTCTTCCAGGTGGCGCTCGGTTCCCAGGAAACCATGAGCGTCGAGGTGCTGCGCTGGATCCAGTCCGGCAATATCGACGTCTTCTGGGCGCTTCGCATCGACACGCTGACTTCGGTCATGTTCGTCGTCGTCAACACGGTGTCCTTCCTCGTGCATGTCTATTCCGTCGGTTACATGCACACCGATCCGCATCGTCCGCGCTTCTTCGCCTATCTGTCGCTCTTCACCTTCACGATGCTGATGCTCATCACGTCTGATAACCTGCTGCAGATGTTCTTCGGCTGGGAAGGTGTTGGTCTGGCATCCTATCTGCTGATCGGCTTCTGGTACGATCGCCCGTCGGCCAATGCGGCTGCCATGAAGGCCTTCATCGTCAACCGTGTCGGTGACTTCGGCTTCATGCTCGGCATCGCCGCCGTCTTTGTCATGTTCGGCTCGATCAACTTCGAGACGATCTTCGCCAATGCCGGCACCTACCTGCCGGCCGAAGGGTCTCCAGAAGCAGCTCGCGTCATCTTCGACGTCTTCGGCCTGACGCTTACCCGCGAAGGCGCGCTGACTGCCGCCTGCCTGCTGCTCTTCATGGGCGCGATGGGCAAGTCGGCGCAGTTCCTGCTGCACACCTGGCTGCCGGACGCCATGGAAGGCCCGACCCCGGTCTCGGCCCTCATCCATGCCGCAACCATGGTCACCGCCGGCGTCTTCCTCGTTGCCCGCATGTCGCCTTTGTTCGAACAGTCGCCGGATGCACTGACCGTTGTCACGATCATCGGCGCGATCACGGCTTTCTTCGCAGCGACCGTCGGTCTCGTGCAGAACGATATCAAGCGCGTCATCGCCTATTCGACCTGCTCGCAGCTCGGCTATATGTTCGTCGCACTCGGCATCGGCGCTTATGGCGCGGCGATCTTCCACCTCTTCACCCACGCCTTCTTCAAGGCTCTGTTGTTCCTTTGTGCCGGCTCGGTCATCCATGCCGTCGATGGCGAGCAGGACATGCGCAAGATGGGTGGCCTGAGAAAGCACATCCCGGTCACCTTCTGGATGATGACGATCGGCACCCTGGCGCTGACCGGCGTCGGTATCCCCTTCACGCCGATCGGTTTTGCCGGCTTCTTCTCCAAGGACGTCATCATCGAGGCATCCTATGCCTCGCATTCGGCGGTCTCGGGCTTTGCCTTCACGTTGCTCGTCATCGCAGCGCTGTTCACCAGCTTCTACTCCTGGCGTCTGGCGTTCCTAACCTTCTTCGGCAAGGAGCGCGCCAGCCACGAGGTCATGCATCACGTGCATGAAAGCCCGAACGTCATGCTGATCCCGCTCTATGTACTGGCCATCGGCGCAGTGCTCGCCGGCGTGATCTTCCAGGGAATGTTCTACGGTGACGCCTACGAGGGTTTCTGGAAGGGCGCGCTCTTCACCTCCGAGCACAACGAACTGCTGCACGAATTCCATCACGTGCCGTTCCTCGTCGTCCTGTCGCCCTTCATCGCCATGCTGATCGGCTTCGTCACCGCCTGGTATTTCTACATCAAGTCGCCGGAAACGCCGAAGAAGCTCGCGGCCGCACAGCCGGGCCTTTACCAGTTCCTGCTCAACAAGTGGTATTTCGACGAACTCTACGACTTCCTGTTCGTCCGTTCCGCCAAGGCTCTCGGCCGCTTCTTCTGGCAGAAGGTCGATGTCGGTACGATCGACCACTTCGGACCCAACGGCGTTGCTGCTCGGGTGGTTGACACCGCCAACCGCGTCGTGCGCCTGCAGACCGGTTACCTCTATCACTATGCCTTCACGATGCTGCTTGGCGTCGCTGCCCTGATTACCTGGATGATGCTCGGGAGTTCTGTCTGATGACCGATTGGCCTATTCTTTCCACGGTCACCTTCCTCCCGATGGTGGGCGTGCTGTTGCTGGTGTTCACCCGCGACGACACCGACGACGGTCGCCAGAACGTCATGATCATCTCGTTGATCACGACGATCATCACCTTCCTCCTGTCGCTGGTCGTCTGGTACGGCTTTGACGGCTCCAGCGCCGATTACCAGATGGTCGAGCAGTATTACTGGCTCGGCAAGGGCATCAGTTACCATATCGGCGTCGATGGCTTGTCCGTCATGTTCGTCGTGCTGGCGACCTTCCTCATGCCGTTCGGCGTGTTGACCAGCTGGAAGGCGATCACGCTGCATGCGCGTGAATACATGATCGCCTTCCTGGTTCTGGAAGTGCTGATCGTCGGCGTCTTCGTGTCGATGGACCTCGTGCTCTTCTACGTCTTCTTCGAAGCGAGCTTGATCCCGATGTTCCTGATCATCGGCGTATGGGGCGGACCGCGTCGCATCTACGCGTCGATGAAGTTCTTCCTCTATACGCTGGCCGGCTCGGTCTTCATGCTGGTCGGCATCCTTGTCATGTATGCGGAAGTCGGCACCACCTCCATTCCGGTCCTGCTTGCCTACAAGTTCTCGCCGGAAATGCAGTTCTGGCTGTTCCTCGCCTTTTTCCTGTCGTTCGCCGTCAAGGTGCCGATGTGGCCGTTCCACACCTGGTTGCCGGATGCGCACGTAGAAGCCCCGACGGCCGGCTCGGTCGACCTTGCGGCTCTGCTCCTGAAGTTCGGTGGCTACGGCTTCCTGCGCTTCTCGCTGCCGATGTTCCCCTTGGCGTCCGACTATTTCACGCCGATGATCCTCACCCTGTCGGTCATCGCCATCATCTACGCCTCGCTCGTGGCTCTGATGCAGTCCGACATCAAGAAGATGATCGCCTATTCCTCCGTCGCCCACATGGGTTACGTGACGATGGCCATCTTCGCGGTCAACCAGCAGGGTCTGCACGGCGCTATCTTCCAAATGCTGTCGCACGGCGTCATCTCCGGCGCGCTCTTCCTCTGCGTCGGCATTGTCTACGAACGTACCCATACGCGTAACATCGGCGATTACGGTGGCCTCGTGCACCGCATGCCGAAATACGCGCTGGCCTTCCTGATCTTCACCATGGCCAATGTCGGCCTGCCGGGCACTTCCGCCTTCGTCGGCGAATTCCTGGCGACGGTCGGCGTCTTCCGTGTCAGCGTCTGGACGGCGTTCTTCGCCACCACGGGTGTCGTTCTTTCCGCCGCCTACATGCTGTGGCTCTACCGCCGCATGATCTTCGGTCAGGCAAAATCGCCGCTGATGCAGGGCCTTGTGGACATTTCCTTCCGCGAGCATTGCATCGTCTGGCCGCTGATCGTTGTGACCATCTTCTTCGGCATCTATCCTGCGCCGGTCTTCGATGCCTCCGCAGCGACTGTCGACAGAATCGTAACCAATTACCATGCGGCCATCCAGGCCGTGGCGACCGCCGCTCAGGCTGCGAATTGATGACGGGACAGATAAGACTATGACTCCTGAACTCTTCTCTCAAAGTCTGCAGTTTGCTCTGCCCGAAATCATTCTGGCGGTCGGCGCGCTCGTGCTGCTCATGATGGGTGTTTTCATCGGCGAAAAGGCGAACCAGCTGATTTCCGGGTTGGCAATCGCGCTTCTCGCCGTCGTCGGATTGCTGATCACGGTGTCTTCCGGCAATGGCGAAGCCTTCGGCGGTGCCTTCATCGTCGATCCGTTCGCCCGCTTCATGAAGGTCGCGGCAATCGCCGGCTCGATTTTCGCGCTCGCCATGTCAGCCGTTCAGGGCAAGGCCATGCAGCTCGACAAAATCGAATATCCGGTCCTGCTGGTTCTCTCGACGCTCGGCATGCTGCTCTTGATCTCGGCCAATGACCTGATCGCCTTCTATCTCGGCCTCGAGCTGATGTCGCTCGCGCTTTATGTCGTTGCCGCTTTCAACCGCGACAGCCTGCGCTCGACCGAAGCTGGCCTGAAATATTTCGTCCTCGGTGCGCTGTCTTCCGGCATGCTGCTCTACGGCATGTCGCTGGTCTACGGCTTCACCGGCAATACCGGATTCCAGGAAATCGCGTCCGTCCTTTCTTCGGAAACCCGTGGCCTCGGCCTGATTTTCGGCATGGTCTTCATCCTCGCCGGCGCCTGCTTCAAGATCTCTGCCGTTCCCTTCCATATGTGGACGCCGGACGTTTATGAAGGCGCGCCGACGCCGGTCACGGCCTTCTTTGCTGCCGGTCCCAAGATCGCTGCCATGGCGATCCTGATCCGTCTGACATCTGAGACCTTCCTGCCTCTCATCGCAGACTGGCGCCAGATCATCGTCTTCGTGGCGATTGCCTCCATGGCGCTCGGCTCCTTTGCCGCCGTCGGCCAGAAGAACATCAAGCGCCTGATGGCCTATTCCTCCATTGGCCACATGGGCTTCGCGCTTGTCGGCCTGTCGGCAGGCAGCGAAAGCGGCGTTTCCGGTGTCGCCCTCTACATGCTAATCTACATGATGATGTCCTTCGGCACCTTTGCCTGCATCATGTCGATGCGCCGCCCGGATGGCACATATGTCGAGGAGATCGACGAGCTTGCAGGCCTCTTTGCCAGAAAGCCGTTCATGGCGGTGGTGCTGACAGCACAGATGTTCTCCATGGCGGGCATCCCGCCGCTCGCAGGCTTCTTCGCCAAATATTACGTGTTCCTGGCGGCCGTCGAAGCAGGTCTCTTCACGCTTGCCGTCATCGGCTTCCTGATGTCGGTCGTCGCAGCCTACTACTACCTGCGCATCGTCAAGCTGATGTGGTTCGATGATCCGAAGGGCGAATTCGAGCGCACACCCGGAGAACTACGCTTCATCTTCGGCATTTCCGGCCTGCTGATCACCACCTACATCCTCTATGGCGGCCCGATCGGCTCCGCGGCGGATGCGGCTGCACGGTCGTTCTTCTGAGAATGGCGGGAGAGAAGAGCCGCTTCTCGCTCGAAGCTTTCCGTCATGTCGCCTTCGACGACATAGGATCCACCAATAGCGAATGTCTCGCCCGCGCTCGCGCGGGCGATCCCGGTTTGTTGTGGGTGACGTCTGCCCGTCAGATCGAAGGGCGTGGCCGACGCGGCCGCGCCTGGACCTCCGAGCCGGGCAATCTCTACGCCTCGCTGCTGCTGATCGATCCTGCCCCCATGGAGCGCGTGGCCTCGTTGCCGCTTGCGGTGGCGGTCGCCGTCCATGACGCGGTGAAGGCGATCCTGCCGCCCGGCGACGCCGCCCTGCAGGTCAAATGGCCGAATGACATCCTGATCAATCGCAAAAAGACCTGCGGTATCCTGCTTGAGGGCGAGCCGCTTGCCGGCGGAAAGCGGGCTCTGGTCATCGGCATTGGTGTCAATATCCGCCATATGCCCGACAGCGCGCCTTATGGCGTCACCCGTCTTTCCGATCACGGTGCGGCGATTTCGCCGGATGAACTTTTCGCCCATCTTTATCAGTCCATGGCTTTAGCGCTCGATTTGTGGGATGAGGGAAGGGGCACCGCCGAAATCGTGCGCTGCTGGCGGGAGGTCGCCTGCGGCGTCGGCGAGCGTATTACCGTCAATCTTCCCGACAGGTCGCTGGAGGGCAGATTTGCCGGAATCGACGACGGCGGCCTGCTGTTACTCGACATGGGGGGTGGACAAGTCCTGCCGATCGCGGCAGGTGATGTATTCTTTATGAAAACGGAATAAGAAGAAGAATGGCTAATCAAGACGAACTGGTGTTTCTGCCGCTGGGCGGCGTGGGCGAGATCGGCATGAACCTCGCTCTCTATGGCTATGGACCGCCACAGAAGCGTCAGTGGATCATGGTCGATGCGGGCGTGACCTTCCCGGGTCCCGATCTTCCGGGCGTAGATCTCGTTCTTCCCGACATCCGTTTCCTTGCCTCGCAGCGCAACAATCTCAAGGGCATGATCATTACCCATGCGCATGAGGACCATTACGGCGCGCTGAACGATCTTTGGCCGGGCCTCAACGTACCGGTCTATGCCTCGCCCTTTACCGCCGGCATGCTGGAAGCCAAGCGCAAATATGAAGGCGATCGCGCCGAGATCCCGATCACCATCTTCAAGGCCGGCGACCGCATCAATGTCGGACCATTTGAGATCGAGGCCGTCGGCGTCAACCACTCCATCCCCGAGCCGATGTCGCTGGTCATCCGCACCCCGCTCGGCAATGTCGTCCACACCGGCGACTGGAAGATCGATGCCAAGCCGACACTCGGTCCGCTCACAGACGAGGCGCGTTTCCGCGCCATCGGCGACGAGGGCGTGCTGGCGTTGATGTGCGACAGTACCAATGCCCTGCGCGAAGGCGTTTCCCCATCTGAAGAAGAAGTCTCTGCCGGCCTGCAGAAGGTCATCGAGGAAGCCGAGGGCAGGGTGGCCGTCACCACCTTCTCGTCTAATGTCGGCCGTATCCGCTCGATCGCCGAAGCAGCAAACGCAGCCGGCCGTGAAGTTCTGCTGCTCGGTTCGTCGCTGAAACGCGTCGTCAATGTTGCGCAGGACATCGGCATCATGGAAGGCCTTAAACCCTTCCTCGCCGAAGACGAATACGGCTACATCCCGCGCGACAAGGTCGTCGTCATCCTGACCGGCAGCCAGGGCGAGTCCCGCGCGGCGCTGGCGAAGATTTCCCGTGATGAGATGCGCCATGTGGCGCTCACCAAGGGCGATACGGTCGTCTTTTCCTCACGCACCATCCCGGGCAATGAAAAGCCGATTATCGAGATCAAGAACGCGCTGATCGAACAAGGCATCAAGATCGTCACCGATTCCGATGCGCTCGTGCACGTTTCCGGCCACCCGCGCCGCAACGAACTTTTGAAAATGTACGAGTGGACAAGGCCTCAGATCCTCGTTCCCGTTCATGGCGAGGCGGCCCACCTGACGGCCCAGGCCGAACTTGGTGCATCCGCCGGCATCGGCCAGATCCCGCGCGTCCGCAACGGCAACATTCTGCGCCTTGCGCCCGGTCCGGCGGAAGTCATCGACGACGCTCCCTTCGGCCGCATCTACAAGGATGGCAAGCTGATCGGCGATCTGGACGAAATGGGCATCAGCGATCGTCGCAAGCTCTCCTTTGTCGGCCATGTCTCGGTCAATATCCTGCTCGACCAGCGCTATGAATTCCTCGCCGACCCCGATCTCGTCTCCTTCGGCCTGCCGGAATTCGACGACGAGGGCGAGGACATGGACGACGGTCTTTATGACGCCGTACTCGGCGCCGTCGAAAGCATCCCGCGCGCCCGCCGCAAGGATCTCGACACCGTACGCGAATCCGTTCGCCGCGCCGTCCGCTCGGCCGCCAATATCGCCTGGGGCAAGAAGCCTGTGGTCACGGTGTTCGTAACAAGGGTTCAGTAGGGGGGGCTTGCTTATGCGGAGTGTAGTGAGCTGCACTCCACCTTTCTCTGCAGGATTGCAGTATGCTTTAGCTCTTCACTCGGTCATAATGGAGCTTCGACGGACGTTCTTTGCCCTGTCAGCCTCCAAGGAGGAGATGACCACGATGAGAAAAACGTTAATTTCCCTGGCCCTTGCAACGCTCACCGCGTGCAGTGCTACTGCCGACCCAGAATTGGTGGCGCGCGACTACGGATCCGACATCGCGCCAATCTCGGGTAGCATCACATACGGCGGTCAACCCAGAAGCCGTCTTACCAAGGCGCCCGTCGGCAGCAGCTTCGATCATGAATTTTACAATAGTTTCGGTAACCGCGTTGTTGAACGATACCGGATACAGCCGGATCGAAGCCTGAAAATTGTCAGCCGCCAGATATTCAACCTGCCATCGGGCGATTGAGACGTTTGCAGGCATGGTGACCAATGCGTAGGTCCTGCCATCCAGCCTCGCAGCGGCCTGACGTCAAGCCGGCGTCGTGCTCCAAATCGTCTACGGGGAGAAGCCGCCGACAGGCGAATACGGAGCGGTTGCCTGCCGAAGGCAGGCGCCTGAAAGAGGAGGAACATATGCTCGGCCGAGTAAACCACATTGCCATCGCTGTCCCGATTCTCTCAGAGGCTGCCGAGATCTATCGAGACACGCTCGGTGCGAAAGTCTCCGAACCGCAATCGCTGCCCGAACACGGCGTCACCGTCATTTTTGTCGAGCTTCCAAATACCAAGATCGAGCTGCTCGAACCGCTCGACGATGCATCCCCGATTGTCGCTTTCCTCGAACGCAATCCCTCGGGCGGCATCCACCACATCTGCTACGAAACGCCTGATATCCTATCTGCCGCCGAAAAGTTGAGTGCCGCCGGCGCGCGTATTCTCGGTGATGGAAAGCCGAAGATCGGCGCCCACGGAAAGCCGGTTCTCTTCCTCCATCCCAAGGATTTCAACGGCACGCTGATCGAGCTGGAGGAAGTCTGATGCGGCGTGCAATGGCGAATAAAATCAATGACTCTGCCGAAAGATCGGAATCATTTTATCAGCGGCTTCAACCGCCTGTTCCGATGATCAAACGCGAGGATGGAGTGTCCGCATGCCAATCCTGACAGTCGTCGCGATTTATTTCATCCTATGGTGGACTGTCCTCTTCATGGTTCTGCCGCTCGGCTACCGTAGCCAACGTGACGAGGGCGAGGTGACGCTCGGAACTGTCGAGAGTGCGCCTGCGAAATTCCGTGGCGGGCGCGTCATTCTGCTCACCACCGTCATCTCGGCAGCGATCTATCTCGCCTATCATTTTGCATCGGTTTATTTCGGCTTCGGTATCGGCAGCATCCCGAACATCATGCCGAGCTTCAAATAATCCTGCGGTACCAAGTAAGGATCGATGCCGATGCGGGTGGGAGAGTTTCGGGATACCAGGGAGCGGCGGATCGTTCTGGGTATGGTCTACACTGTCGCGGCACTTACCTTTGCGATGCTTTTTGGCATTCAGGCCTATCGCCGCCACACGCTTCCCCATTCGGTCGCAACCATCCTCGAAATAAGGGAGGAAGAACAAGATGGCGGGCGATCCGGGCCATACATCGCGATCATCGGTCTTCTTGAATTTACCCGTGAGGCAAAAGGCCAGATCGTCACATGCAGGACGGAAAAGGAGATCGATCGCGGGCGTCAACGCCATGAAATTGGCCAAAAGCTGGATGTGATACCTGCAACCGGCACCTGCGATCGCGTCGATATCATCGGAAAACTGTAATCTGAAAGGCTCTCTGAAGGCATTGTTGCCTGTCGAAAGGCAAAAAAAAACAAGGCGTTGAAGCCTTGTTTTTCAGTTTCGCGTGATCCTAACCGTTTCCGGGGCAGCGTCTAGCGCGCCTAAGATCTGATCCTCCCAAGACTTTACCGCGATTGGCATGAATTTGAACTTCATGCCTGTTTTATGGGCTGAAACTAGCTCATAGGTTGGGCTTTGTCATCCTCTTTTTTTGTATTTTTGTGACAGGTGTGGAAAAAATTGCCCTTGGCGCATTTGTCGCACCCTTGCTTTCACGAAAATCACATTTCTCGCAAGTCCTGGCGGATTTCCGCTTCGGTCATCCACCGGCTTTTCGATAGGAGCCGGGTTTCCTTGGCGTCTGGGAACCGGTAATAAGCCACGCAAATGGTCTTCAAATCGGCCGATTCCTGCGAGATGCGGGAGGCCAGTCAAAAGTCGGAAATCACCATGCGCCTGTCCCGCTATTTTATGCCCATCCTGAAGGAAAATCCCAAGGAAGCGGAAATCGTCTCCCACCGCCTGATGCTGCGCGCGGGCATGGTCCGTCAGCAGAGCCAGGGCATCTATTCCTGGCTACCGCTCGGCAAGAAGGTGTTGGACAAGGTCAATGCCATCATCCGCGAGGAGCAGAACCGTGCAGGCGCCGTCGAACTGCTGATGCCGACGCTGCAGTCTGCTGAACTCTGGCAGGAAAGCGGTCGTTACGAGGCTTACGGCAAGGAAATGCTGCGCATCAAGGATCGCCAGGAGCGTCCGATGCTCTACGGTCCGACCAACGAGGAAATGGTGACGGACATCTTCCGGTCCTACGTCAAGTCCTACAAGAACCTGCCTCTCAACCTCTACCATATCCAGCTGAAGTTCCGCGACGAGATCCGCCCGCGCTTCGGCACCATGCGCTCGCGCGAATTCCTGATGAAGGATGCTTATTCCTTCGATCTGACCCGCGAAGACGCGATCCATTCCTATAACAAGATGTTCGTCGCCTACCTGCGCACCTTCGCGCGGCTTGGCATGCGCGCCATCCCGATGCGCGCCGATACCGGCCCGATCGGCGGCAACCACAGCCACGAATTCATCATCCTCGCCGATACCGGCGAATCGGAAGTCTTCAGCCACAAGGCTTTCACCGATTTCGAGATCCCGTCGGAAAATACCGATTTCGATGATGTCGCAGGCCTGCAGTCGATCTTCGACAAGTGGACCTCGGTTTATGCTGCAACGTCGGAAATGCACGACGAGGCAGCGTTCAACGCCATTCCCGAAGGTGACCGCCTGTCTGCCCGCGGCATCGAGGTCGGCCACATCTTCTATTTCGGCACAAAATACTCCGAGCCGATGGGCGCAAAGGTGCAGGGACCGGATGGAAAGGAACATCCTGTCCACATGGGATCCTACGGTATCGGTCCGACACGCCTTGTTCCCGC
This sequence comes from Agrobacterium sp. Ap1, assembly GCF_017313375.1. Classification (NCBI taxonomy): domain Bacteria; kingdom Pseudomonadati; phylum Pseudomonadota; class Alphaproteobacteria; order Hyphomicrobiales; family Rhizobiaceae; genus Agrobacterium; species Agrobacterium sp. Ap1. The sequence continues at coordinate 27,378 of NZ_JAFLMY010000004.1, forward strand.
CATCATCGAAGCATCGCATGACGAGAACGGCATCATCTGGCCCGAATCGGTCGCACCCTTCGATGTCGTGGTGATCAACATGAAACCGGGCGATGCCGCCTGCGACGATATTTCGGAAAAGCTCTACGCCTCGCTCGGCAATGCCGGCAAGGACGTGCTTTACGACGACAGCGACGATCGCGCCGGCACCAAGTTCGCCACCGCCGATCTGATCGGCGTGCCGGTCCAGATCATCGTCGGCCCGCGCTCTGCAGCCGCAGGCGAGGTCGAGGTCAAGGACCGTAAGACCGGTGCCCGCGAAGTGATGACGCTCGAGGCTGCACTGAACCGGGCAACCGGCTGATAATACTGCCGTTCGGATTTCCGGCCGGATGACAGAATTGGGTGCGGGACAGGCCGGAATGGCGTGATCCGGCGCCGATCAAGACGAGGAAACGTGAATGGCAAGCGTCGCGGCGGGTCAAGAAAAGCAGAAAGTCGAAAAGGCTCCGAGTGCCGGCGCCTTTTCAGGCTTCGAGCGCATGGTTGCCTGGCGTTACCTGCGCTCGCGCCGCAAGGAAGCCTATATCTCGGTCATCGCCGGGTTTTCCTTCATCGGCATCATGCTGGGGGTTGCCACCCTCATCATCGTCATGGCGGTGATGAACGGTTTCCGCACCGAGCTGATTTCCCGCATCCTCGGCATCAACGGCCACATGATCGTCCAGCCGGTCGACACGCCGCTGAATGATTACGCCGAACTGACAAAGAAATTTTCAGCCGTGCCGGGCGTAAAGATGGCCCTGCCGCTGGTTGAAGGCCAGACGCTTGCCTCCGGTCGCGGTGGCGCAGGTTCCGGCGCGCTGGTCCGTGGTGTCCGCGCCGAGGATCTGGAAAAGCTCACCGAGGTCGCCGGCAATATCAAGCAGGGCGATATCGTCGGGTTTGCCTCGGGGCAGGGCGTTCTGGTCGGGTCCCGGCTTGCGGCACAACTCGGGCTGAATGCCGGCGACCAGATCACGCTGATCTCGCCTGAAGGCGATGTAACCCCGATGGGCGTCAATCCACGCGTCAAGTCCTACACGATCTCGGGCATCTTCGAGATCGGCATGTCGGAATATGATGCGACGATCATCTACATGCCGCTCGAAGAATCGCAGCTCTATTTCAATGCCGAAGGCATCGTTCAGTCGATCGAGCTGTTCATCAACGACCCGGAAGCCGTGGATGAGCTGCGCCCGAAGATAGAGGAGGCCGCCGGCCGTCAGATCTTCATCACCGACTGGCGCCAGCGCAACCAGACCTTCTTCTCGGCGCTGCAGGTCGAACGCAACGTCATGTTCATGATCCTGACGCTGATCGTGCTTGTCGCTGCCTTGAACATCATTTCCGGCCTGATCATGCTGGTAAAGGACAAAGGCTCCGACATCGCCATCCTGCGCACCATGGGGGCAAGTTCCGGCGCGATCATGCGCATCTTCTTCATGACGGGGGCAGCGATCGGTCTTGTCGGCACGCTTGCGGGCGTCGTCCTCGGGGTTGTCGTCTGTCTCAATATCGAAAGTATCCGGCAGTTCTTTTCCTGGCTTTCCGGCACCGTTCTCTTCAACCCGGAACTCTATTTCTTGAGCGAACTGCCCGCTGAAATGAGTGTCAGCGAGACCGTTTCCGTCGTCACCATGGCGCTGGTCCTATCCTTCATCGCCACCATTTTCCCGGCATGGCGAGCCTCCAGGCTCGATCCTGTCCAGGCGCTTCGCTACGAATAGGATCCCATCACCTCATGGCACCGCGTAAATCCGTATTGAAGCTTGCAAATGTCGAACGTCATTATGGCCAGGGAGAAACGACGCTTTCTATTCTGAAAGGCGCCGATTTCGAGCTGAGAACGGGCGAGATCGTCGCACTCGTAGCGCCTTCGGGTACAGGCAAGTCGACTCTCCTGCACTTGGCAGGCTTGCTCGAACATCCAGATAGTGGCGAAGTCTTTGTCGGCGGCCGCTCGTGCAACGATTTGCCGGACGACCAGCGCACCGCCATCCGTCGCTCGGAAATCGGCTTCGTCTACCAGTTCCACCATCTCCTGCCGGAATTCTCGGCGATCGAGAATATCATGATGCCGCAGCTGATCGGCGGCCTGTCCAAGGCCGAGGCGAAGGAGAGGGCAGCCCAGCTTCTCGATTACATGCGCATCGGCCACCGCGCCGAACACCGTCCGGCGGAACTCTCCGGCGGCGAGCAGCAGCGTGTCGCGATCGCCCGCGCGGTTGCCAATGCGCCACGCGTGCTTCTGGCCGACGAACCGACCGGCAATCTCGATCCGAAGACCGCATCCTACGTCTTCGACGCGCTGGAGGCCCTGGTCCGCCAGTCTGGCCTTGCCGCCCTAATCGCCACCCACAACCACGAACTCGCCGCCCGCATGGACCGCCGTGTTACGCTGGAAGCCGGTAAGGTGGTGGAGTTCTGAGGATTGCTTGGCTCCTGCTATCAACTGTGAGGTAGTAACGGCTCGGAGACCTTGCCCTTCTCCTTAAGAAGTCTAGCGCTTAGCCTTTCGGCTAAGACGCTGATTTGTTTGGCGCCGCGATTGTTTACCTCTCCTTGCGGGAGAGAAGGCAATGTCGAAATCTTAGCCAAAGACTAGGTTTCAGAAATTGCGAGAGAGGGGCTATTCACGCCCGGGGACGTTTCTCCCTCCCGCTCCAACGATCCCAACCACTTACCAATCTTCCATCCCTGCACTCAAAGCCCGTGCGTACAATGCCCCGTGCCGCTTCGGCTACTCCGGTCCGCATAACAGGCGAGGCGGAACCAGTGACCGGGTGACCCGCCCCTTATGCATGCAGATCACCCGGGCTGCGCAGAAATGGCCTGCCCCTGAATAAGGCGTGCGTGTGTCGCACGCATCGCTGCCGGACGCCCAACCGCCGCTGACGGACCGGAGTTGCGCCGAAAAACACACCGAACGGGACACGCCGAGCGTCACATAGAAAAAAATTCAATTCGAGGCAGCCGACCTGTCCCGGCCGAAACAAAAAGCCTAGGCACCGAGGGCGAAATCCGTCTTCAAGTCTGTCCGCTTTAGGAAAGTGTTTACTATCGGGGCGGGGATATGGCGCAAAATTCGTTTCCTTTTTGTTCTGTTATTGACTCACGTACAAAAAGAGAACAAATTAAAAACATAACGAACACGGGAGACAACGATGACTGACCTTCTTCGTGATATTGCCGCTTTCGCGTCCATCGCAACCTTCGTCGCCACGCTGTCGATGTTGATGATTGCCATGTAACCTTGCTTCGGCGCCCGCGCCGGGCGCCGCCGCCTCTGGAATGCGCTGCCGAAAACCGTTGAGCGGTGAATTCAAAACTGGACTTGAGTCGTCGCGCGCCTGAAAATAGAGCGATTGAATCAAAGGTATGGCGATAGACATGGCGGAACAGGCAAAGACAGGATCGGCAGACGAAATCCTCGGGGAGACCCCGCAATTCGTCCATCTGCGCCTGCATTCGGCCTACTCGCTGCTCGAAGGTGCGCTTCCGCTCAAGAAGGTCCTCGGCAAGGCCGTCGCGGACAATCAACCCGCGATCGCCATCACCGATACCAACAATCTTTTTGTTGCGCTTGAATTCGCCCAGAAGGCGACGGGCGACGGTCTGCAGCCGATCATTGGATGCCAGCTGTCGATCGACATGCAGGACCAGGAAGAGGATCGTCGCGGCAACCAGCTCGCCAAGCTGCCCGCCATCGTTCTCCTCGCCGCCAATGCCGAAGGCTATGAACGGCTGGTCGATCTCGTCAGCCGGGCCTATCTCGGCGGCGAAGGGGTAAGCGAAACCCATATTTGCGCCTCCTGGCTGGATGAGCTTGGCACTGCAGGTCTGATCGCATTGACCGGTGCCGCTTCCGGCCCGGTGGATCGGGCGGTCAAAGAAGGGCATGCGGGCCTGGCGGTCGAAAGACTGTTGCGCCTCAAAACCCTGTTTGGCGACAGGCTCTATCTCGAACTGCAGCGACACGGCAATTATGATCGCCGCCATGAGCATCGCATGGTCGATCTCGCCTATGAGCACGATATCCCGTTGGTCGCGACCAACGAGGCCTTTTTTCCCTCCAAGGCTGATTACGATGCCCATGATGCGCTGATGGCGGTTGCCCATGGCGCGATCGTTTCCGACGACAGCCGCTTTCGCCTCACACCGGATCATTACCTGAAAAGCCGCGCCGAAATGGCGAAGCTTTTCGCCGACCTGCCCGAAGCGCTGGAAAACACCGTCGAGATCGCCCGCCGCTGCTCCTTCATCCTGAAGACACGCAATCCCATCCTGCCGCGTTTCACCGGCGTCAGTGATCATCCGGAGGAGGACGAACGCAAGGAAGCCGCCGAGCTTCGCCGCCAGGCGGTCGAGGGGCTGGATCATCGGCTTGAAGAACTTGGGCTGAGTGCCGGTTTCACCGAGAAGGATTATCGCGAACGTCTCGATTTCGAACTGTCGATCATCGAACGGATGAAGTTTCCGGGATACTTCCTTATCGTTGCCGACTTCATCAAATGGGCGAAGCAGCACAATATCCCGGTCGGTCCGGGCCGTGGTTCCGGTGCAGGATCGCTCGTCGCTTACGCGCTCACCATCACCGACGTTGATCCGCTGCGCTTCTCGCTTCTGTTCGAACGCTTCCTCAATCCGGAACGCGTCTCGATGCCCGACTTCGACATCGACTTCTGCCAGGATCGCCGCGAAGAGGTGATCCGCTACGTGCAGCAGAAATATGGCCGAGAGCAGGTGGCGCAGATCATTACCTTCGGTTCGCTGCAGGCGCGCGCGGCATTGCGCGACGTCGGCCGCGTGCTGGAAATGCCCTATGGCCAGGTCGACCGCATCTGCAAGCTGGTGCCGAACAATCCGGCCAACCCGACACCGCTCTCCAAGGCAATCGAGGAAGAGCCGAAATTCCAGGAAGAGGTGGACAAGGAGCCGGTCGTCGGCCGTCTTCTCGATATCGCCCAGAAGATCGAAGGCCTGTACCGTCACGCCTCGACCCACGCCGCCGGTATCGTCATCGGCGATCGCCCGCTGTCGAAGTTGGTGCCGATGTATCGAGACCCGCGCTCGGACATGCCGGTCACCCAGTTCAACATGAAATGGGTCGAGCAGGCCGGTCTGGTCAAATTCGACTTCCTCGGCCTGAAGACGCTGACAGTGTTGAAGACGGCGGTCGATTTCTGCCGCAAGCGCGACATCCATGTCGATCTGGCAAAAATCCCGCTCGACGACAAGCTGACCTATGAAATGCTGTCGCGCGGCGAAACGGTCGGCGTGTTCCAGGTGGAAAGTGCCGGTATGCGCAAGGCGCTGATCGGCATGAAGCCCGACTGTATCGAGGACATCATCGCGCTGGTGGCGCTTTATCGTCCGGGTCCGATGGAGAACATCCCGACCTATAACGCCCGCAAGCATGGCGAGGAAGAGATCGAGTCGGTCCATCCGTCGATCGACTATCTGCTAAAGGAAACTCAGGGCGTTATTGTCTACCAGGAGCAGGTCATGCAGATCGCCCAGGTCCTGTCGGGTTATTCGCTCGGCGAGGCCGATCTTCTGCGCCGCGCCATGGGTAAGAAGATCAAGGAGGAGATGGACAAGCAGAGCGAGCGCTTTGTCGATGGCGCCGTCAAGAACGGCGTATCGAAGCCGCAGGCGAAGAACATTTTCGAACTGCTCGCCAAGTTCGCCAACTACGGCTTCAACAAGTCTCACGCCGCAGCCTACGCTATCGTCTCCTACCAAACGGCCTATATGAAGGCGCATTATCCGGTCGAGTTCCTCGCCGCGACCATGACCTACGATATGGCCAACTCCGAAAAGCTCAACGATTTTCGCGAGGATGCCGGCCGTCTCGGTATCAAGGTTTTCCCGCCGTCGGTTCAGACCTCGTTCCGCCATTTCGAGACGGGCGAGGCGAAGATTTATTATGCACTCGCCGCCATCAAGGGCGTCGGTGAATCGGCTGTCGAGCACATCACGGAAGTCCGCGGCGACAAGCCTTTCGCCGGCATCGAGGATTTCTGCATGCGGATCGACCCCAAGCAGATCAACCGCCGCGTTCTGGAAAGCCTGATTTCCGCTGGTGCTTTCGATTGCTTCGGCCATGACCGAGCCCAGTTGATCGCCGGTCTCGACCGGATCATCGGTTATGCGCAGCGCGCGCAGGAAGAGAAGGTCTCAGGCCAGTCCGATTTCTTCGGCTCCGGCTCCAGCAGCGGCCCCGAAAAACTGATCCTGCCGACATTCAATCCGTGGATGCCGTCGGAAATGCTGATGCGCGAATATCAGGTTCTCGGCTTTTATCTGTCGGCCCACCCGCTCGATACCTACAAGGATGTCCTGTCGAAACTCAGGGTGCAGACCTTTGCCGATTTTGCTGCCTCTGTCCGCCAGGGAGCGACCGCCGGGCGTCTGGCCGGTACGGTGACAGGTCGGCAGGAGCGCAAGACCAAGACCGGCAACAAGATGGGCATCATCACTTTTTCGGACTCATCCGGCCAGTTCGAAGCGGTGCTGTTTTCCGAGGCATTGGCGCAATACCGAGACCTGCTCGAACCCGGCAGGTCGCTGGTCATCACCGTCCAGGCTGACGAGCGGCCGGAAGGCATCGGCCTGCGCATCCAGACGGCTCAGTCGCTGGAAGAACAGTCGATCCGTATGCAGAAGGCACTGCGTGTCTTTGTTCGAGATGCAGGACCGCTGAAGACCGTCGCCAACCATCTGAACATGCGTGGCGAAGGCCTGGTTTATTTCATTGTCATCAAGGAAGACGGCCGCCGCGAGATCGAGGTGGAGCTTACGCAGAGATATCGGCTCTCGCCGGAAATGGCAGCTGCACTCAAGGCCGCGCCCGGTGTGCTGGATGTCGAACTCGTCCAGTAGCAGGCTCGGTTACTTTGGCTGACCGGAAAGAGCTGAGCGTTCGTGGAAACCGATCCTAGAGACGGCTTTCTCCATGCAGTTCACTTGCCTCGGCCTCGTCGAGGCCCGTGAGCTTGACCTGATTACGCCCGGCATTCTTCGCCGCATAAAGCGCCTGGTCCGCCTGCCGGTAGGCCTCGGCCAGTCTGGCAGCCGAGGTCACGGGAGATACGCCGAAACTCGCGGTGACGATCAGGCCATCGGGCAGATCGGGCAATGTCATTGTTGCGGCCCGCAGCGCCTGAGCAAACAGCGCCGCGGCGCTGATATCGGTGTCGGGCAAGAATATCGCGAACTCCTCGCCGCCGATGCGGCCGAGTGCTGCCCTCTTGGGCGCGCTGTCGTTCATCAATTGCCCAAAGCTCTGGATCACCATGTCCCCCACATGATGCCCATAGGTGTCGTTGATGCGCTTGAAATGGTCGAGGTCGCAGAGAATGACGGCATGTTTGCCATGCGATGCTGCACTTAGGATGGATTGAACCTGCCGGTTGAACCCGCGCCTGTTGGCGATAGCCGACAGGGTGTCCCTTTCCGATTCACTTCGCTGGTCCGCCATGATCTCAAGCACAAGAGCTGCCAGCAGCGTCAGTCCCACGGCCACCACCAAGATGGCCGTGGCGCTCTGTGAGATCAGCGCGTAGTTGGTGTGAATGTAGTCTTTGGCGGCAGAGCCTGCGCCGACCAGAACTGCCAGACCGGCCTTGGCAAAGAAATGCAGGCCGGTGAACAGCGTGAGCATTCCGAGAAAGCGATCGATCATCTGCCGCCCGCGGGAGGCGAGGATGACAAAGGCGCTGTCGAGAAGCACGATTGCGAACGGGCTCTGATAGGAGACGGCCTGTATCAGCGTTCCGCGGGGCATGTCATAGATCACATAACACAAGATGATGCTTGCGCTGACGAAAAACGCAGCGATACGCTTGTCGAGCCTGCGCCCATAGAGATGTCCAATTCCGATCCGCAGCAGCATCATGCCGATCAGAACCGTCGCGAATGCACCAATTGCCCATATCTTTGGGGTGTCCGTATAAGCGACCAGAAGCTCGCAGACCGCAGACAGTGATGCGACGCCGAACCCTGCCGCCAGCCAGAGCGCAGCCCGGCGCGAGCGGCTTCGGGTGGCAACAACGGCGAAGACCGCGCTGAAGCAAACCGCAACGACGAAATTCACGCCCAGGAAAAAAGCTACACCGTTCATCAATCCATCACGGCAGTCAGGATCGCGTTCTTGTACTTTGGAGCGCTGTTTCCTGAACAATAGGCAAGTGTTTTTTACCGGTTATATCGATCGGCGATCAGCAATCAATTAGCAGATATGCCCTTTCCAAGATTGCTCTGTGGCAATCCGTCCGGTGAGTGCCTGCGGCTCTCATGTCGACGGATGTCTGATCGCGTCTCGCCGCTTGCCCGGCGCAAGGAATACTACGATCATGCCTGACGGCTGAAACAGAGGGCGATCGCATGGAGCTCCCGCCGACCCATGCTGAATATTTCGGACATGTGCGCACCATCATCGGCATGGTTCTGGCGCTGAGCCTTGCGCGTCTCGTCAATGGTCTGACGCGTTTCGTCCAGCACCCGGGAACGATCAAGGTCTATCCGGTTCATCTCGGCTGGGTCGTCTTTCTGCTCATCACCATCGTGCATTTCTGGTGGTACGAGTTTCACCTGATGTTCGTCCCCGTCTGGACATTTCCGCTCTACGGGTTCCTGATCTTCTACACGATGATTTTCGCCGCTTTGACAGCCTTGCTGTTTCCCGACCAGATGACCGACTACAGGGGCTTCGAGGATTATTTCGAACAAAGAAAACGCTGGTTTTTCGGGCTTCTTGCCTTTGCGGCCCTGCTTGATATCGGCGATACCATGGCCAAGGGTGAAGACTATTTCCACTCGCTTGGCATGGAATATCCCATTCGCCAGGCGGCGTTTGTCGCGATATCGATCATTGCGATGTTCATCAGGTCCAGACGAGGCCAGCTGGTTCTGGTCGTTGCCGCAATCGCCTATCAGGTAAGTTGGATTGTCAGGCTTTACGATATTCTGTGATGGATAGTTTGATGCCGTTCATCCACCCGGAGGACGGTCATGGAAGAAAAACAACACATAACCGTCCAACACTGATGGAAGCGTCACCCATGGGGGACACGGGTTTCGGGGGTACTTCCATGCCGCTCAGGTAGAAAGTGAACGTGGTCGCAATGTGGCGTAGTGCACGGTTTGACTTGCGACTTTCGTCTAGCCTGCCTCGGCTGAAAGCTTTGGTGTCGCCTTCCATGCTTCAAAGCGATACCATGTTTCAGACCGAGGCAAACAAGCTGGTCCGGATTTTGGCAATCAATACAGCCCGATACCGCCGATATATGATTCTTTTTTCGAACGGCGCGCGGGTTTCGGTTCGCTCTGGTTGAGACCTGCCTGAGCGATATTGGCCTGGGAGCGCGTCAGTGTTACGAAGTCGGTGCCTTTGCCGGTTTCCGGACCAAGACCCTGGTCCGTAATGGTCAGCGATGTGCCGTTTGCCATCAGTTCGCCGATACGCTCGCGCACGTCCTTGGGAATGTCTACCCGGTCGAGTGCCATCGCCGCAGCGTTGGGAATGCTTGAATCTGCCGGCTTGTCGATGCCGAACTCTTTCATTTCGTCAGCGGTCATCTCGTTCTTCAACGTGATCGCATGCCACTCGGCGGTCTCTGCATTCCGCTCAAGATGATCGGCTGTGAAGAAATACGTGCCGAGAGCCTGTTCCGGGTGCTTGATGCCAACAGGCGCCTCGAACAGCGGTTCGAAATTGCGGCGCACGAGGATCTGACCTGCCGGCGGCTCTTTTTCTCCGGCCGAATGATAGAGCGCAGCAAGAAAATCCTTGCTGATCATCGTGCCGCTGGCCGGAAGACCCTTCCACCGCTTATAGGCGGCGATCGCATCACGGGTCATCGGCCCTGCAATCCCGTCGGCAACACCAGCGTCGAAGCCGAGATCCGTCAGATGGGTTTGTATATCAAGCATGGTTTCGCGTGCGCCACGACGATGAATGAGTATGCGCAGCGGCGCTGGATCTTCCGGAACGACTGCCTGCAAGGAACCGGTCGACATAGGATCGGTGTCGGCCATTGCCACATCGTAGGATCCGTCGGCGGCCTTTTTCATCGCGGTCGGTCGCAGATCGGCATTCGGAAACAGCGGTTCCGATGGCAGACGCTTCAACGGCATGAAGAGGTTGGCGTTTTCGATTTTCACCGGCTTCACCGGTGCATCGGCGATCACCACATGCACGCCGCGTTCCGTCATGTCGTAGATCGCCTTGGCGGTCCCGGTCGGAATGCGAACGCAGCCATGCGATGCCGGATAGTTCGGCACGTTGCCTTCGTGAAGTGCGATACCGGACCATGTGAGGCGCTGCATGAAGGGCATGGGAGCGTTCGAATAGATATTCGATTCATGGTATTTGCGCTTCTCCAGAATCGAGAAGATTCCGCTCGGCGTCGTGTGTCCGGCTTTTCCGGTAGAGACCTTCGTGGTCGTTACGACCTTTTCGCCGTCATAGACCGTCATCGACTGCTGGTCTTTCGATACGATGATCTGGAGCGTTGCGGTGTCGGCAAAAGCAGACTGAGAAAGGATGGTCCCGGACAGGAGTCCGAGGCTGAACAAAACGCCACGCAACATGAAGACCTCTTACGCATTACAATGGTCGGCAATTTAGCGTGTTAAACTTAATGAAAATTTTCTGAAAAGTGGCAGGATCGTGTCAATTCATCACGTTCCTGCGATTTCGAAATGAATTCCCGACACGCTTCTTATGGCTCAACGACGCTTGTCGCCAAACGTGTAACCAGTCTCGACAGCCGCCTTGCCGAACTTGTCACGCAGCTTGTCCATTGCCGCTTCAGCCGCCGCCCGCCGCCCTGCCTGTTGATCGACGAGATCTGGCGGGTCCGCCAGTGCCGGATCGCAAAGATCGGTTACCCCGATCCCGAGCAGGCGGAATTTCGTGCCGTCCGTTTCCTTCTCCATCAGCGAAAGGCCGGTGCGGAAGATGCGGTCGGCAAGCTGTGTCGGGTCTTCCAGCCGCCTGTTGCGTGTCCGGCTCTTGAAATCGGCCGTTTTCATCTTGAGCACAACCGTATGACCGGCGATCTCGTGCTTCTTCAAGCGTGCGGACACTTTTTCCGAAAGGCGTCGCAGGACAGGCACGAGGTCATCATGCCGGGAAATGTCTTCGAAGAATGTCGTTTCGGCCGAAACGCTCTTTGCCGCATCATTCAAATGCACTTCGCGCTCGTCCATCCCGCGGGAAAGCCTGTAGAGACGCTGGCCCATCGAGCCGTAGCGGCGCATCAGGTCGCCTTCCTCCATCTGCTGCAGCTGGCTGATCGTGCGGATGCCATCGGCCTCCAGCGTGGCGCTGAACGCCTTGCCGACCCCCCAGATGGTGGTGACAGGACGAGGAGCTAGGAAATCCTTCGCTTCTGCCTCGCCGATGACGGAAAAACCACGCGGTTTCTGCAGGTCGGAAGCGACCTTGGCGAGGAACTTGCAATAGGAAAGCCCGATGGAAATCGAAATTCCGAGTTCGCTCTCAATGCGCTTTGCGAATTTGGCAAGGATGCGTGCCGGCGGATCGCGATGCAGCCGTTCGGTTCCCGCAAGTTCGAGAAACGCCTCATCGATCGAAAGCGGTTGAACGAGGGGCGTAAGCTCCATCATCAGCTGCCGCACCTGACGGCCAACGCCTACATATTTTTCCATATCGGGGCGTATGACGACAGCGTTGGGGCAGAGTTCCAGCGCCTTGAACATCGGCATTGCCGATCTGACGCCGCTGATGCGGGCGATGTAGCAGGCGGTCGATACGACACCGCGCTTGCCGCCGCCGATAATCACCGGCTTGTCTGCAAGCTCCGGATTGTCGCGTTTTTCGATCGTCGCATAAAAAGCGTCGCAGTCGATATGCGCCAGCGTCAGATCGTAAAGCTCACGATGATAGACAAGCCGGGGCGATCCGCATTTGCGGCAACGGCGCGTCTCCGCCTTCTGCTCGGCAAGGCAGTCGCGACAGAAACCCAAAATTATGTCGGCCGAAGAGGTCATGTCAGGAACAAAGATTGAACATCGGCACGATAAGCCGCAATCGATTGGCACTCAAGAGGATGAGGCAAGTGTGCAATGGTTTGTTGCCGGTGGACGCCCGCTTGGCTCGGTTGCGAATTAACGGCCTATATGCGCGCGAATGAGATCTCCGGCCTGCGCCCAATCAAGCGCCCTTGTAATGCCGTCATCCGGCTTCGGTGCCAGAAGATGCAGCGGGGAATCCGGCATCATGTGCAGGACAAGGCAGTTGTCGACATGGTCGCGCACCGAATGAAGATTGTGCGCCATGTCGTCGATGAAGACTGAGGGCAGGGCGCGTTCGCCATGGATGCGTCGCATTACCGGTCCCTTCGGTTCTTCCGTTGCGACAAGCGGAAAGTCGAAGCCGAGCCGGTCGAGCAGGCGTCGTCGTGACTCGCTGTAGCGGGGCGGCATCGCGGTGAGGAACATCACGTCGGCATCGGCGCCAAGCGCATTCAGCGTATCGAGCGCGAGATCGAAAGGTGTCTGCCACTCTTCCTGTTGCTCGAAGAACGAACCGATCAACTGTTTGACCGCCATGTCCTCGACCGCGACATCCGTGCCGACAGTAACGATATTGCCGGTGAGCCTGAATGAACGCGGCAGCAGTTCCAGCCCATCCTTTTTCAGGTAGTGTTCAAACGGGGCAAAGAATTGCAGCACCACGTCATCCACGTCGCAGACGATCAGCGGCCTGTCTTTCAGGCTGATATGGGACAAGTCGAGGATTTCGCTCATCTCAGAAGTCTCCGGGACCGATATAGGGACCGGAATAATGATGATGCGCGGCAATGACAGTCTCTGGCTTGGTCCCTGTGGCTTCGCAGAATGCCAACAATGTCGGTTCATGGCCCATCACGAAGTCGATCATGCCGGCCAGGAAGCCGGGATCTGATATGGCTGACCGTATCTGATCAGGTGACACGCCGGACAGCGCAAGAAAACGCTGCATCATATCCGGTTCGCCGGCCATCCAGCCAAGCACCGCGGCAGCCGTCTCTTCGGCGTTGACGCGTCTGGCGTCCTGTTCGGTCGTTTTCGGCGGCATTGTTCGGGAGTTACCTCTTCTCAACCAAATGGCCCTAGTCTTGGCGAAACGGAGCTCAGTGGAATCAACCATTTTGGAGCTTATATACCGAACATACGCTTTTGAAGGCGCGATTTGAGGAATGGATCGCAATGCCCAAACGGGTCATGATTGTCGAAGACAACGAGCTGAACATGAAGCTCTTCCGCGATCTGATCGAGGCGTCGGGCTATGAAACGATCCAGACCCGAAACGGCATGGAAGCGCTCGATCTCGCCCGCAAGCATCGTCCCGATCTTATCCTGATGGATATCCAGCTCCCCGAAGTTTCCGGTCTGGAAGTCACCAAGTGGCTAAAGGAAGACGACGAACTTCATGTCATCCCGGTCATCGCCGTAACTGCCTTCGCCATGAAGGGGGACGAGGAACGCATTCGCCAGGGTGGATGCGAAGCCTATGTTTCCAAGCCGATCTCGGTGCCGAAATTCATAGAAACAATCAAGACTTACCTCGGCGACGCATGATGCGGGGAGCACGGGCATGACAGCGCGGATATTGGTGGTCGATGACATTTCGGCCAATGTGAAGCTTCTCGAAGCGCGTCTGTTGGCTGAATATTTCGACGTGTTGACGGCCGATGACGGCTACAAGGCACTGGCGATCTGCGAAAGCACCCCACTGGATTTGATACTGCTCGACATCATGATGCCCGGCATCGATGGTTTCGAAGTATGCGAGCGTCTGAAGGCCAATCCCAAGACGGCTCATATTCCCGTCGTCATGGTGACGGCCCTCGACCAGCCTTCCGACCGTGTACGCGGGCTGAAGGCCGGTGCCGACGATTTCCTCACCAAGCCGGTCAATGACGTCCAGCTGATCTCCCGCGTTCGCAGCCTCGTGCGCCTGAAGGCTCTGAGCGACGAGTTACGAATTCGGGCCGACACGGCCCATAGCCTCGTTATCGAGGATATACTCAGGGGCGCAGACGGCCGCGAAGATATCGGCCAGATTTTGCTTGTCGACGGTCGCGCAAGCTCGCAGGAGCGCATCACGAAGGCGCTGAAGCCGGTTTGCAACGTCGTCGCGATGTCTGATCCGCAGGCCGCGATCTTCGAAGCCGCGGAAAACAGTTTCGATCTTGTCATCGTCAATGCCAATTTCGACGACTACGATCCCCTGCGCCTATGCTCTCAGCTACGTTCACTGGAACGGACGCGCTTCCTGCCGATTCTGCTGGCGGCCGAAGCCGGTGCCGAGGACATGATCGTTCGCGCGCTCGATCTCGGCGTCAACGACTACATCGTTCGTCCGATCGACCCGAATGAATTGCTGGCGCGTACGCTCACCCAAATCAAGCGGAAGCGTTACAACGATCGCCTGCGGATGAGCGTCAAGCACACGATCGAGCTCGCCGTCACGGATGCCCTGACGGGTTTGAATAATCGTCGATATCTCGACAATCATCTGAAGATACTCTTCAACCGAGCCGCGGCTCGTTCGCGCCCTCTGTCGATCTGCCTCATGGATATCGATCGGTTCAAATCAGTGAACGATACATACGGCCACGACGCTGGTGACGACGTGCTGCGCGAGTTCGCCTCCCGGATTCGCTCGACAGTTCGAGGAGCAGATCTTGCCTGCCGGTACGGCGGTGAAGAATTTGTCGTTGTTATGCCGGACACGGATGCGACAGCATCGGCTGCTGTCGCAGAGCGTCTGCGAGCCATCATCGAGAAGACACCGTTCGTACTTAAAAATGCCGGAACCGCAATCGAGCTGACGGCATCTTTCGGCCTCTCCTGCAGCACCGGAGATGCCGACACGCCGGAGCAACTGCTGAAGCAGGCCGATCAGGCACTTTATAAGGCCAAAGCTGACGGACGAAACCGCGTCGTTGCAAATGCGGCTTGATCGCGAATCGGCGACAGAAATGACAGCCGTTTCGTAAGCGGTTGATCTCGTTCAATGGTTCGGTGCCGTGGTGGCGATTTACAGACGGAATAAATCACAGCTTTGTGGCGATCTGGAAGTTCTTGAGCGTAGTGAGCCGGTGCAAAATGCCGCACGCAGTTTCACTGTTTCCAATTGGTTGAAATCCCCGGATGAAATTTGGTGAAAAGCATATCCGAGTTTAGTTGTTTGTAATTCGGTGGGCGGTTGGGCCAGAATGTCATTTTCCTGCGGAATTAATTCCGCGGCGGTTGTACCCGCCAAGAAAACTACCCGCCTTCAGGTTGGTTTTACTTCACTGCTATTAACGAGCGTTAAGTGGTTGGGCGCCGTGAGGCGCAAATTTTAACCAACAGCGAATCCATTTTTTCCTCCCAGTTAAGAATCTATTGATTTTCTTTTTCCTTTGCGTAATTTTGAACCTAACGACAAATATGTGCCATATGCGGCACTGCCATACCCCATGATGCTCAGGTCCGCCGCATCTCCTGGGTCGTGGGGTCGGTCGACCGGCAGGCATGCCAATGCGGTTCCTCGTGCCGTTATTGCAGGCTGGTCGACCCCCAAATTCAAAACGCCGCTTCCTGATGGGATGCGGCGTTTTTTCGTTTCGGCTTAAGTCGCGCTATTCGGCAGATCAGCAGGTAAAAGAAAAGGCGCCTGACCTTGTGGTCGGCGCCTTGTTCAAACTCTAAAGATCAAGTCTTACTTGATCTTGGTTTCCTTGAATTCAACGTGCTTCTTGGCAACCGGGTCGTACTTGGTCTTGGTCATCTTGTCCGTGAACGTACGGCTGTTCTTCGTCGTGACGTAGAAGAAACCGGTGTCAGCCGTCGACAGCAGCTTGATCTTGATGGTCGTAGCTTTCGCCATGGTTGTTCTGCCTCTAGAAAATAGGAAGTCGCGAGCGCAGCGTGCGCCCCGGCTAAATCTGGCGCGAAATTACAAATCGCGCGCCAAAAGTCAACTCTGTTTTGAATGGAAAAGCGTACGACACAGGGCAATCAGCACGTAAAAGCCGAAGAATGCGGCCAGTGCCCAGGCATAACCGTCGTTTCCGACAACATCCATGGCGGCCCCGATGCCCTGCGGACCGACCACGGTGCCGACCGCATAACAGAAAATGAAGGCTGCATTGGCCGCTGCGAGATCCGCTCCGCTGAGTCGCGCACCCAGATGCGCCAAGCCCACCGTATAGAGACCGGAGACGCAACCGCCCCAGAAAAACAGCACGACAGCCATGAGTAGCCAGTTGTGGATGAGCATGGGCAGGGCGAGCGATCCCAGTACACCGAGGACAGCCATTGCGGCGAGCAGCGGGCGGCGGTCTTTCAGTTTGTCGGAATAGAGACCGAGCGGGATCTGGAATGCCATGTTTCCGATGCCCATCACGGTCAGAAGCACGGCTGCCTGAGATTCCTGCAATTGTTCGCGTAGTGCATAGATAGGGAACAGCGAAAGCCCGCCGGCCGAAACCGCGCCGAAGGCGAACACGGCGGCAGTCGCCGTCGGTACGAGGAAGATGTAGTGGAAGAAATGGCGATCCGGCTTGGTGTCGAGGACCGGGCTCTCGTGCCGTGCAATAAAGATCGGGATCAGCGCCAGCAGGATGATGATGGCGCCCACCAGGAAGGGAAGGATGCCGTCGCTGCCGAGCGCGGAGAAGAGCAGGGGGCCGACTGCAAAGCCGACGGCGAGCACGGTGGCATAGATGCCGAGCACGAGACCGCGGCGACGCGGCGGGGCCGCCTCATTGATCCAGAATTCCGACAGGATGAATAGCGTGGTCGTCGCGCCGTGGAAGGCGAAACGCAGCGGGAACCACATCCAGAAGGATTGCGCGTAATAGAAGCCGAGCCCGCTTATCGAAGCGACGACAACGGCAAACATCATCGTACGCGCCACACCATAGTCATGCGCGAGCTTTGTCGTGACCGGAGCCGCAAGCATCGAGGCGACGCCGGCCATGGCCGCGTTAAGGCCGATCAGCGTCGAGGGGATGCCGCGTTTTTCAAGAATTATCGAAAGAAGTGGGAGTCCGAGCCCGATCGCAATGCCGACCGCGCTGATGGCCGCAATGGCAGCAACGAGGGACGGCCAGTGGATTTTCTCGACATGCCCGTTTTCGTCGGTCGCAGGCTGCGGCATTCATTCTTCCTTACAGTAGTGTCTGGACGAAGCGCCCGCGACGCATCGAATAGAAGGGGACGGGATTTCCAAAAGGGACGGAAGGATCGAGTTTCAACAGGTCCTTGACGTCCTCCAGTACCGTCTGAGTGATCCGCGCGAGTTTCAGACTGGAAACCGCTGCAATGTCAAGCCATTGCAAGTCTTCAAGCTCGTCCGTATCGCCGAAATGCGACATGTCGAAGACAGTCTCTTCGCAAAACCCAAGAAAGAAGCGGGTGTCATAGCGGCGAACGGCTCCCGGCGGGGTTATCGCCCGCGCGACATAACGTAACATGTCGAGATCGGGGCCATCGGCATTGACCGGCCGTATGCCGGTTTCCTCCTGCAACTCGCGAAGCGCTGCAAGCGCGAGCGCCCTGGCGCGTGCCGGTCCCATGCGGCTGGATGTGTGGGCCAGCAGCCTCTCCATCACCAGCGGGTGGAGATCATTGTTGAAGGGCAGCGCATGGTCGCCGCGGTCGCGCCGCCCGCCGGGAAACACATAGACGTCCGGCATGAACACGTGCTTGGACGCCCGACGGCCCATCAGGATCTTTGGTTGAGCGCCGGAGCGATCAACAAGGATCAGGCACGCCGCATCCTGCGTGCGGACGCGATTAGGTCCCTCGAAACGATCATCCGGCTCCGCGATATCTGCGCCTGTCGGCTTCATGCGGAAGGATCGCCGTGCTCCGGCTCCTTGCTGAACCCATGCATCCGGTAGGCCCATTGCAGGCCAATGACCCCGCCCTTGATAGGCTGAACCGTCGCGATTGCGGTCAGCACGGCAAGCGGTATCCAGATCGCCATGTGAACGAAGGGGGAGACGCGCCAGATCATGTCGGTCAGCAGGTAGCCCGTCATTAGCACGTGGCCGACAACGACGATGACGAGATAGGCCGGCAAGTCGTCGGCGCGTTGAGGCGTATAATCCTCACCGCAGACGGCGCAGTGATCGACCGGCTTGAGGAAGGCGCGGAACAGTCGGCCGTCGCCGCAATTCGGGCAGCGGCAGAGAAGGCCGCGTTTGATCGAGCGGCCTAGCGGACGTTCGGGCGCGCCTTTGCCGCCATATTGGATGGTCGATCCGGCGCGCTCGTCCATTGTTATCTCCTGCGTCCGCGGGGAGCGCGTGTGCCCGGTTTTTTGGGTCCGCCGCCCGGCCTGTTGCGTCGACCCGCCTTGTGGAAGGATCTCATTGCCGTCGGAAGCTTCTTGCCTTCGCTCAGCATCTCGAACTGCAGCGCGCCGGCAAGCGGAATGGCATCCTTCAGACGCACGTCCACCGTATCGCCCAGCTGGTAGCCGAGCCCCGAGCGCTCGCCCGTTAGCGCCTGATGCGCCTCGTCATAGATGTAATAGTCGTTGCCGATTGTCGAGACAGGCACGAAACCGTCTGCGCCATAGGTGGGCAGCGAGACGAACAGGCCCGCCTTGGTGACGCCGGAAATGCGGCCTTCGAATTCCTCGCCGATACGGGTCGCAAGGTGATGGGCGACGAGGCGGTTGATCGTGTCGCGCTCGGCGGCCATCGCCCGGCGCTCGAATGTCGAGATTTCGGCGGCGATATCGTCGAGCTGCTCTTCTTCCGCTGGCGTAATCCCGCCTTCGCCAAGCCCCAGCGAACCGACCAGGGCGCGGTGCACGATAAGGTCCGCGTAACGGCGGATCGGTGAAGTGAAATGCGCGTATTTCATCAGGTTGAGGCCGAAATGCCCGATATTGTCCGGGCTATAGACAGCTTGGCTCTGGGAGCGCAGCACCATCTCGTTGACCATCACCTGATGAGGCGTGCCTTGCGCTTGCGAAAGGATGCCATTGAACGAGTTGGAGCGCATATTGCCGCCCTTGGCCATGGAGATGCCAAGCGTATTCAGAAACTCGCGCAGCGTCTCCTGCTTGGCGAGCGACGGGCCATCATGGGCACGGTAGATCAGCGCCTGGCGCTTCTTTTCCAGCGTTTCGGCGGCACAGACATTCGCCTGGATCATCATCTCTTCGATGAGCTTGTGCGCATCCAGGCGATCAGGCACGAAAACCCGGTCGACTGTACCGTCGGACTTCAGCAGGATCTTGCGCTCCGGCATGTCGAGTTCGAGCGGCTGGCGGCGGTCGCGACCGATCTTCATGATCTTGTAGGCGGCCCAGAGCGGCTTCAGGATTGGCTCGAGCAGCCGCCCGGTCTTGTCGTCCGGCTTGCCGTCGATGGCCGCCTGTGCCTGCTGGTAGGAGAGCTTTGCCGCGCTCCTCATCATGACGCGATGGAAGGTGTGGCCCGCCTTGCGGCCTTCCTTGGAGAACACCATACGAACGGCCATGGCTGGCCGGTCCTCGCCCTCACGCAGCGAGCAGAGATCGTTGGAAATCCGCTCCGGTAGCATCGGCACGACGCGATCGGGGAAGTAGACCGAGTTGCCGCGCTTCAGTGCTTCGCGGTCGAGCGGCGAGCCAGTGCGCACATACCAGGAGACATCGGCGATCGCGACGGTGACGATCACGCCACCCGGATTGTCGTCAGATGTGTCCGCCTCTGCATAGACGGCGTCGTCATGGTCCTTGGCATCGGCCGGGTCGATCGTGACGAGCGGCACGTCGCGCCAGTCTTCACGCTTCGACATCGAGGCCGGTTTGGCCTCTTCCGCCTCATCCATGACCTGCTTCGGGAATATGTGGGGGATACCATGCGAATAGATGGCGATCATCGAGATCGCCTTTTCCGACGCGACGGATCCGACGACCGAGAGCACACGGGCGCGCGGCAGGCCGAAACGACCGGAACGTACGGTTTCGCTCTCGACCAGATCGCCATGCTTGGCATCGCCCAGACCATCGGGCTCGATCACCATTTCCTCGCCGCGCCGGTCTGTCGGCAGGAGGCGGATCTCGCCATCGGCAAGTTTGTGCACGACGCCGAGGGTGGCGCCGCGACGTTTGTCGATCACCTTGATGACGCGTGCCGTATAGGCGGGACCGGTGCGATCCTTGTTCGGGAAGATCTTTGCGAGAATTCGGTCGTTGAGGCCGGCGGCAGGGGCCTTACCCTTGCCGCGTTGTTCCGACGACTGACGGATCAGCACGGCCGGTGCCGCACCCTGGTCTTCCGGCCATTCCGCCGGACGGCCGATCAATTCTCCATCCTTGTCGCGGGTGGTGATGTCGAGAACCGTGACCGGGGGCAGGGCGCCGGGACGCGACAGGGATTTGCGGCTCTTGTTGACCAGACCCTCGTCTTCCAGCTGGCGAAGCAGGTCCTTCAACTCGACGCGCGTTTCTCCCTTCAGCCCGAAAGCCTTGGCAATCTCGCGCTTGGAGGCCTTGTCCGGATTGTCGGAGATGAATTCGAGCAGGACTTCGCGCGGCGGGATGGCGCCCTGAATGATCGCAGGTTTTCCCTTGGAACCGGTCGCCCCCGAACCAGAGGTCATGCCGCGTTCGGCTCTCTCCGCCCGCTTCCGCTGCCGGTGCGATCTGATGTCGTCGTCCTGCTCTTCGCTCACGTATCCGTCTTCTTTGTTTTCGCAGCAGTCTTCTTGGCCGCCGCCTTCTTCGGTGCCGCCTTCTTGGTCTCGCCGTCAGCCTTGGCAGCAGCCTTCTTCGGCTTTGCCTTGGCCTTTCCGGAAGAGGCCTTGCCACCCTTTTCGATGATCAGCGCCATGGCCTGTTCCATCGTCACCGACTGCGGGTCCATGCCCTTGGGCAGTGTCGCGTTGACCTTGCCCCAGTTGACGTAAGGGCCGTATTTCCCGTCACGAACAGTGACTGCGCCGCCATCCGGATGGTCTCCGAGTTCCTTGAGCGCTGCCGGCGTGCCGCGGCCGCGCCCGCCCGGACCCTTGGCTGCCTTTTCGGCCAGCACGGTGACAGCGCGGTTCAGGCCGATCGAAAATACGTCCTCGATGCTTTCCAGGTTGGCATAGGTGCCATCATGCAGCAGGAACGGCCCGTAGCGGCCGAGGCCCGCCGAGATCATCTTCCCGGTTTCCGGGTTCTGACCCACGTCGCGCGGCAGGTTGATCAGCGCCAGCGCCTTTTCATGGTCGATGTCTTCCGGCCTCCAGCCCTTCGGCAGCGAGGAGCGCTTGGCTTCTTTGCCTTCGCCGCGCTGGATGTAAGGCCCGAAACGGCCCGAGCGCAGTGTCAGTTCTTCGCCGGTATGCGGATCTGCCCCGAGCGCCTTGGGTTCGTTGAGGCCGGATGCTTCAGCTTCATTGCCGTCAGACGAAAGCTGACGGGTGAAATTGCATTCGGGATAGTTCGAGCAGCCGACGAAAGCGCCGTATTTTCCGAGCTTGAGCGACAGGTTGCCGGTGCCGCAGACTTGGCAGATACGCGGGTCGGAGCCGTCCTCGCGCTTCGGGAAGACGAGCGGAGCCAGTGCCTCGTTCAGCGCATCGAGCACGTTGGTGACACGCAGTTCCTTGGTGTCTTCGATCTGGGCGAAGAAATCCTGCCAGAAATCGCGCAGGACCTGTTTCCAGTCGAGCTCGCCGGCGGAGATCCTGTCGAGCTTCTCTTCCAGATCGGCAGTGAAATCGTATTCCACATACTTGGTGAAGAAGTTCTCGAGGAAGGCTGTGACGAGACGACCCTTGGAATGCGGGATCAGCTTGCGCTTTTCGGTCACCACATATTCGCGGTCAGACAGCGTCTTAAGCGTCGCGGCATAGGTGGACGGGCGGCCGATGCCGAGCTCTTCCATCTTCTTGATCAGCGAAGCTTCCGAATAACGCGGCGGCGGCTCGGTGAAGTGCTGGCTGGAATTGATCTTCTGCTTGGCGAGATTTTCGCGCGCATTGATCTCCGGCAGGCGACCATCCTCGTCGTCATCCTCCGACTTTTCGTCTTCGTCGCGACGATCCATGTAGGCGCTCAAGAAGCCGTCGAAACGGACGACCGAGCCGACGGCGCGAAGGCCGGCTTTGTCCGCGCCATTGGAGGCGAGGATTTCGACCGTCGTGCGTTCCATCTCGGCGGACGCCATCTGGCTGGCGATACCGCGCTTCCAGATCAGTTCGTAAAGCCGCGCCTGGTCGGCATCGAGGAACTTCCTCACCTGATCCGGTGTGCGATTGAAGTCGGTCGGGCGGATCGCTTCGTGCGCTTCCTGGGCGTTCTTTGCCTTGGTGGAATAGAAACGCGGCTTTTCTGGCAGATAGCGGTTGCCGAACTGATCGACGATGGCCGCGCGGGCTGCATCGATCGCTTCGGGCGCCATCTGCACGCCGTCGGTACGCATATAGGTAATGAGACCGACCGTCTCGCCGCCGATATCGATGCCTTCATAAAGCTTCTGCGCCACCTGCATGGTACGCGATGCGTTGAAGCCGATATTCGACGAAGCTGCCTGCTGCAGGCTCGAAGTGGTGAAAGGCGGGCCGGGATTGCGCTTGACGGGCTTCGCCTCGACGCTGTCGACCACAAAGCTTGCGCCTTCGAGCAGGGCCTTCAGCCGGTTGGCATCATCGCCCGTCTTGACTGCGCGCGGTGCCAGGCGCTTGCCATCGGCAGACACAAGCTTGGCCTCGAACTCATCGCCGCGCGGTGTCTTCAGGAGAGCTGAGAGGTTCCAGTATTCTTCCGAAACGAAACGCTCGATCTCGTTTTCGCGATCGCAGACAAGGCGCAGCGCCACGGATTGCACACGGCCGGCGGACCGTGCGCCCGGCAGCTTGCGCCACAGGACCGGCGACAGGTTGAAGCCGACGAGATAGTCGAGTGCACGGCGGGCCAGATAGGCGTCGACCAGCGGCACGTCGATATCGCGCGGAGCGGCCATCGCGTCGAGCACGGCCTTTTTGGTGATGGCGTTGAAGACGACACGCTTTACCGGCTTGTCGCCGAGCACCTTCTTCTTCTTCAGGAGATCGAGAACGTGCCAGGAAATGGCTTCACCTTCGCGATCCGGGTCGGTCGCAAGAAACAGGCCGTCGGAGCCTTTTACGGCATCGGCGATGTCCTTCATGCGTTTCTGCGACGCGCTGTCGACCTCCCAGGACATTTCGAAATCCTGATCGGGAAGCACGGAGCCGTCTTTCGCGGGAAGATCGCGGACGTGGCCAAAGGATGCGAGAACCTTATAACCCGAGCCCAGATACTTATTGATCGTCTTGGCTTTGGCGGGAGATTCTACAACGACAACATTCATTTTCGGTTCTCTGTAATAGAGCAGGGCCCGGCACCGCATTCGGTCCAGGCGGAGATTTGCTTCCCGACATGGAGGGCGTTTGTCCCGCGGTCAAGGGCTTAAGTGAAATTAGCACATTTCGAAGGATGCAATCGGTGGATGCTTTAATCGGACTTGCAATCATGAATATTTCAAATAAAGTCCACAAAGTTTCTTATAGTGAATAAAAATTCACTGAAACTTCTGGTGGGGTGGGGCATGTCGATTCACATGGGTGGGCTCCGCGAGGGGCATTCTGTCGATAACGTTGCATATATATGCCAGATGCTTGGCGAGCTGCGGCAGGTCGCTTTCTCCGAAGGGGCAGACATGCTCTGCTATCTCATCGAGATGGCCTATGTCGAAGCCGGTGATATAAAGTCCGGCCGCCGGCCGCGCTCAGCCGGGAAGCGCGATGGAAACGGATCCTCCGGGATGGCGGTATAGACGTCCGGCCAGATCGAGTTCTAGCAGTACGAGATAGACGGACGACGCGGGAAGGCCCGTGTGGCGGATGATGTCATCTATTTCAGCGGGTGTGGGGCCGAGGGCTGATATGATCGCATACCGGTCATCGTCATCTGGCGGCATGATGGCGCCTGTCTGCGCATCCGGCTCCTCGATCATAGGCGGCTCGAAAAGATCGAGTTGCGATAACGGGGCGAGAGCTTCCAGCACATCTTCCGGTCCGGTGGTCACAACCGCACCCTGCTTCAGCAGGGCGTTGGTTCCGTGGCAGCGCGGATCGAGCGGGGAGCCTGGCACGGCAAATACGATCCGGCCGAAATCACCGGCCATCCGGGCGGTAATCAGCGAGCCGGATTTTTCCGCCGCCTCGACCACGACGACGCCAAGCGAAATGCCGGCGATCAGCCGGTTACGGCGAGGAAAATCCCGTGCTCTCGGCTCCCAGCCGAACGGCATTTCGCTGATCGCGAGACCTCCACCTTTGGTGATCTCATCGAGAAGCCCGAGATTTTCTGGCGGATAGGGGCGGTCAAGCCCGCCCGCAAGCACTGCGATCGTGCCGGTCTCGACGCTGGCCCGGTGTGCGGCGGTATCGATCCCGCGCGCCAGCCCCGAAGTGATGACATAACCGTTCTGGCCGCAGCGCCTGGCGATCATCGCCGCAAACTTGGCACCGACGACCGAAGCGTTGCGCGAGCCGACGATGCCGACAGACGGACGTGTGGCGCTTGTCAGGTCGCCCTTGATGGCGACGAGCGGTGGAGCGCCATCTATATGCCTGAGCGCGGGCGGATAATCCGGCTCTCCGATGCCGACAAAGCAAGCCCCATGTCTGCTGGCGACTTCAAGCTCCCGCTCGGCATCCTCGATGCTGGAAATACGTAACGAGCGCGTGGCGCCGCCTCGCCGAGAAAGTTCCGGCAGCATGGCGAGTGCATTTTCCGCAGAGCCGCAATGGTTGATCAATTGCCGGAAAGTGGCCGGGCCGACATTGTCTGAGCGGATCAGCCTCAGCCAGGCGATCCTCTGCTTCTCGGTCAGCGCAATTCCCGATCTCCGTGCGCTGCCATCAGGCATTAATCGCCTCTTCGGGCAGATTGCCCGTTTGAGCCGATCTTGCTTTCGGTGCCGGCGATCAACCGCTCGATATTGGTGTTGTGCTTCACCCAGAAAATTACGGTCATGATTGTCGAATGGCTGCAATCTTGACGACACGTATGAACCACGACGCAACCGGAAAGGCAAGGGCGGAAAACGGTACCATGCGCTGTGAGCACGTGCCGGGCCCGGTGGCGGCGAGTGACGCAGTAGCGGCGAGCGCCGCCTGAAGTGACGCGGGCTTTTCCGCAGGCGCAATCGGCTTTCATGTCGTCGGACGGTCGGCTTTGATCCGCTTTTGTCGTTTTCTTTACAGGAAAGCCAAGCAGCCAGATTTGATGGCGGAAAATTTAAGGTACTGGCCGGGTCCAAAAATTAAAACAGAACGACAGGGAGCGGAAACTATCAGGAGGATAGGGAGGACAGTCTTTACATCACAGTTACGGCAGGCCGCGAAAGGCGTTTGAGACGCGCCGTATTTCGTGCCGCTGTCGCAAGCGATTTCGCGCAAGACTACGCGCGGCAATTCGGACGATGAAAGCGCTATCGGCTGCCCGTCATTTTTGACGGTAGCGCGCCATTCCGTCTTCACGCCCGGACAAAACCGGCTGCTCGCGCATACGGTTTGTTCTGATCCAGACGACCAGCTTTCGCTCTCCGCTGCCGAATGGCGGCGGCGTGATCTGCTGCGCCATTGCCTTCATCGAATAACGAATTCCCGACCGTATTGTGGTGAGAGACACAATGCGATGGGCTTCCTTTTTTCTCTGAAAACAGAAAAGACCCACGAAAATGAATGCAGCAAGGAAAATAACCTGGAAGAATTACTTTGGTGTGTCTTCCGTTAATATTTTTATTGCCACCACGCAGAATGTTTTATCTGCGTGGTTGATGTATTACTATACAACATATGCCGGCTTGTCGATAATGGCGGTGGGGACCCTGTTTGCGATCAGCAAACTGGCCGGGGCCTTTTTCTCTCTGTTTTTCGGTGAACTGTCGGACAAATTCGGCCAGACCCGCCTTGGCAAGAAATTCGGTCGTCGCCGCTTCTGGCTTCTCGCCATCATTCCGGTCCACACCATCCTCTTTCCGTTGGTGTGGCTCCCCGGCATGGGGGTGGCTTACTACTATTTCATCTACATTCTCTATAATTGCGTGCTGCGTGTTCCGCAGATCATCATCCCCACTTTGACAACCGAGATGACCACGGATTCGACCGTGCGCGCCAAGATCGAGGGTATGAAGCAGGCCGTTGGTGCGATCGCCACCACGGCGCTTTCGGCGCTGCCCGGCATCATGTTCCTCTATTTCGGCAAGGATCTGGCTGCCTTTACCTGGACCATGATTATTTGTGACGTTCTGGCCTGCGTGGCATTGTTCCTGCAATACAAGTGGAGCTTCGAACGGCCGGCGGAGGAACTGCATTTCACCCCGGGCCGAAGCGCCTGGCAGGACATGAAGTTGATGTTCCGCGATCTGGGTTCCACGCTACGGGTCCGTGCATTTCGTCAGTTGCTGGCCATGTTCGTTGCGCAGATCTCGGAGCGTACCATCTCCGGATACGTCAACACCTATTTCATCATTTTCGTCATGTTGATGAGCCCGACCGTCGTTGCCGGTGCCAACAGCGTCGCTTACCTTTTAGGCCTGCTGTTTCTGTCCTTTTTCCTCTGGTACACGATCAAGACTGACGGTGCGACCTCGTTCCGCCTCGGCGCATGGGTAACGCTGCTTGTCTTTGCCGCTTTCGCCTGGCTGGCACTGGTACGCCCACCCCACGCGGAGATCTGGCTGATCGGTCTGACGATCGTCCTGAATTTCGGCAAGACCGGCATTGCCAACGCGTCTTTCTACCTGATGTCATTCATTCCCGATGTCGACGAAATGGTCACCCGCGAACGGCGTGAAGCTCTGTTCTCCGGCGTGTTCAACTTTGTTGATACTGTCATTCAGGCATCGATCATGTTCACCCTCGGTCTGGTTTTGTCGGCCACCGGCTTTCAGCAGGGCGTGGACGTCCAGCCGGAATCCACCGTTACCAGCATCATTGCCATCTATACCTGCGTGCCATTCTGCTTCGGGCTATGGGGTATCATCGTTTCCAAGCGCTTCAAGCTCAACCGCGAGAACCACCTGATCGTGTTGCAGGAAATCGCACGCCTCAAAAATGGAGGTGACCGCAGTGCGGTTGATCCGCAGACCCGCGCGACCGTCGAATTGCTGACTGGTCTTCCCTATGAGCAATGCTGGCAGGAACCGGCTGCGGCGACGGAACACCATGTGGCGGCTGCCGCAGCACGCTGATCCCCGCACTGAAAGGAATGGACAAATGATGATGGTTGAACCAGACGACTTTCCGACAGCGAAGGACGGCATTCCTGTCGCATGGTGTGACGAGGTGACGGGAAAGAAGATTATCCGGCTATCTGCGCAAGCGGGCACGTCCTCCCTGTATTTCCATCAGCATGCCTATAGCCATGATGGGCAACGCATGGTCGTCAGCCGACCTGACGGAATTGGCGTGATCGAACTGGGTAGTCGGCGCAACAGCCTCATCCTGGCCGACCCAGGCGCCGAAGTTCTGATGGTCGGCAGGCGAACTTCGCGGCTTTGGTACATTGATGGCAGTGGTCCTGACCGTGAAGTGCGCACTGTCGATCTTGAGGGCCAACAACGGCAAGGCCACTATCGGCTGTCGCCATCCGAGGCGATCTTCGCGGTCAATGCCGATGAAACCCTGCTGCTTGGAAGCGAGACCCATGAGGGCAAGGCGTTCAACGACGAGTTTACCTCCGGTTTGTCTGATGCGGCCGCAGGCAATGCCAATCCACAAGGAGAGTGGATGGTCGATAGCGACATGTACCACCCCGTCACGGGCCGGCGGCTGACATTCGCGGAACAGAAGGAGGTGCATATCAATAGGCGACTGGAGAGACGTCTTCCGATGACCATCTTCGTCGTCGATCTAAAGACCGGTCTGCGCCGCGATGTCTATCATGCCACCGACTGGTTGAACCACCTGCAGTTTTCCCCCACCGACCCGCAGCAGATCATGTTCTGCCACGAGGGACCGTGGCACAAGGTGGACCGCATCTGGACAATGCGCCTGGGCAATGATCCCTGCGCCCCGCTTCGTGTGCATACACGCAGCATGAACATGGAGATCGCCGGGCACGAATTCTTTGGCCATGACGGTCAAACCATCTGGTACGATCTCCAGACGCCGCGCGGTGAAGTCTTTTGGCTGGCGGGCTACGAGCTTGAGAGCGGAAGGCGGCATTGGTACGCCCTGGAGCGGGACTTCTGGTCGGTTCATTTCAACGTGTCACCCGACGGCACTTGTTTCGCCGGTGACGGGGGGGATGAAGAAATGGTCGCTCACGCCAAAGACGGCAAATGGATTTCGCTATTCGTCCCTGAGTCGGTTCCGGATGTGGCGGGTATATCCGCGGCCAATGCCGGAGAACTCATCGATCCCGGAGTGCTGCGTGCGGTGCGTCTCGTCGATATGCAAAACCATAACTACCGGCTGGAGCCAAATCTCTCCTTCACGCCCGACGGGAAACAGTTGGTATTTCGCTCCAACATGCATGGAGATGTGCACACCTATGCCGTGGATATCGGCTAGTAACGTTGAGCCGAAAAAAAACGGGGCTGAACAATGTTGCTCAGTCCCGTTTGTCATAATCTCTATTGTCCGCGGATGAACGGAGGTCAGGTTGAAAGGGCTATCCCTTCGAGCCGATCTTGCTTTCGGTGCCGGCGATCAGTCGCTCGATATTGGTCTTGTGCTTGACCCACGAGATTACTGTCATGACCGCCATCACGGCTGCAATCTTGGGTTCCTGTATGAACCACAGCACAACAGGAACAATAAGCGTCGCCACCAGAGCGGAGAGCGACGAATATTTGCTGAGCTTGGCGATCGTCAGCCACACGGCGGCAAAGACGAGCACCATCCATGGTGCGACGCCGAGCAGGGTGCCGATATAGGTCGCCACACCCTTGCCGCCCTTGAAACCGAGCCAAACCGGGTAAAGGTGTCCGATGAAGGCAGCGAAGCCTGCAAGCAGCCCGGCTTCGGAGCCGAAGAAATGCCAGCCGATGATGGCCGCGACAGTCGCTTTCAGCGCATCGAGCAGAAGCGTCGCTGCGGCGAGTTTTTTGTTGCCGGTTCGGAGCACATTGGTCGCGCCGATGTTCCCCGACCCAATCGAGCGGATGTCGCCGAGCCCTGCAGCACGGGTGAGCAGCAGGCCGAACGGGATCGAGCCGAGCAGATAGCCCAGGATCAGGGCGCCGGCTGCGATCGGCAGTGTGATCTGCCAGTTGAAGAGTTCGCTCACGCTCGGCCCCCATCGATTGCATGCACGCATTTGCCCGCCACATAGGTGGCGACCGCGCGGCCGGAGAAGCGCGCTTCGTCGAACGGCGTGTTCTTCGAGCGCGAGAGGATTGCATCCTTGGACACGATCCAGGGATCATCGAGATCGATCAGCGTGATGTCGGCCTTGGCACCCACTTTCAGCGTGCCGGCGTCGAGGCCGAAGATATGTGCAGGGCGGGTCGACATGGCGTCGATCAGCCGCATCAGTGGCACGCGCCCGTCATGATGCAGGCGGAGCGCTGCGGACAGCATCGTCTCAAGCCCGATCGCGCCATCGGCGGCGTCGGCAAACGGCAAGCGCTTGGTATCGACGTCCTGCGGATCGTGCGACGAGACGATGATGTCGATATCGCCTGCAGCCAGGGCATCGGCCATGGAGACGCGATCGTCCTCGGTTCTGAGAGGCGGAGACAGCTTAAAGAAGGTGCGGTATTCGCCGATGTCATTTTCGTTGAGTGACAAATGGTTGATCGAGATGCCGCAGGTCACGTTTGCACCGCGGCCGCGAGCAACCTTCATCGCCTCTACCGATTCAGGCACCGAAATCTTGGCTGCGTGGTATTTGGCTTTGGTGAGAGCCGCAATCCTCAGATCACGTTCCAACGGAATGATTTCCGCTTCTTTGGGAACACCGGACAGGCCGAGCCAGCTGGCGAACAGCCCTTCGTTCATTACCCCGTTGCCGAGATATTTGTCACGCAGTTCAAGCGAGATGACCGCATCAAACTCCCGTGCGTAGGTCATTGCGCGGCGAAGCAGCAGCGAGTCGGAAAGCGCATGCCGGCCATTGGTGAAGGCGACGGCGCCGGCTTCCTGCAGCAGACCGAATTCCGTCATTTCCTTTCCTTCGAGGCCGCGGGTCAGGGCGGCTGCGGCATGAACATTGACGAGCGCCTTGTCGCGGGCCGTCTTGTGGACGAATTCGACGAGCGCGATGTCGTCGATAACCGGATCGGTCTCGGGCATCATGATGAAGGAGGTGACGCCACCGGCCGCTGCCGCACGGCTGGCCGATTCGATCGTTTCAGTATGCTCTGCACCGGGCTCGCCTACATAGACGCGGGCGTCGACAAGGCCGGGAGTGGCAACGAGACCCTGGCAGTCACGGACGCTGGAACCGTGCGGTACACCCTGGTTCAGGGCGTCTTTGCCGCAAGCAAGGATATGTCCGTCTTCGCCGATGATGATCGTGCCGGTTTCGTCAAGATTGCGCGACGGATCGAGGATGCGGACATTTTTGAGAACGGTTGATTTCATGCGCGTTCTCCCTGGTTGGAGGTGAGGAGCGTTTCCATCACGGCCATGCGCACGGCGACCCCCATTTCCACCTGCTGCTCGATCACGCTCTGCGGGCCGTCCGCCACTTCCGAGGCAATTTCGACGCCGCGGTTCATCGGGCCGGGATGCATGACGAGCGCGTCTTCCTTGGCCGCCTTCAGTTTTTCCGCATCAAGCCCGTAGAAATGGAAATATTCGCGAACCGACGGCACGAAGGAACCGGCCATGCGCTCGCGCTGCAGGCGCAGCATCATCACCACATCGGCGTTCTTCAGGCCTTCTGCCATGGAGTGGAAGACTTCCACGCTCATGTCACGAATGCCCGAAGGAAGAAGCGTGGAAGGAGCAACGACACGGACGCGGGCACCCATGGCGTTGAGAAGGATGATGTTCGAGCGGGCGACCCGCGAGTGCAGGACGTCGCCGCAGATCGCCACCGTGATACCGGTCAGCGTACCCTTGGCGCGGCGGATCGTCAGTGCGTCGAGCAGCGCCTGGGTCGGATGTTCATGCTGGCCATCGCCGGCATTGACCACCGAGCAGGCGACCTTCTGGGCAAGAAGCGCTGCCGCACCGGCGGAAGAATGGCGAAGCACCAGCACGTCGGGGCGCATGGCGTTCAGCGTCATCGCCGTATCGATCAGCGTTTCGCCCTTTTTGACCGACGAGTTGCCGACCGACATGTTCATCACGTCTGCGCCAAGCCGTTTTCCGGCAAGTTCGAAGGACGACTGCGTGCGTGTCGACGCCTCGAAGAAAAGATTGATCTGGGTAAGGCCGCGTAAGGTGGACGTCTTTTTCTCCCGCTGCCGGGAAATCTTCACGGCCTCGTCGGCCTTGTCGAGAAGATAGGTGATGTCCTGTTCTTTGAGACCCTTGATGCCGAGGAGGTGGCGATGAGGGAAGAAGACCATTGGGCGTGTCTCCGCTTGCGTTCGGCGGTCTATAAGGTTTGGGGGGGCAAGCTGCAAGCGGCATGGTGCAATATACCATCCCACTTTCTTCATTCTGCTTGTGTTTTGGCAGGCGGAAACGGCCATTTGTTGAGAAGCCCAATTTAGGGTCGTGCGCCCGTTCCCACTCCCGTTAACTTCCGCTAGAAGCGGAGCATGAACGAGTTAACCCGCGCCGAAGAAAAATTCGCCGAATTGAACCAGCCTGCGCCCTGGTCCGGCATCAATGCCTATCGCTCCGATCCGCTTCTGGTCGATCTGACGGGTGGGCTCAATCGCGTCATCCGCGAGGAATACGATCAGCTTGGCCGTTACGTGACGTCGCCCGAAGCGCAGGAGCTGGCGCGTATGGCGAATGAAAATCCGCCGAAGCTGAAGACCCACGGTCCGCGCGGCGAGCGTCTCGATGTAACCGAATTCCATCCCGCATGGCATGCGTTGATGCGCCGTTCGATGCAGACGGGCCTTCATTCTTCCATATGGGAGAACATCCCGGAAGCGAAGGGCAGTGAGCACAAGGCGCGCGCCACGCGCTTCTATCTGACGGCGCAGCTTGAAAGCGGCCACCTCTGCCCGTTGACCATGACCAGCGCTTCCGTTGCAGCCCTGATGGCGTCGCCACGGGTGCAAAAGGAATGGGCTCCCAAAATCCTGTCGCGCAAGTATGATTCAACCAATCGTCCGGCCATGCAGAAAAGCGCGATCACGCTCGGCATGGGCATGACGGAAAAGCAGGGCGGCACCGACGTGCGCGCCAACCGCTCCACTGCCGAGCGGGTAGGTGAGGGCATCTATCGCCTGAATGGCCACAAATGGTTCATGTCGGCACCGATGAGTGACGGTTTCGTCATGCTCGCAAAAACCAAAGATGATATCAGCTGCTTCCTCGTCCCGCGTCTTTTGGAAGACGGTTCGGCCAACGGTCTACATTTCCAGCGACTGAAGGACAAGATCGGTAATCGCTCCAACGCGTCGGCCGAAGTCGAGTTCTCCGATGCATTCGGTTATCTGCTCGGTGAACCGGGTGCGGGTATTCGCACCATCCTCGATATGGTCACGCTGACGCGGCTTGATTGCGCGGTCGCTTCTGCTGGCATCATGCGCGCATCGCTTGCCGAGGCCGTTCATTTTACGCGCGGCCGCAATGTGTTCGGCCGCAAGCTCGTCGATCAGCCTTTGATGACGCGCGTGCTTGCCGATATGGCGCTGGATGTAGCAGCCGCAACCGCGCTCGGTTTCCGTCTTGCCGAAGCCTTCGATCGCGCCGCCGGCAATCCGGCGGACGCGGCCTTTGCCCGCGTCATGACCCCGGTCGTCAAATATTTCAACTGCAAGATTGCCCCGTCGCTGATCTACGAGGCAATGGAATGCCTTGGTGGCAACGGTTACGTGGAGGAACGTCCGATCGCGCGTCACTACCGGGAAGCGCCGGTCAACGCGATCTGGGAAGGCTCCGGCAACGTCATGGCGCTTGATGTCCTGCGTGTCCTCTCACGTGGTCGCGACCTGTTCGAGCTGGTACTTTCCGGTTTCGAGCGGGATCTTGGCGCATCCGGCCGCAAGACGATCGAGGTTCTGCGGGCCGCCATGGCCCTCTGCGAACGGGATGAGGGCGCGGCGCGCCTGCTGGTCGAGCAACTGGCCCTGGCCGCCGGCGCCGCCGAACTAGCGCGTCTCGGCGCCGGCAAGATTGCCGATGCCTATCTCGAAACCCGCCTGGCCGGTGGCTGGCGCTCGACCTACGGCATGCTCGATGCCCGTTTCGACGCAAGCTATATCGTCGACCTTCTTTATCCGCCGGCAGCGTAGTTCGCGACGAACATCGCGACCGGAATGGAAAAGAAGGCGAGCGCCGTCTGCACGGTTGCGGCTGCAGCGTAAAAATCTGCGTCGCCGCCCATCTGCTTGGCAAGCACATAACCGTTCATCGCGGTCGGGACTGCGGCGCTCAGCGCCAGCAGCGCCAGATTGGTGCCGGTAAGTCCGACGGCAAGGCCGACTGCAATGGCGAGAGCCGGAAATACGACCAGTTTCATGACCACGGCCGACAGCACGCCGATGCTCGGCTTCAGCGCATCTGCAACCTTGAGGCCTGCTCCAACCGTGATCAGGCCAAGGCTGAGCGAGGCCTGAGACAACATCTCGACCGTTGCCATCACCGGCCGATAGAGCGGCAAGCCGATCAGGTTGATGCCGATGCCGAGAATGGTGGCGATGATCATCGGGTTGCTGATGATTTTGATCGCGATGGCGCGATAGTCGCGTTTCTGCCCGGAGAATACGGCAAGTACGGCGATGCTTCCGGCATTGACCGGTACGATCACCGCCGCCATCACCATGCCGACGACGACAAGCCCATGCGCATCATAGGTCTTGGCGGCGATTGCAAGCGCCATGAAGCCGTTCCAGCGCGTCGATGTCTGATAAAGCGAGGTGAAGGTGGAGGGTGTCATCTGGCCGCGTTTGAGAACCGGCCATGAGGCGAGCACGACGATGGACATCGTCGTGAAGGCAAGGATAGCGATCAGGCTGACATGGATGCTGCTTGCATCCGAGAAATCGGCCTTTGCCATGGTCTGAAAGAGAAGGGCGGGAAACAGCACATAATAGCTGCACTGCTCCATCCCCTCCCAGAAATTACCGTTGATGACGGTCGTCCGTTTGAGGCCGATGCCGAGAAGGACGAGCAGGAAGACGGGTAAAATGCTTTCGAATATGGTCAGCATGAGCCGCGGGCGCGCTTATCAGTTTATGTGTTATTCCTCCCGTGCGTCACTCTGCATGTAATCAGTGGCAAGGCAATGGCCGCAATTCTGTGCATCATGTCGCAACACGCTTGCTGCCCGGCGGCCGGGGGATTATCGCCTATGCTGGAGTTTCTTGAAGAATAGGCCGAAGATGCTGCAGATCCCCGAGATGACCACGCAACAGAACCAGCCATTACGGCCGCGCAATCGGGCCAATACCGAGCGTGCGATTTTTCTGGCGGCGCGTGGTCTCCTGTCCGAACACGGTTTCCAGGGTTTCGGGATCAATGCGGTGGCGCGCCGTGCCGGCTGCGACAAGCAACTGATCTACCGTTATTACGGCGGTCTCGATGGTCTGCTCGATGCAATCGGCGAGGAACTCGGCAGCTGGGTGAGCGACAAGATCCCGCAGGATACCGGCGGCATGTTCGTCCTCACCTATGGCGACCTGATGGAAAAGCTTTCGATGTATTTCATGGAAGCGCTGAGGGACGACCCGCTCGTCTGCAGGATCGTCGCCTGGGAAGTCTCTCAAGATACGCCGCAGGTTCGCCGACTTTCCGAGTCGCGCATGAAGGCGCTCGGCAAATGGCTGGAGCGGATGCAGGGAAGCCTGAAGCCGCCGAAAGGCGTCGATACCGCCACGACCAATGCGCTGCTGTTTGCGTCCATCCAGCATCTGGTCATTTCCGCTTCCGTTAGCGGCCAGTTTGCCGGTGTTGCGCTGAAGACGGAAAAGGACTGGGAAAAGGTGGCTGCCGCGGTTCGCCGCCTCGTTCGCGCCATATACGGCTGATCCCAACCATCATTGTCCACAGTCACACCTCGGAAATTAACCATAACCATGGGTTTCCGTTGCACTGAACTGCTGTGTCTTTAGGCTGGTTAATGTATTGTTAACCGAGTTTCGTAAGACAAATGCCAGCTGTGGTAACATTCCTCAGAGAGCGCCTTTTGCTGATAGTCCTGACGGGGGCTTTCGCCGCATTGGCGCTTAACATCGCGGTCCCTGCGTTGGTGCTGAGTGTTATGGCGCTGTCGAGATGGGTTGTCTCGGCGGATTTGGGTCTGGCAGAGCTTGAAGGTAAGGCCGCATGAAGTGGTTCTTGATACTCTGGGCAGGCCCGGTCGCACTGCTGTCGAGCTGGTATGGCTTGTCCTATTATGACATGAGCTTCGGCTTTTTCATGCTGACGCGGCACACCCACGATCTCGTTTTCGAGGTCTATGGAAACATTCTCGGCATTCCGCCCGAAACGATCCCGCCACTCGTTGCAAGGGCGATTGCGTTCGATAGCCTGATCGTCTTTGCGATCATCGCCTTCAGAAAGCGCAAGGCGATCGCTGCATGGTGGCGCAAGCGTCAGTCTTCGAAGGAAGACGTCATTGCCGTACGCAGAGACGAGAGCCTGTCGAGCGCCCCCTGAAGAATGAAGCTTGCCGCAGCCGAATCGATCCGTTCGGCCCGCTTGGCGCGCGAAACGTCCATTTCCAGCAATGCCCTTTCAGCCGCGACGGTCGAGAGCCGTTCGTCCCAGTAGACGAAGGGCAGGGCGGTCTTGTCCGACATGGAGCGGACAAAGGCGCGGGTCGCCTGAACGCGAGGGCCAGCCGAGCCATCCATGTTCATCGGCAGGCCGATGATGAAGGCAGCAACCTTCTCCTTTTCAGCAAATGCCAGCAGCACCTGGGCGTCCTGAGTGAATTTCACCCGCTTGATCACCGGCCGGGGGGATGAAAACCGCCGGCCGAGATCCGACATGGCAAGCCCGATCGTCTTGGTGCCAAGGTCCAGCCCGGCAATTGCCTGGTTCGGCTGAAGCGCTTCGGCCAGTTCTTCGATCGTCAATGTTGCCATGTCTAAAAATCCTGCACTCAGCTTTTTTTACGCACGAACTCTGTGCGCAGCACCAGACCCTTGATCGTATCGTGCCGGCAATCGATTTCTTCCGGGTTATCCGTCAGGCGGATGGAGCGGATCACCGTCCCCTGCTTCAGTGTCTGACCTGCGCCCTTGACCTTGAGATCCTTGATCAGCGTGACGGCATCGCCATCGACAAGTACATTGCCGGCGCTGTCATGAACCGCTGAAGCCGCAGCTGCTTTTGCGGCCGCTTCGGATGCAGGCAGCCATTCGCCGCTTGCTTCGTCATAGATGTATTCGTCGTCATTGCCTGCCATGTCGTTTCCTTTGGTGATGAAATGTCGTCCGCTGCCAGTATTGCTCGCAGGAGCTGGGAGCGGCTGGAGGTCGCTTAGCCCACGGTCTACTGGCTGGCAACCGTTGTCGTCAGGACATGGCTATAGCACGATCAGGTATCGGTGGCGCTCATGATCACAATTCCCGCTCGAATCAACCATCGCGAAGTTTGAAATCGGCGAGTGGCGTGCTATCTTTTGGGGCCGGAGGTGAGACGACCTTCACTCCGGTGGGAGCCGGGCTTTCGCTCGACCCCCGTGCTGTTAACGGCTTATCGTCATTGTCAGGCGCCAACCGAACAAACTGACGATCACCGAAACCTGGATTTCAATCGTCTCACCTCCTTTCGTCGAGCCGGAACGTCCGTTCCGACCTTTCCTTTTTATCAAATTTCGATTTGGTTTGTTCCCCCTGATTCCCCTGTATTGGAGGACGATTCCCCATGAAGATCACCTGGCTCGGTCATGCCGCTTTCCGTATCGAGACGGCCAAGGCCAAAATCCTGATCGACCCATTTCTCAGCTATAACCAGCCTTTTGCCGATGCCGGTCTCGACATCAAGGATGTGTCTGAAGGTGTGACCCATATCCTGCTGACGCACGGCCACGCGGACCATGTCGGTGACACGGTTGCGATTGCCAAGGAAAAGGGCGCGGTCGTTTTAGCCAACGCCGATCTCGGTTCCTGGCTCGGCACCAAAGGCGTCGAAAAGATCGAGATGGGCAATACCGGCGGCACGGTCGCATTCGACGGCTTCACCGCCACTTTCACCCAGGCACTGCATTCCTCCGGCCAGGTCGATGAAATGGGCGTTGCCCATTCACTCGGCTCCGCCAACGGCTTGATGCTGCATTTCGACGATGAGCTTTCGGTTCTCCACATGGGCGATACCGACATCTTCACTGATATGGGCCTGATCAATGAGCTGCACCAGCCGGATCTCGGCATCGTGCCGATCGGCGACCGTTTCACCATGGGCGGCGCGGTGGCGGCTTTGGCCTGCCAGCGCTTCTTCGATTTCAAGCACGCCATTCCCTGCCACTACGGCACTTTCCCGATCATCGACCAGACGCCGGAAAAGTTCGTCAAGGGCATGGAAGGCAGCCGCACCCGCGTCGAGACCCCGACGCCCGGCACCGTGCTGAGCTATTAATCCGTGGAGCATTCTTGGCGCGTCGCGGCTGCGGCGCGCCAACTGCGGCCAAATCGTTGCGCATTGTTGCTATTCCGGTTGCGCTTGTTGTTGCGATCACAACACATGGCCATTATAGCGAAGTAGATTTTTATTGCCCGGAGTTGAGCCATGTCCGTCGATCTCGCCACCGTAAAGCGCGTTGCGCGCCTTGCCCGCATTGCCGTCACTGAAGACGACGCCAATCGCATGGTCGGCGAGCTGAATGGTATCATCAATTTCGTCGAGCAATTGGGCGAGGTCGATGTGACCGGCGTCGAGCCGATGACGTCTGTCACCCCGATGGACATGCGCAAGCGCGTTGACGCCGTGACCGATGGCGACAAGGCCGACGA
The DNA here is from genome assembly GCF_017313375.1 of Agrobacterium sp. Ap1. Lineage (NCBI taxonomy): Bacteria > Pseudomonadati > Pseudomonadota > Alphaproteobacteria > Hyphomicrobiales > Rhizobiaceae > Agrobacterium > Agrobacterium sp. Ap1. The sequence goes on from NZ_JAFLMY010000004.1 coordinate 65,411, forward strand.
CATCGTTGCCAATGCGCCCGTGACCGACCGCAATTTCTTCCTGGTGCCGAAGGTCGTTGAATAAGCCGCTTTTCAAAGCGCTTCCGACCCTCTCCACGCATTCGAACATTTTGAAGAGCCCATGACCGAACTCACCAGTCTCACTATTGCCGAAGCCCGCGAAAAGCTTGGCACCAAGGAAATCACCTCGGTCGAACTGACCAAGGCCTATGTCGACGCGATCGACGCATTCAACGGCACGTTCAACGCCTATGTCACCACCACGCCGGAAAAGGCGATGGAAATGGCCAAGGCTTCCGACGAACGCCGCGCGAGCGGCAAGGTCGGCGCGCTGGAAGGCATTCCGCTCGGCATCAAGGACCTGTTCGCCACCGAAGGCATCCACACCCAGGCCTGCTCCCACATTCTCGACGGCTTCAAGCCGAAATACGAATCGACCGTCACGCAGAACCTCTGGGATGATGGCGCCGTCATGCTCGGCAAGCTGAACATGGACGAATTCGCCATGGGCTCTTCGAACGAGACCTCCTTCTATGGTCCGGTCATCAACCCGTGGAAGGCGGAAGGCTCCAACCAGCAGCTCGTTCCGGGCGGCTCGTCCGGTGGTTCGGCTGCAGCCGTTGCTGCCCATCTGTGCGCCGGCGCCACCGCAACCGACACAGGCGGCTCGATCCGCCAGCCCGCCGCCTTCACCGGAACCGTCGGCATCAAGCCGACCTATGGCCGCTGCTCGCGCTGGGGCACGGTTGCTTTTGCCTCCTCGCTTGATCAGGCCGGCCCGATCGCCCGCGATGTGCGCGATGCCGCGATCATGCTCAAGTCGATGGCCTCCGTCGACAAGAAGGACACGACTTCCGTCGATCTTCCGATCCCCGATTACGAGGCTGCACTCGGCCAGTCGGTCAGGGGCATGAAGATCGGCATTCCGAAGGAATACCGCGTCGACAACATGCCGGAAGAGATCGAAGCCCTTTGGCAGCAGGGTATCGCCTATCTGAGGGATGCCGGTGCCGAGATCGTCGACATCACCCTGCCGCACACGAAATATGCCCTGCCTGCCTATTACATCGTGGCCCCGGCAGAAGCTTCGTCCAACCTTGCCCGTTATGACGGCGTTCGTTACGGCCTGCGTGTCGACGGCAAGGACATTGCCGACATGTATGAAAAGACCCGAGCTGCCGGCTTCGGCACCGAGGTCAAGCGCCGCATCATGATCGGTACCTATGTTCTGTCTGCCGGTTATTACGACGCCTATTACCTGCAGGCGCAAAAAGTCCGCACGCTGATCAAGCGCGACTTCGAGACGGTCTTCCACGCAGGTGTCGACGCGATCCTGACGCCGGCCACCCCGTCGTCCGCCTTCGGTATCGCCGACGAAAACCTCGCAGCCGATCCGGTCGCCATGTACCTGAACGACATCTTCACGGTGACGGTCAACATGGCAGGCCTTCCGGGCATCGCCGTCCCGGCCGGCCTCGACAAGAAGGGCCTGCCGCTCGGCCTGCAGCTTATCGGCAAGCCGTTCGAGGAAGAAACGCTATTCCGCACCGCCTATGTCATAGAACAGGCCGCCGGCAAGTTCACGCCGGCCAAGTGGTGGTAAGCGGGCTTGAAATTCGAGAAATGACTATCGCCGATCACATTGTGGTCGGCGAAGTCGGTTTTGCGGCCTGGCAATCCAGCGATGCCTTCAAGGATGTCGAGCTCTCAGCCGACGTCCTGGAGCGGACCCGCAGGGCCTACGAGATTTTTGCCGGGGAAACCAAGGGCGACGTCTGGATTGCCGAACTGGACGGCAAGGTCGTTGGCTGGTGCGCGCGCGATGGCGCGCCGAATTATATCTCCGATCTCTGGATTCTGCCCGACCATCAGGGCAGGGGCATCGGCAATGCGCTGGTTTTGGATGCAATCGCTCGCATCAAGGCGGAAGGGCATAGGACGGCCACCATCCATACCCATGGCCGCAATGCCGGTGCGATCAGGCTTTATCAGCGTTGTGGCTTTGTCATCGTCTGGCGCGGCATCGAATATTCGAAAAGCATGGGCATCGACCTGGAAAAGGTTCATCTGGAACAGTCATTAATCTGACCTGGCCGAGGAGAGTAAGATGAACCCCGAACTGATGTCTCTGATCGCAGCGTTCGACCGCCTTGCCGCAGCCGGCTTTAAGGTGGGGCCGGAATGGGAAGACGTTCACAATCTCTGCCAGCAGCATGAAGGCGAACAGGCATTCGACTGGGGACACGCGCTTAGCCATCGTATCGAAGGCGACGACTGGAATGCCGGTTACTGGTACCGGCGGGCAGGAAAGCCTGTGGCAACAGGGTCGTTCGCCAATGAATGGGCCGCGATGAAAGCCGTCTTTCAGGGCTGATAGGAAGCCGGCCTTTCGGCGAAAGACCGGCTGCCATTCTCTATCGGTTATTCAATTCGGCTCTCACCAGCACCAATCCCCGTTCGGTAATCCGGTAGGGTCTGCCGCCTTGCGATCTGATCGCCTTCTTCTGCTTCAGCTTGCGAAATGTGATGAGGTCGAGGCCCGAGAAGATCCAGCCTTCACGGGTGAAGAGTTGCAGTTTTTCGATCTTGCGATCGTCGTCTCGGGTGATTTCGATCCTGCCGCCCTGAGCGAGCAGGTGGAGAATGCGCTGTTCGGCGCGGGAAATATCCATTGTTTCGATGTCCGGAGAGGCGCTCGCATTGGAGCGCACAAAAACGGTTCCGATACCCGGATTGGGTGTCGGGGCTTACGTTTTTGTCTGGGCCAGTCGCCTGACGGCTACCGGCCCCTCAACGGGTCTCTTGGGACGAGAACATCAAAACTCCATCAATGCTTTTTCGGGTTAAACGCCTTGCGGGCGGCGGTCAAGTTTCGCAACCGTCGCGGTTCTTGAAGTCAGACGCAAAAAAAACGCGCCGGTTGCCCGACGCGTTTCCTGTTTCGAATGGGCGTTATCCGCTCAGTCGAGCGTGTAGGCGATGACCGAATCGCCGGGCGTGGTGCCGAGCGAGCCGTGGCCACCCGCTGCAACCACGATATACTGCTTGCCGTCTTTGCCGCGATAGGTCATCGGCGTTGCCTGGCCACCGGCCGGAAGCGCCATCTTCCACAGCACTTCGCCTGTCTGCATGTCGTAACCACGGATCGAGTCGTCGAGGGCTGCGGCCGTAAAGGCAACGCCGCCGGCGGTCGTCAGCGTTCCACCATGGGCGAGCATGCCCATTTCGAACGGGATCGGGAACTTCACTCCGGCGAACTGCTGTCCGGCCACCGTGCCGTTGCGGTATTTCCAGGCGGTCTTGCCGGTCTTCAGGTCGACGCCGACGCGCACACCCCAGGCCGGGGCATTGCATGGAGCGTTGAGCGCCGAACGGAAGTGCTGGATCGATACGGCATAGGGGCCGCCGAGGTTTTCGTTGCCCGGCTTGGATTCGCCGCCCGAATTGTCCCCGCCGAACACGCGCTTGTTAAGGTCGCCTGCCTGACGCGGATAGAGCTTGTAGAGATAGGCGAGATATTGCGGTGTACCGATCAGCCACTTGTTGACCGGATCGATCGCAACAGAACCCCAGTTGAACACACCGATATTCCCCGGCCATACGAGCGAGCCAGTCGTTGTCGGTGGCGTCCATGGATTGCCGTCGTAACGATACTGGTTGTAGGTCGTGCGGCATGCCATCTGGTCGAACGGCGTTGCCCCCCACATGTCGGCTTCGCGCAGCGGCGCCGGCGTGAAGTTGAGCGAGGACATCGGTTGCGTCGGCGAAAGCTTCTCGCCGGCAATATCGGTATTGGTGCTTACCGGAACGTCGCTGATCGGCAGAATCGGCTTGCCGTTGGTACGGTCCAGAACCCACAGGTTGCCGATCTTCGTCGGGATGATGATCGCCGGCGTGTCGACGCCGTCCTTCGGCAGGTTCAGGAGAACCGGCTGGGAAGGGTTGTCGCGGTCCCACAGATCGTGATGCGAAGTCTGGAATTTCCACTTCAGCTGGCCGGTCTTCAGGTCGAGGGCGGCGAGCGCATCGACGAATGCCTCCTGCTCGGGCGTGCGCGAAATGCCGACCTGGTCAGGCGAGGCGTTACCGAACGGGATATAGGCGAGACCGAGAGTTTCGTCCGCGGCAAACTGCGTCCAGGCAACGACCGAATTCGGCTCATAATGCTCGCCGGGAGCAAGCGGAGCCGTGTCGTTCGGCTTGCTGGCGTCGAATTTCCAGACGACCTTGCCGGTACGAACGTCGAAGGCGCGGATAACGCCCGACGGATTGTTTTCGTAGTAGTTGTCGGCGATCGCGCTGCCGAGGATGATCAGATCCTTGGTCACAAGCGGAGCGGATGTCTGCTGGTAGGTGGCACGATTGGTATCTACCATGCCTTCCATCAGGTCGACATAACCGTCGGTGCCGAAGGTCTTGCACAGCTCGCCGTTATCGGCGTTGAGCGCAAACAGACGGGCATCGACCGTCGAGGCAAGAATACGGCGCGGGCATTCGGCAACGGCGGCTGTGGTCGCCGCCTGCTGTTCCGGCGTGCTGCTGGCGGGAGCGGCATAGGCCGTCGAATCATTCCAGGATACGCCGCGGCATGTCTGGTGCTGATAGAACGGATCGCGCTTCATCATCGGGTCGAAGGACCAGAGGACCTTGCCACTTTCCGGCTCGAGCGACTGGATGATGTTATGCGGCGTGCAGAAATAGAGCGCGCCATTCACTTTGATCGGCGTCGCTTCGAACGTGTATTCCTTGGAGTCCTGATCTTCCTTGCGCAGGTCGCCGGTGTGATGTTCCCAGGCGACCTTCAGGCCTTTGACGTTGTCAATATTGACGTCCTTCAGAGCCGAATAGCGCTGGCCGAGATTGGTGCCGCCATAGGCCGTCCAGTCGTCTGCGGGATATGCAATACCGCTCGGATCGATCGCAGCGTCTGCAGAAGCCGTCTTTTCAAGCTTCCCGGTAATCGAGAGCGGATCGTAGAACCAGGCGACGACGCCGAGAACGGCAATCACGGCGACGACGGCGCGCAGGGCAAAGACGCCATTCTTGAGGCTCGGTACCCAGGGCTTCTGCGGGCGGTCACTCAGGCTGCTGGTGACGAAGGAGAGGCTCAGCAGCAGGCCGAGGAAAATGACCAGCGCGCCGCGGGGGATCCACTGCCACTTGTCGAAGCCGACTTCGTAAAGCGTCCAGATGAAGGTGACTGCCAGCGTCAGCGCATAGATCCAGAGACCGGCCTGGCGCCGCGCAATCAGCAATGCGCCCGAGACGATGAGGCCGAGGGCCATGATAACATAAAATGGGGAACCACCCGCCAGCGCCAGCTTTGCTCCATACCAGAGAATAGCCAGGCCAAGCAGAGCGGTAATAACCCCTCCGATACGAGACATCATTTCGATGTGCTCCTTTATTGGGTTCAGGAATTGCGGTCGAAAAATTGAATTTGAGAGGGTCGAGAGCCCTTAATCGGTGCGGCGTAAGGCCGCGGCCCTACGATGAAGGAGGTAGGCCGCATAATTCTTGGACACAATGCTTTTAAAGTTGTGTTGTCGTGCGTTTTGTCAATTGCCAAGCAAGGTGCTGCAATTGAAAGTAGTTTTGTCGATGAAACGGCGGTGCGGGACCATCTCGCTGGCCGGATTTCGCGCATCATGTTCTCTCGCCCGGGGAAAAAGGCAGGTGACAGGGGAAAGAATGGCCACGACACGCAACGCACGGGAAGAGGATGTCGATGTCCTGGCCGAAATCGGTTTTCGCGCTTGGGAGAAGGCGATGGAAGCGATCGGCGAGATGGCTGATATGCGAGTGAGCGCACGCGAAGCCTTCGCCAATTTCACCCGTTCCTCCTGGCTCACAATCACGGTGGTGGAGGAGTTCTCAACTGTTGCCGGATGGGCTGCGCGCGAGCATCTGGACGAACTGATCTCCGATTTCTGGATCGATCCCCAATATCAGGGACAAGGTCTGGGCAGGGCGCTGCTTGAGGAAGTCGAGGCCGAAATCCTCCGCCAGGGGTTCAAGAAAGCGCGTATCGAGACACATGCGCAGAACAATGAGGCTATCGGCTTTTTCGAAAAGCACGGTTATGCCATCCATTGGCTGTCAGTTGCCTATTCTCCTAAGATCGATCGCGACGTCCAGTCCGTCGGGCTGTCCAAGATGCTTGTCGAAGTGCCGCCGACGGCGATGTACGGTCAGGAATTCTAGCCGAGGCCAAGCTTTTCCAGTAGCGCGATTGCTGCCTCCGGTGCTGTTACCGCCACGACAAGCCATGCCATTTGCAGGACGAAGAACAAGGGCAAGGCGAAGTTGAAAGGCGGCTTGCGGGTCTTGTGGCGCAGCAGTCGCTGTGCCGCGAGCGCGCCCGGGCCGCCGGCGGTAAACGCCATCAGCAGCAACGTCGATTCCCTGACGCGCCAGCTGCCGTTACGCGCCGCGCGCTTGTCCCACCAATAGACGCCGAATACGAGCGCGTTGTAGGCAACAGCCAGCGCCGCCAGAGGCAGGATCGGGTTGATCCCCATGAAATTCTTCCTTCTGCCCGCATGCCGCGGATGAACGGCGCGGCGAAGGCCCTCAAGTCTTGCGCCACCACGGCATTTGTTCTACCTCACGAATTCAAAGAATTCACGCATGAGACGAGCCCAAGATGACCATTGTCGACGTCCGTACCCCTGATCCCAAACGCTTCATCCCCGGCGCCACCGGCGACTGGGAAGTGATCATCGGCATGGAGGTTCACGCTCAGGTCCTCTCCAATTCAAAACTCTTCTCCGGCGCCTCGACCGAATTCGGCAAGCCGGCCAATGGTAATGTGTCGCTCGTCGATGCCGCCATGCCGGGCATGCTGCCGGTCATCAACGAGGAATGCATCAAGCAGGCAGTGCGCACCGGTCTTGGCCTGAAGGCGCAGATCAACAAGCGCTCGATCTTCGATCGCAAAAACTATTTCTATCCGGATCTGCCGCAGGGCTACCAGATTTCGCAGTTCAAGGACCCGATCGTCGGCGAAGGCAAGATCGTCATCTCGCTCGGCCCAGACCGTCAGGGTCAGTTCGAGGATATCGAGATCGGTATCGAGCGCCTGCACCTGGAACAGGATGCCGGCAAGTCGATGCATGACCAGCATCCGACCATGTCCTATGTCGACCTCAACCGTTCGGGCGTCGCCCTGATGGAAATCGTCTCGAAGCCTGACATGCGCTCCTCGGACGAAGCCAAGGCCTATATGACCAAGCTGCGCTCGATCGTGCGCTATCTCGGCACCTGCGACGGCAACATGGACGAAGGCTCGATGCGCGCCGACGTCAACGTCTCCGTCCGCCGCCCGGGTGCTGAATTCGGCACGCGCTGCGAGATCAAGAACGTCAACTCGATCCGCTTCATCGGCCAGGCGATCGAATACGAGGCACGCCGCCAGATCGGCATTCTGGAAGATGGCGGCTCCATCGACCAGGAAACCCGTCTCTTCGATCCCGGCAAGGGCGAAACCCGCTCGATGCGTTCCAAGGAAGATGCGCATGACTACCGTTATTTCCCCGATCCGGACCTGCTGCCGCTCGAATTCGACGACGCCTTCATTGATGCCCTGCGCGCTGATCTGATCGAACTGCCGGACGATAAGAAGGCTCGTTTCGTTGCCGAACTCGGCCTGTCGATCTATGACGCCTCGGTTCTTGTTTCGGAAAAGGCGATCGCAGATTATTTCGAAGCCGTTGCCGAAGGTCGTGACGGCAAGACTGCCGCAAACTGGGTTATCAACGACTTGCTGGGTGCCTTGAACAAACTCGGCAAAGACATTGAAGAGACTCCGGTTTCGCCTGCCCAGCTCGGCGGCATCATCGACCTCATCAAGGCCGAAACCATTTCCGGCAAGATCGCCAAGGACCTCTTCGAGATCGTCTTGAACGAAGGCGGCGATCCGGCCGAAATTGTCGAATCCCGCGGCATGAAGCAGGTCACGGATACCGGCGCCATCGAAAAAGCCGTCGACGAAATCATCGCCGCAAATCCGGATCAGGTCGAGAAGGTCAAGGCCAAGCCGACGCTCGCCGGCTGGTTCGTCGGCCAGGTGATGAAGTCGACCGGTGGCAAGGCCAACCCGCAAGCCGTCCAGGCGCTGGTCAAGGCCAAGCTCGGCATTGAGGAATAGGTCTTGTTCTTCGTACGCACCGCCGGCGACGAGGACGTGGAGAAGATCCGCGTCCTTTTAGGCGAAACGTTTCATGATGCTTATGATCCGTTCTATGGAGCGGATCAGGTTTCGCAGATGGTGAGCGGTTGGCATTCGACGAACGCGATCCGCTCGCGCATCGGCAAGCGTGACGGCGAGTTTCTCGTGGCCGATGATGGCCGCAAGCTCGGCGGCATCGCTTATGCGGCCATCTATCCCAAGATGGCCAGGACCGTGATGCTGCACCAACTCTACGTTCGCCCTTCCTGCCAGAACGAGGGTATCGGCCGCGATCTGTTTGCCGAGATGGAAACCTGCTTCCCGGACGCGGAAATCATGCGCGTCGAGGTTGCCCTTCCGAATGTCCGCGCCATGTCTTTTTACGAGCGCCTTGGTTTCTCCGAGGTCGACCGGATGGAAGAATGGGGCGCACCGAATTCGGGCCTGCCCGCCATCATCATGGAAAAACGTCTGCAGCAGCATTGAATGCGGGCGAGGGGGAAAGAGCTATGACCGACTTGATCATCCGACGCGCACATGAGGAGGATCTGAGCGCGATCGTTGCCATGTTTGCTGACGATCAAAAGGGCGGCCACGGCGACACGACCGATCCCGAAGCGTATGAGGATTATCTTCGCGCTTTCCACATGATCGATGCTTCCGCCAATGAGCAGCTGTTCGTGGCTGAGTTGGATGGCGAGGTCGTCGGCACGTTTCAGTTACTCTACACCCGCACGCTTACCTCGCGAGGATCCCTGGCGATGATCATCGAGGCGGTGCAGACGCGCTCGGATATGCGCAGCCGCGGTATTGGGGGTCGGATGATCGATTATGCTGTGCAAGAGGCAAGGCGCCACGATTGCCAGCTGGCGCAATTGACCTCCAATGCAGTTCGCACCGATGCCCATCGTTTCTACGAGCGGCAGGGCTTTGCCAGGAGCCATGCCGGTTTCAAGATGAAGCTCAAGTAGTCTTGAAGCCTAGAATCGCTGGACAGGACCGGCGGCAGGCGTCATAAGCAGGATAGCCATTTTTCGGCGTCCACAAGTCCAATTCGACGATTGTCAAAGCGACGGAATACCCCATGAAAGAACTTCTGCTGCAGATATTCACCTGGTGGAACGGTCAGACGATGGGGACGCGTTTCTTCACCTGGCGGCACGGCAAGAAGGTCGGCGAAGACGAAATGGGCAACGTCTATTACGAAGGTCCGATGACTTCCTGGGGCAAGCCCAAGCGCTGGGTCATCTACAAGGGCTACGCGGACGCTTCCGCCATCGCTCCCGGCTGGCACGGCTGGATGCATTATCGCACCGATGTCCCGCCGTCGCTGGAGACCTACGCCGCCCGCGAATGGCAGAAGCCGCACAAGCCGAACATGACCGGCACGCCGCTCGCCTATCACCCCAAGGGCTCCCTGGCTTCCACAGGCGAACGCCCCCGCGTCACCGGCGACTACGATGCCTGGACGCCCGGCAACTGAGACTGCTGGAGATCGGCTGAGACCTTGACGGTCATTTGGCCATAATCGCAATCTAGTCATCGACCGTTAACGCGGGCGAGACGGGATGAAAATGACACGGACTATGCCTTTTCCACGCAAACTCATTCTCGGTGCGCTGATCGCGGTGGCACCGCTGCTTGCCACGGAACAGGCCGTTGCTGCCCGGATTTCCAATCCGGTTGCCGTCTTTGCCGGCATCGACAAGATCACCGGCCGCATCACCACCTTCGACGTCTATGTCAACGAGACGGTGCAATACGGCGCGCTGCAGGTGACACCAAAGGTCTGCTATTCCCGCGACGACACCGAGGCACAGAAGATCGACGGCTTTATCGAAGTCGACGAGATCACCCTCGACCGCAAGATCCGCCGTATCTTCTCCGGCTGGATGTTTGCCGACAGCCCTGGCCTTAACGCCGTCGAGCACCCGATCTATGACGTCTGGCTGACTGGCTGCAAGCCGCAGTCCGATATTCCTGCGCCGGCAAAAGCCACCAATTGATCGATTAGAACTTTCCCTCAGAAGGGCAGGTGCGGCCGGTCGACGGCGTCGCGCAACAGAACCAGATATTCGTCCTTGGGGATATCGATCGCGCCGAATGTCTTCAGGTGGTCGGTGGTAAACTGCGTGTCGAGCAATCTGAAACCGTTCCGGTTCAACCTTTCGACCAGATGTACGAGGCAGATCTTCGAGGCATCCGTTTTCCTCGAAAACATGCTTTCGCCGAAGAAGGCGGCCCCCAGAGACACGCCATAGAGCCCGCCGACCAGAGCGCCCTCCTGCCAGGCTTCGACGCTGTGTGCGTGGCCCATGCGGTGAAGCTCGCCATAGAGTTGGCGGATGGTCGCATTGATCCAGGTGCTCGGGCGGTCGGCGGCTGATTCCGCACACATGCCGATCACCTCGTCGAAGGCCGTGTCGAACCGAATTTCGAATGGCTGCTTGCGGATGGTTTTAGCGAGGCTTTTCGAGATGTGGAAATCGTAGAGCGGGATGATGCCACGCATTTCGGGCTCGACCCAGAAGATCTCCGGGTCATCGGCGGACTCCGCCATCGGGAAAAGGCCTATGGAATACGCTCGCAACAGAACGTCCGGTGTAATTGCCGGGTAATATCTGCCGCGCCGCCCTGCCATTTCGCTCCCTAAAGAATGTGCCCGGAACTTTCTGCTCCGGGCACATCATATACCTAGTGTTGGTCGCCGCCAGCCAGATAGTTTTCCAGCCAGTGAATGTCGTAGTTACCCTTCTGGATATCCGGGTTGTCGACCAGATCCCGGAAGAGGGGCAGCGTCGTCTTGATACCGTCGACGACAAACTCGTCGAGCACGCGGCGCAGACGCCTCATGCATTCCTCACGGGTACGGCCATGCACGATTAGCTTGCCGATCAGGCTGTCGTAGTAAGGCGGGATCTTGTAGCCGGCATATGCGCCTGAATCGACGCGAACACCGAGACCGCCAGGTACATGGAAATGCGTGATCGTGCCGGGCGACGGCACGAAGGTGCGCGCATCCTCGGCATTGATACGGCATTCAATCGCGTGGCCCTGGAACTGGATTTCTTCCTGGGAAACGGAAAGTCCCTCGCCGGAAGCGACCCTGATCTGCTCGTGAACGAGATCGATATTGGTGATCGCTTCGGTGATCGGATGTTCCACCTGCAGGCGGGTGTTCATTTCAATGAAATAGAACTCGCCGTTTTCGTAGAGGAATTCGATCGTACCGGCACCGCGATACTTCATTTTCTTCATTGCGTCGGCGCAGATCTGGCCGATGTTCATCCGCTGCTCGACCGTCAGGGCAGGGGAATTGGCTTCTTCCCAGACCTTCTGGTGACGACGCTGCAGCGAGCAGTCGCGCTCACCGAGATGGATCGCATTGCCTTCGCCGTCACCGACCACCTGGATTTCGATGTGCCGCGGCTTGCCGAGGTACTTTTCCATGTAGACTGCGCCATTGCCGAAAGCATTGAGCGCTTCGGTGCGGGCGGTGTCGAACGCTTCCTGCAAGTCGGCTTCGGTCTTGGCGACCTTCATGCCGCGTCCGCCGCCACCGGCGGTCGCCTTGATCAGGACCGGGAAGCCGATCTCCCTGGCGATGTCCATGACGTTTTCAGGCGTGACTTCGCCTTCGGAGCCCGGAACGACCGGGATGCCGAGTTCTACGGCCGTCTGCTTGGCGGTGATCTTGTCACCCATCAGGCGGATATGTTCGGCGGTCGGGCCGATGAAGGTGATGCCATGCGCTTCGAGGATTTCCGCGAACTTGGCATTCTCCGACAGGAAGCCGTAGCCCGGATGCACGGCGTCAGCGCCGGTGATCTCGCAGGCTGCAACGATCTGGTGGATGTTGAGATAGCTCTCGCGCGACGGCGGAGGGCCGATGCACACGCTCTCGTCGGCGAGGCGGACATGCATGGCGTCCGCATCGGCCGTGGAATGCACGGCGACGGTTGCGATGCCGAGTTCCTTGGCGGCTCTCAGGACACGCAGCGCGATCTCACCGCGATTGGCTATGAGGATCTTGGAAATCATAAAAAGCGCCTTACTCGACGATGACGAGCGGCTGACCGTATTCCACGGGCTGCGCGTCGTTGACCAGAATTTCAGTGACCTTGCCTGAGCGCGGCGCGGGGATCTGGTTCATGGTCTTCATCGCTTCGATGATGAGCAGCGTCTGGCCTTCCTTGACGGTCGCGCCGACTTCGATGAATGCCTTTGCGCCCGGAGCAGGCGACAGGTAAGCCGTGCCGACCATCGGTGCGGTAACCGCGTTCTTGTTGTCGGCAGCTGCGACAGGTGCTGCTACCGGAGCGGCGGCAACGGGTGCTGCGGCTGCAACCGGGGCGGCTGCCGCGATCGGCGCCTGTACGTACTGCATTGCCGAAGCGCGCGAAACGCGGATGCGCAGATCGTCCTGCTCGACTTCGATCTCGGTGAGATCGGTATCGTTGAGGATGTCAGCGAGGTCGCGGATCAGTCCCTTGTCGATCCCGTTCTTCTTCTCAGACATGGCAAACCCTATTGTTCTGTTCTATCTTGTCAGGCGATTGTGTATTTCAAGGCATGGAGCGCCAGAATGTAGCTCGCCGTGCCGAAGCCGCAGATGACGCCCTTGGCAGCCGGCGCGATCATCGAGTGATGGCGAAACTCTTCCCGTGCATGAACATTCGAGATGTGCAGCTCGATGACCGGTACCGACACCGCCTTGATCGCGTCGTAAAGCGCGATCGATGTGTGCGTATAGGCACCGGCATTGATGGCGACGCCGACGGCCTTGTCGCCGGCTTCGTGAACCCAGTCGATCAGCGTTCCCTCATGGTTGCTCTGCCGAAAATCGACATCGAAACCAAGCTCTTTGCCCGCTGCAATGCATTGCTGCTTAACGTCATCCAGCGTTTGCCCGCCGTAGATGCCCGGCTCTCTTTTGCCAAGCATATTGAGGTTTGGGCCGTTGAGGACGAAAATCGTCTTGCTCATACCGATCTTATGTTCCATCCGAATTCAGCGGCCACCTATAGACCGGTAGGCCGGCAAGGGAAAGCCCCTGCCGCGCCGAAACGCCGCTGGTCCACTAATCGATTCGCAATTCGTCAAAGATAGTCGGAAAGCAGGCCGGTCTCAGCAGCTTGCCTTGCCGCAAGAGCGGACATTGCCGACCTTTTCCTCGATCTGCTGCAGGCCGACGGCGCCGAACACCGCTTCATCGCCCACGACATAGGTCGGCGTGCCGGTGATTCCGATCGCGTTTGCCAGCTGATAGGCCTGCCGAACGATGTCGTCATTTGGCTTGTCGGTCATCGTCTTGCGAATCTTGGCCTCATCGACGCCGAGTTCGGTCGCAACGGAAATCGCCGTTGCTTCGGAGGCATGCTCCTGGCCGACGAGAAGTTCGCGGTGAAATTCCGGATACTTTTCAGGTGCGAGAATGCGCACCGCATCGGCCACCTTGTGCGCCGCCAAGGAATCCGGGCCAAGGATCGGAAATTCCTTCAGCACGAAACGGATATTCTTGTCCTTCGCAAGAATGTCGTCCATGTCGCTCATGGCCCGTTTGCAATAGCCGCAATTGTAATCGAAGAACTCGACCACCGTCACATCCCCATTGGGGTTTCCAAGCACGATGTCATTGGGAGACGAGAAGATTTCGTCCTTGTTGGCGGCAACCGCCTTGGTCGACTGATCCGTCCGCTGCGCCTGCTGCTTCGCTTCCAATGCGTTCTGGACCTCGATCATGACCTCGGGGTTCTGGATCAGATATTCTCGGATGAACGCACCCATTTCCTTCTTCTGGCTGTCGTCGAGCGCAACGGCCGGTACAGCAGCGAGAGAAGCGGCAATCGCCGCTCCTGCGGCGAAGGTTTTGAACAGGCGCGTCATGAAATTCCTCTTGAAGCTTTGCGCCACGAATCTCGTGACGCCGGCGTAATTGTGCCGCAAGGCTAAGCCAGCCGGAGCATCCGGGAAATAGGAAATGTGCATCGCGGCATGAGCAAGGCTTCAAATCTCCGTATGGCGACTGGGCCACGGAGATTCCGATAGGCAACCACATACGGGAGCTTGCGGCTGTTTCCTAAACCGATTCCCCAACGGTTGAGACCGGAAATCCAAAAACAAAAATGGCCGCATAAGCGGCCATTTTTTTACATCAAGTCAGTTGCGGATCAGAAGAATCCGCGGCGTTGCCACCAGCCGGCCTTTTTGGGCTTGGCTTGGTCAGCGTCACCTTCCGGCGTTGAATTGCCTTCAGAGCTTTTCACCACAGCCTCGCTAGAGGACGAGATGTTAGAGGCACGGTTCACGCGGGCAGGCTTGGCGTCTTCATCGGCTGCCGGCGTTGCTTCGACCGGTGCAGTCTCGGTTGCAGGCTCTTCGACCTTGATCTCGGCTGTCGGAGCGGCTTCCACCGTTTCGGCAACAACCTCTGCCGCCTCCGTGGCTGCAACTGCCGCAGCAGCTTCGGCTTCGATGGCCTTCTTGCTACGGCGTGCACGCTTCGGCTTTGCCGGAGTTTCTGCCTCTGCTGCAACTTCAGCCGGTGCAGCTTCCGCAATCGCTTCTGCCGGAGCAGGTTCTACGGCTTCAATCGTAGCCTCGACCACTTCGGCCACAGGGGTTTCTTCACCTTCGTTGTCCGAATCATCTTCCGCGCCGGCTTCTACACCGTCCTCGCCATTGCGGTTACGGCGACCACCACGCTTGCCGCGGCGACGGCGCTTGCGACGGCCGTTTTCGTCCGTCTCCGAATCTGCGGAAACCTCGGAGGTTGCGGAGACTTCGGCTGCATCGTCCTCGCTCTCGTCGTCACCATCCTCGGCGTCCTCGGAGATTTCGTCGATATTGCTGCCCTGTGTCTGGGCATCGCCATTCCGTTCGCCGTTACGGTTACGACGACGACGACGACGCTTGCGCTTGCGGCCGTTCTGGTCGTCGCCCTCGGCGCGTTCCGGCTTGCTGACAGCCTTGGCTGGCTCGATATCGTTTTCTTCCTCGTCCTCCTCCATCTCGACGACGACATCATCGTCTTCCTCGACAGGGATGGCGGCAAACTGCATCAGGCTTTCAATCTTGACCGGGTTCTCGACGGCTTCGCCGCGATCGATCGCAAAATGGGTCGAGCCGATGCTGACATCGGATTCGATGAAGATCGAGACGCCGAAGCGGTTTTCGTAATCCACCACGGTGCCGCGCTTGTGATTCAGCAGGAAGAGCGCGATGTCCGGAGTGGTGCGCACGGTGATGTCGTGCGTTGTGTTCTTCAGCAGATATTCTTCGATGCCGCGCAGCACGTGCAGGGCAACGGAAGACTGCGAACGGACATGGCCGGTTCCGCCGCAATGCGAGCAGATCTGCGTTGTCGATTCAAGGACCGAAGCGCGGATACGCTGACGCGACATTTCCAGAAGACCGAAATGTGAGATTCGGCCGACCTGGATGCGGGCGCGGTCGTTCTTCAGGCAATCCTTCAGCTTCTTCTCGACGGCGCGGTTGTTGCGCTTTTCTTCCATGTCGATGAAGTCGATGACGATCAGGCCGGCAAGGTCACGCAGGCGAAGCTGGCGGGCAACTTCTTCGGCGGCCTCAAGGTTCGTTTGCAGTGCCGTGTCTTCGATCGAGTGCTCGCGGGTCGAGCGGCCGGAGTTGACGTCGACAGCCACCAGCGCTTCTGTCTGGTTGATGATCAGGTATCCACCGGACTTGAGCGTCACCTGAGGTTGCAGCATGCGGTCAAGCTGCGCCTCGATGCCGGAGCGGGCAAAGATTGGATGCAGGTCGCGATAAGGCTGAACCACCTTGGCATGGCTCGGCATCAGCATCTTCATGAAGTCTTTCGCTTCACGATAGCCTTCTTCGCCGGAAACGACGATTTCGCTGATATCCTTGTTGTAGAGGTCGCGGATCGAGCGCTTGATCAGCGAGCCTTCTTCATAAACGAGGCAAGGCGCGGTCGACTGCAGCGTCAGCGTGCGGACGTTTTCCCACAGGCGCATCAGGTATTCGAAGTCGCGCTTGACCTCGACGCGGGTGCGGTTGGCGCCGGCAGTACGCAGGATGACGCCCATGCCCTGCGGCACGTCGAGCTCCTTGGCGATTTCCTTCAGGCGCTTGCGGTCCTGCGGCTGGGTGATCTTGCGGGAAATACCGCCACCACGCGCAGTGTTCGGCATCAGAACCGAATAACGGCCGGCAAGCGACAGATAGGTGGTGAGAGCCGCACCCTTGTTGCCGCGCTCTTCCTTGGCGACCTGCACGAGCAGGATCTGGCGGCGCTTGATGACTTCCTGGATACGGTACTGCTTGCGCGGCTTGCGCACGACGCGATCCGGAACCTCTTCCATGGCGTCTTCGGCGCCGACGGATTCGATCACTTCCTTTTCGTGGTTGTCGTCATCGTCGTCATCATCGTCGCTGTCATGACCACGGCGGGCATCGACATCTTCGGAAATCGAATCGGTATCGATCATCGCCGCCATGCTTTCCGGCGTCGAATCGTCGGCTTCGTCGGAAGGTGCGCTTTCAGCAGCTTCTGCGGTGGCCGCAGCTTCTTCCGGAGCGGCTTCCACCGCCTTCTTGCGTGAACGGGTGCGCTTCGGCTTGGCCTTCTTTTCAGGCTCAGCTTCTGCGGCAGCCTCGGCGACCGGAGCTTCCTTAGCCTCTACTACTTCTGCAGCAGCAGGAGCTTCAGTCGCCGGAATGCCGACATCTGGCTGTTCCTCGTTGGCTAGGTCCACCATCGGATCGGCGGCGTCTGCCTCGGCGATCTTGCGCTGGTCTTCCGCTTCCTGCTGCATCAGGGCCTGACGGTCCGCGAGCGGGATCTGATAGTAGTCTGGGTGGATTTCCGCAAAGGCCAGGAAGCCGTGACGGTTACCGCCGTAATCGACGAAAGCCGCCTGAAGCGAGGGTTCGACGCGCGTTACCTTGGCGAGGTAAATATTGCCCCGGATCTGCTTCTTGTGCTGCGATTCGAAATCGAATTCTTCGATGCGGTTGCCGCGTACAACGACTACGCGCGTCTCCTCTTCGTGAGACGCGTCGATAAGCATTTTGTCTGCCATTGAAATTCTGCTCCTCGGCGCCGCCGTACAAATGCACGAAAGCCTGCCGCGAGGACAGGCTCGTTATGCACAACGGTCACGACGCCGGATAAGGGTGATCCCGCGGGGTCAAGGCGAGACGGCAAGCGGAGAGGCAGCGAAGCCGTGGGCTTCTTCCTTCTTTCCGAGACTTGAAAAATTTGCCGCAACATTAAGGACCAAGCGAGAATGACGATAATTGAACCCTTGCGGGTCCGATGGGGTGCTCCGTGCGAGCGGTGGGTGGCGTGCCACCCGGCATTTTTCCGGCCGTAGCCGGAGTGATCGGTTACGCAAGGCCAAGAGTTGCGACGGCGGATGTTTACCGGTACTTGGCGCCAGTCCTTTAAGGCTGGCAAGCCCATCGGCAGACTATCCCGTCAACCCTCTAACCTCACTGGCTTTGTATGGTTTATCTGTCACAATAGCAAGGGAAAAGCCGTATCCGCCATATTGTGGATGGATTTAGCGGCCTTATCGAAAGTGGTGTTGCAACGTCGATTCTGAGGCTTTGTAACAGAAATGCCTGAAATGCAGGCCTTTCATGCGCGGACGGGCGCTGCATGGAGGATAAAGAGGCGGGATGCGGCTTGAAATTGAATGAAGTGTTGATGATCGACAAGGCGATCCGGATGCCTGTTGCGGCGAAAAAACTGCGAATCGCCAGCCGAATCGGTCTTCTGGCAATTCTGGCTCTGTTCCCCGTCTCGACCGCTTCCTATGCATCTCAGCAACCCATACTTGCATTTTCGGCAAGGGTCGCCGGCGATGATGCCCGTACCCGTGTCGTCATCGATTTCGAACAGAAACCTGAATTCGTCATTCACTATGTCGATAGCCCTGAGCGGATAATCGTCGATCTCTCCGCTTCCGCCTTCGGCTTTCCCGCCGCAGATCTTGCTCCACGCGGTCTGTTCAAGGATATTCGTTACGGCACGATGGGCAGCGACAGCGCCCGCATGGTGTTCACCGTCAATCGGCCGGTGAAGCTTGTCATGGCCGAGGTGCAGAAGAATGAGGAGAGGGGCTTTCGGCTGGTGCTCGATGCCGAGATGACCAGCAAGGAACAGTTTGCCGAAATTCTCAAGTCGCAGGACTGGAATACCTCTGCTGCCGTCCCGCCACAGGATGTCGGGCCGGTCGTCGAGGATGGGGTCTTTACCGTTGCGGTCGACGCCGGGCATGGCGGGATCGATGCCGGTGCGAGCGGCGCGACGACGAAGACGCCGGAAAAGACGGTGACGCTGGATTTTGCCCGCTTGCTTGCCGAGCGTCTGAACAAGGTTGAGGGCGTCAAGGCTTTCCTGACCCGCGAGGACGACACCTTCCTGTCGCTGTCGCAGCGCGTCACGATTGCCCGGCAGAAACACGCCGATCTTTTCATATCTCTCCATGCCGACACCTTGGCGCAGAAGGACATTCGCGGCGCGACCATCTATACGCTTTCCGACAAGGCTTCTGACCGTATGGCTGAAAATCTGGCTGTCCGGGAAAACCTTTCCGACCAGTTGGCCGGTTTCAGTATCGAGAGCGGCCCGCCGGAAGTTGCCGATATCCTGCTCGACCTGACGCGTCGCGAAACCCAGGCATTCTCGGTCGCGCTCGCCGATAACGTTGTGAAATCATTCGAAGGTCAGGTCGGTCTGATCAACAATCCGCACCGGCAGGCCAATTTCCAGGTCCTGCGCGCGCCGGACATTCCGTCGGTCCTTCTGGAAATGGGTTTCCTCTCAAACCCTGAGGACGAGAAGCTTCTGCTCGATGAAGCCTGGAGAGCCAGGGTGGCGAGACTTGTTGCCGATGCCGTCGATCGTTACCGCCGCCGTTCCGTAGCCAATGGCGGGTGAGGGCGGGCAATCGACGTGGCTGCGATGCCACATCGGTCCAGCGATTACCTTGAAGCATCGCGAAGATACGGAATTACCTGTGAAAAGCCCTACTTTCCTCACATTCGAAGAGCAGGTCGCGGTAATAGATTTCGTGCGGTCTCCGGTTTCGCGGAGTTGATCCGGTCTCCCTTGCACTGACGCAAACGTCGTGCAAAAGGCCTGTTGGCGTGCGATGGTGCTTTCCGCGCCGAGAGAAAGCTGAACGGTAGCTCAGATATGATCAGACTGATTGGATATTTCTTTGGAATGGCCTGCGTGCTCTTTTTGGGCGTTGCCGCGGCTGCTGCCATCTATTTGACTGGCATGACCAAGGATTTGCCCGACTACGAAGTGCTGGCCTCCTACGAGCCGCCGGTCGCGACGCGCATTCATGCCGGCAACGGCGCGCTGATGTCGGAATATGCGCGCGAACGCCGTCTGTTCCTGCCGATCCAGGCCATACCCGACCGCGTCAAGGCGGCGTTCCTTTCCGCTGAAGACAAGAATTTCTACAACCATCCGGGTGTCGATCCCTTCGGTCTTGCCCGTGCGGTGTTGAACAACCTGCAGAACATCGGCTCGGGCCGTCGCCCCGAAGGCGCCTCGACGATCACCCAGCAGGTGGCAAAGAACTTCCTGCTTTCCGCCGACCAGACGATGGACCGCAAGATCAAGGAAGCGATCCTGTCCTTCCGCATCGAGCAGGCCTATTCCAAGGACAAGATCCTCGAGCTTTATCTCAACGAGATCTTCTTCGGCCTGAACGCCTATGGCATCGCCGGCGCAGCGCTCACCTATTTCGACAAATCTGTGACCGAGCTGACGACGGCGGAAGCCGCCTATCTCGCAGCCCTGCCCAAGGGGCCGAACAACTATCATCCGTTCCGCCACGAACAGGCAGCACTCGAGCGCCGCAACTGGGTTATCGATCGCATGGCCGAGAACGGCTACATCACCCAGGTTGATGCCGATGAAGCCAAGACCCAGCCGCTCGGCGTCAAGCCGCGCCGCGGTTCAGGCAGCGTTATGGCATCGGAATACTTCTCCGAAGCCGTCCGTCGCCAGCTTATCGAACGTTACGGTGACAAGGCGCTTTACGAAGGTGGGCTTTCTGTCCGCACCTCGCTCGATCCCGAGCTCCAGGTTATCGCCAGCCGCGTGATGCAGAACGCTCTGGTCGATTACGACGAGCGCCGCGGCTTCCACGGCGCGCTTGCCTCGATTGAAACCTCTCCGGACTGGGCCTTGTCGCTTGGCAAGCTTCTCTCCGAAAACAAGGTTCCGGAATTGCGCGACGTGCCCGATTGGACGATCGCCGTCGTGCTCAGTGCCTCCGCGCATGATGTGGAAATCGGCCTGGAATCCCAGAATGGCAACAAGACTGATCCGGAACGCAAGACCGGTACGATCGCCGCCGAAGACATGAAATGGGCCTATCGGGATGCTGCCAACGAGCGCAAGACCGCAAAAGGCCCCGATGGCGTGCTGAAGGCCGGCGATGTGATCTATGTCGAGCCGCTGAAAGCCGGCGGCAACGCATATCGCCTGCGCCAGCCTCCCAAGGTCCAGGGTGGTTTCGTTGCCATGGACCCGAATACCGGCCGTGTTCTGGCCATGGTCGGCGGCTTCTCTTATTCGCAGTCGGAGTTCAATCGCGCCACGCAGGCCATGCGTCAGCCCGGTTCCTCGTTCAAGCCCTTTGTGTATGCAGCAGCACTCGACAATGGTTATACGCCGGCATCGGTCGTACTCGACGCGCCGATCGAGATCGTTTCCGGCAACCAGGTTTGGCGTCCGTCCAACTATGGTGAAGAGGATGGTACAGGTCCGGCGACACTGCGCACCGGTATCGAAAAATCTCGTAACCAGATGACCGTGCGCCTTGCACAGGACATGGGTATGGATCTCGTGGCCGAATATGCCGAGCGTTTCGGTATCTACGACAAGATGCAGCCCTATCTGCCGATGGCGCTCGGTTCGGGCGAAACGACAGTCATGCGCATGGTTTCGGCATATGCCGTCATCGCGAATGGCGGCAAGCAGATCAAGCCGACCGTCATCGACCGCATTCAGGATCGTTACGGCAAGACGATTTTCCGCCACGAGGAGCGTGGCTGCGAAGCCTGCAATGCCAACGGATGGGCAAATCAGGAAGAGCCGGTCCTCGTAGACAATCGCGAGCAGGTTCTCGACCCGATGACCGCCTATCAAATCACCTCGATGATGGAAGGTGTCGTCCAGCGCGGCAGCGCTGCGGGCAAAATCCCGGTCAAGGATCGTTCCGTTGCCGGCAAGACGGGTACCACCAACGATGCGAAGGACACCTGGTTCGTCGGCTTCACGCCAAACATCGTCGCAGGTCTTTATCTCGGTTTCGACACGCCGGCTCCGCTTGGAGCCCGTGCGACCGGCGGTGGCCTGGCCGCGCCGATCTTCGGGACGTTCCTGGAGCAGGCGGCAAAGCTCATGCCAGCCGAAAAATTCCAGGTGCCGGATGGCATGAAGTTCATCGCGGTCAACCGCAAGACCGGCATGATGGCCTTTGACGGCGAGCCCGATACGATTGTCGAAGCCTTCAAGCCTGGCACCGGCCCGGCCGATGTCTTCCAGGTCATCGGCGAAGGCGAATACATGACCCAGGAGCAAATTCTGGACTCGTCGCCTCAGGCCCAGCAGGCCATCACCTCCGGTGCCTCGGGCCTCTACTGACCCGGCCTGAGCGCTCGGCGGCCGGGGCGGCCTTTACATCCGGCCCCGGCGCAACTATGTCCCACCGCATCTTAATCCCTCAGAGATCACAGAGAGAGAAGAATACGCCATGCGCGCGGAAATGCTGAATGTTGTCGACGAAATCAAGCAGGCCATAAGCCTGCTGAGGAGGCATCTTTGACTGGGATCAGGCTGTAAGAAGACTGGACTGGTTGAACAACAAGGCAGAGGATCCGACCCTCTGGAACGATGCGCAGGAAGCTCAGAAGCTGATGCGCGAGCGTCAGCAGCTCGATGACAGCATCGGTGGTGTCAGGGCGATGGAGCAGCAGCTTGCCGACAACATCGAGCTTATCGAGCTTGGTGAAGAGGAAGGCGACGACGACATCGTCAAGGATGCCGAAGCTGCCTTGAAGGCGTTGAAGACCGAAGCGGCACGCCGTCAGGTGGAAGCCATGCTTTCCGGCGAGGCGGATGCCAATGACACCTATGTCGAAGTGCATTCCGGCGCTGGCGGCACCGAGAGCCAGGACTGGGCGAACATGCTGCTTCGCATGTATACGCGCTGGGCCGAACGCTCTGGCTATAAAGTCGAGCTTCTCGAAGTGCATGACGGTGAAGAAGCCGGCATCAAGTCCGCGACGATCCTCGTCAAGGGCCACAACGCTTTCGGCTGGATGAAGACGGAATCGGGCGTGCATCGCCTTGTCCGTATTTCTCCTTACGATTCGAATGCGCGGCGGCACACGTCCTTCTCGTCGATCTGGGTCTATCCGGTCGTCGATGACTCGATCAACATCGAGATCAACGAAAGCGATTGCCGCATCGATACCTATCGTTCATCGGGTGCTGGCGGCCAGCACGTCAACACGACTGACTCGGCCGTGCGTATCACCCATATCCCGACCGGCATCGTGGTCGCCTGCCAGCAGGAACGCTCACAGCACAAGAACCGCGCCAAGGCCTGGGAAATGCTGCGCGCCCGCATGTACGAAGCCGAATTGATGAAGCGTGAAGAGGCAGCCAATGCCGAAGCCGCGTCCAAGAGTGATATCGGCTGGGGTCACCAGATCCGTTCCTACGTTCTGCAGCCCTACCAGTTGGTCAAGGATTTGCGCACCGGCGTTTCCTCGACGGCGCCGGACGATGTGCTAGATGGCGACCTGAACGAATTCATGGAAGCGGCCCTCGCGCACCGCATCAGCGGCAAGCCGGATGTCGATGTCGCCGACGTCGATTGATCAGCTTTCACATAAACAAAAAAGCCGGGCGAAAGTCCGGCTTTTTTGTTCGTCTTGGGGCGAGGTGGCCTCGTCGGCGAACGCCAAGACGAATCATGCCGATTCAGTTGCTGAACTGCTCCGCCAAAATGCGGTCGGACCAGGAATGGTCCGGATCGGAGAGAATGCGTGCGGTCAGCTCTGTGGACTGGGCGATGCGCACATGCAGCACCGACTTGACCTCGGCATTGTCGGCAACCGCGTTGACGGGCCGCTTCTCCGGTTCGAGAATGCTGATGTCGACGCAGACATGATTTGGCAGAAGCGCGCCGCGCCAGCGCCGCGGCCGATAGGGCGAAACCGGCGTCATCGCCAGAAGCGGCGCCTCGAGCGGCAGGATCGGCCCGTGGGCGGATAGATTATAGGCCGTCGACCCCGCAGGTGTGGCGACCATCACGCCGTCGCAGATCAGTTCGTCGAGCCTGACGCGGCTATCGACCTCGACCTTGAGCTTGGCTGCCTGATAGGACTGGCGGAACAGATAGACTTCGTTGATGGCAAGCGCAGTGGAGATCGCGCCGTCGGTATCCGTCGTCGTCATTTTCAGCGGATGAAACTCGTTCTCGACTGCAACAGAGATTCGCTCCGGAAGATTTTCCACGCGATAATCGTTCATCAGAAAGCCGACCGATCCGCGGTTCATACCATAGACGCGCGGCCCGGACGTGATCGTTTCATGCAGTGTCTGCAGCATGAAGCCGTCGCCACCGAGTGCCACGATGACATCGGCCTCGCCGACCGGCCGATTGCCGTAAAGCCGGGTGAGTTCCTCCAGCGCCGCTTGCGCCTCGGCTGCCGGGGACGCGATAAAGGATAACGTCTCGCAATGAATGGGCATGAAAAGGCGGACCTTTGAAACGTCGCCTTGAATGAAGCCCCTTAGGGCCGCCCTCAATGGCGTTGGCTGAATTTGTCGATCACCCGAGGATCAACAGCCTCTGGCGCAGCATTGGTACAGGAAAAGACAGCGGCCCGACAAGCGCTCTGGCCCCCGCCAACCGTCCTTCACGGTTGAAGATACTGGACAAATCTGTTCCGCTGCGACGTTTTCGCTTTACAGCAGAATAAAATATGGTAATTCCCGCACCCAGTGGATGCCCTTGTAGCTCAGTTGGTAGAGCACCTGATTTGTAATCAGGGGGTCACGAGTTCGAACCTTGTCGGGGGCACCACTTTTCTACTTAAATGCTGGTAGATCGCACAGCCCATACATTGGCTGTGAAGCCTAAGTGCCGCCGCCACATCGCGCCACGAAATCCGGGTTGGCGAAATCCGCGTATCCGTCGCGCCCCGTCTTGCCGTAAACCAGCGGCTGTCCCGCAAGATCGACCGTAATGCCGCCCGCAGCCCTCAAAACCGCGTCGCCTGCAGCCGTGTCCCATTCCATGGTTCGGCCGAAGCGGGGATAAATATCGGCAACGCCCTCGGCGATCAGGCAGAATTTCAGCGATGAACCGACGGTTCTGATCTCCTTCGCGCCACAACGATTGAGAAAATTGTCGGTCTGGGCACAGCGATGGGAGCGGCTCGCCACGGCTATGCTCGGAACAGGCGTCGTGCGGGCGCGCATTGGTTCGCGCCGGGAGATGCGAAACTCTTCATCGACCCAAAGTTTTTCGGCGCCTTCTGGGTGGCCCACATAGGCGATCTCGAGCGCCGGCGCATAGACGAAGCCGATAACGGGAATGCCATTCTCGATCAGGGCGATGTTGACGGTAAAGTCGGGATGCCCGTTGATGAATTCCTTCGTTCCGTCGAGCGGATCGACGAGGATGAAGGCCTTGCTCGCAATATCCGGAATGTGGCCCGCTGCAGCCTGTTCTTCCGCAACGATCGGAATGCCGACGCAGCTTTTATGGAGTTCCGACAGAATGACGGCCTCAGCCTGCTCGTCGGCTTCGGTTACCGGCGAGGCGTCGGCCTTGTAGCGCGCATGCGCTCCTGCCCGGTGGATGGCAAGAATCGGCCGGCCGGCTTCAAGCGCGGCCTTCTCAAAGAAAGCGGCTATCGACTTCCACGATGAAGATTTTGGTTGGCTGATCGTCATGATCACATCCCATGCCACGATTTTGCGGGCGAGGGGAGTCTTCAGGCAGCTATTTGCCTGCGGCTGCTGACCGCGTCACTATCCCATCTGGTCAGCCGGAAGTGGCTGGTAGGTTTACTGCGGCTGCCGATTCGTGCGTCGTGCCATGCCAAACCCGAGTGGCATGAAGATCGATCGCCCGATTTCGATTCCGATCAGGCCGAGCAGCTGAAGAAGCCGCGCCACGAGTTCCCTGAGGCGGAGACGTTGGCTTTCCTCCGCTGAAATTGACGGTTGGCTGGTGGCGACCGCGACGAGTTCCGGTTGATGGGTTTCGTTCGGTACGGCGTTGGCATGCCTGTCGACGGTGGCCGTTGCGCGCTTTCGTATCATCTCGGCCAGCCCGAGTGCGGGGCGGGTATTCGCCTCGGGCGGCGGAGTGAAATCCCATCGATCGCCCAGAAAGGTCTCCGGTTCGATCCGATAACCGGCTTCGAGCGCTGCTTCTATGAAGTTGACGCGGGCAAGCACCGCATCAGCCTGGCCCACCAACACATCGCGGCAGCATAAGACCGCCGCGATATGGGTTTCCGTCCGTTTTGTCGGCCAGGCGCCGATCAGCATCAGCGCCGCATCGAGCGTGCCGGTGACGATCACGGTTCCCGGTCGGCCATACATCTCGATCACGACGGGACTTTTCCATGCTCCTGTTTCCATGCGCATCTCCCCAACTCAATATTAGGAAGTGATCATGTATAGCTTGCGCGAGGATGGATTTATCAGTGTTGCCTAATGTTTCAGTGCAGGCGGCTATGCCTTCGTCAGATGCAGACGCGTTGCATAAAGCGCGATTGCTGCAGCGTTGGAGACATTGAGCGACTTAATCGCGCCGGGCATGTCCAGGCGAGCAAGTGCAGAAACCGTTTCCCGCGTCTTCTGCCGAATGCCCTTGCCTTCGGATCCGAGCACCAGGGCGACCTTGTCGCCGGAAAGCGTTTCTTCCAGCGGTGCCGGTCCTTCCGAATCAAGGCCGATCGTCGAAAAACCGAGCTTGTGCAGCTCGTTCAGCGCGTCGGCGAGATTGGTGATCTGGATGTAGGGGATCAGTTCGAGCGCGCCTGATGCGGATTTGGCAAGCACACCGGATTCCGTCGGGCTATGTCTCTGGGTGGTGATGACTGCGCCGGCACCGAATGCCACGGCAGAGCGCATGATCGCGCCGACATTGTGCGGATCGGTCACCTGGTCGAGCACGAGAAGGAGAGGGCTCTCTTTAAGCGCATCGAGCCGGCGAACCGGCAGCGGCCGTGTCTCCAGCATCACGCCCTGGTGGATCGCCTCGGGGCCGAGCACCTTGTCGATATCCTGAGGCGATACGAATTCCACAGGGAAGGGCTGGGCGGTAGAATCGCCGATATCCAGACGGACAAAGGCGTTCTGGGTGACGGTAAGCTTGATCAGCTTGCGCTCGGGATTGTCGAGCGCTGCCCGCACCGTATGCAAGCCATAAAGGAAGACCTGATCCTGCTGCAGCTGCGGTGGTTTCCAGTCCTTGTTGGACTTCGGGCGTCTCTGTTGCTGCGGCGTCGGAATTTCGCCGCTCTCGCGCTTCTGGTCGCGCACTGCACGGCGCAGCGTCGCGTAATGGGTGTCGCGGGGGGATTTGTCTTTGGGGTCTTTTGTGCTCATGCCGCTTTATATAGGCGCGCATCTGTCCGGCAAAGCCTTTCCACAGGGGGCTCGGTGGACAACGTAATTTTTTCGTCATTTTTTCAATAAGGTCGTGTTGACAGACGGAAACGAGGCGGTCATATAGCCGCCACAGACGACGGGGCGACACGCTACCGGGTCTGACGAACTTGGTCTCATGATCCAGACGGAATACTGGAGGGATGCCCGAGTGGTTAAAGGGGACGGACTGTAAATCCGTTGGCTCAGCCTACGTTGGTTCAAATCCAACTCCCTCCACCATTCTGTCACCGGATCGGAACCAAACATACCGCGGGTATAGCTCAATGGTAGAGCAGCAGCCTTCCAAGCTGAATACGCGGGTTCGATTCCCGCTACCCGCTCCATTTCACGCTTGAAGACATTTTTGCATGAGTATCCGTAAATCGGGCATTTTGCTTTGATTTCTCGGCATTTCGGCAGCGATTCTGCGCCCGCGCCCTTGTACTCCGGCGCGCCGTAATTATGTCTTGCGCATTCTAGTGGAAAGCCTTAAACGGCTGCACCAAACCCGGTTCCGGGTCCACCTCTATGTTCACAGGAAGCATTCAATGGCAAAGAGCAAGTTTGAGCGCAATAAGCCTCACGTCAACATCGGCACGATCGGTCACGTTGACCACGGCAAGACGTCTTTGACGGCTGCGATCACGAAGTTTTTCGGTGAATTCAAGGCGTATGACCAGATCGACGCAGCACCGGAAGAGAAGGCCCGTGGTATCACCATTTCGACGGCACACGTTGAATACGAGACCCCGAACCGTCACTACGCTCACGTTGACTGCCCCGGCCACGCCGACTACGTCAAGAACATGATCACCGGTGCCGCACAGATGGACGGCGCGATCCTGGTTTGCTCGGCAGCCGACGGCCCGATGCCGCAGACCCGCGAGCACATCCTGCTTGCTCGTCAGGTTGGCGTTCCGGCTCTGGTCGTGTTCCTCAACAAGGTCGACCAGGTTGACGACGAAGAACTGCTTGAGCTCGTCGAGCTCGAAGTTCGCGAGCTGCTGTCGTCCTACGACTTCCCGGGTGACGACGTTCCGGTCATCAAGGGTTCTGCTCTTGCTGCTCTTGAAGATTCGAACAAGAAGATCGGCGAAGACGCCGTTCGCGAACTGATGGCAGCGGTTGACGCCTACATCCCGACGCCTGAGCGTCCGATCGACCAGCCGTTCCTGATGCCGATCGAAGACGTGTTCTCGATCTCGGGTCGTGGTACGGTTGTGACCGGTCGCGTCGAGCGCGGCATCGTCAAGGTTGGTGAAGAAGTCGAAATCGTCGGCATCCGCGCCACCTCGAAGACGACGGTTACCGGCGTTGAAATGTTCCGCAAGCTGCTCGATCAGGGCCAGGCCGGCGACAACATCGGCGCACTGGTTCGCGGCGTTGACCGTAACGGCGTTGAGCGTGGCCAGATTCTGTGCAAGCCGGGCTCTGTCAAGCCGCACAAGAAGTTCATGGCTGAAGCCTACATCCTGACGAAGGAAGAAGGCGGCCGTCATACGCCGTTCTTCACCAACTACCGTCCGCAGTTCTACTTCCGCACGACGGACGTGACCGGCATCGTTTCTCTGCCGGAAGGCACGGAAATGGTTATGCCTGGCGACAACGTCACGGTTGCTGTTGAACTGATCGTTCCGATCGCGATGGAAGAAAAGCTTCGCTTCGCTATCCGCGAAGGCGGCCGTACCGTCGGCGCAGGCATCGTCGCTTCGATCATCGAGTAATCGATAATCACCTGAATTGAGAAAGGCCTCGCTGGAAACAGCGAGGCCTTTTTTTCGTTCGGTATTGTAGGCGTTGAAAAGCGTTCATCCCGAAACGCGATATGTGCACGCCGGGCGCGGATAAAAGGTATTGAAAAGCTAGCGGGACTGCTCCGGAAAAAGCTCTCGCTCGTAACGGAAAACGCCCCGGTCTCTCTGTTTGCGCAGGCTCTCCGGCAGCCTCTCGTCGGGCTCAAGCAGCCGCGAAGCGACATTGTCCGCTCCCGTGTTGAGCGCATCGTGCCCGATAAAGCCGCCGCGAACCTGCGTGGTGGCGGATAGCGCGCGCATGAAGGCGTCGAACAGATCTGGATCGGGCAGAGGTGGTCGCCTCCAGAAATCGGCTAGGGCTGCTTGAGATGTGAGACCGTCGACATCGTAGATCGCAGCGCCGAGTGCGATAACCGGACGGTTAAAAGCGAGTGCCGTGAGCCCCACTGTGGAGTTGACGGTGACGACGCCCGCCGATCGCTCGATCAGGCTGTCGGTATTCCCCCCATCGGCCACGAAGACCCGGTCACCTACATTCAGTCGCGAGGCGGCGTCGCCAATCCGTTGGGGCCAGCGTGAAAGACCATTGTCGATCGGGTGGACCTTGAACAGGAGCCGGGTTTCTTCGGGAGCATATCTGGCGAAAGACGCAATCACGGCCTCGGCGATTGCAGATAAGTCACCGCCCGGTGAGTGCTTGATTATCTGGTAGTCACCGGGCAATTGCAGCGGAAACAGAAAGAAACGGGCGTCCGCACCAGTCGCTAGCCGGGTAGATGCTGCGATAGCCTGTTCAGCCTGTCTTCGTCTTTTACCGGCGAATAGTCCCTTCCAGATCCAGCCGCTATATTCGATGAGGGGGTGGGCCGCGCCATGGGTTCTGTAGTGGCGGTGGAGGAGAGGGCCGACCAGCACATTGGGGACATGATAGGCGAGATCGTAAAGCGCGTAGGTCAGGAAGCTTGATCGGAACAGGCCGCCGCGCACCACGGGCGGCACGCCGTCGGCCAGAACCCTGATCGCCTTCGGTTCCTGCGGAAAACGCGAATGAGCCGACATGCCGTCCGGCTCGACCGTCAACCAGTCCGGCCGCAGATAGCCATGCTCGACAATATGTATCCTGACGCCCAGAGCCTGGCCGATTTCAGCGGCAGTTGCGTGATAATCACGGCCGTCACCGAGCATAACGATGTCTGTCACCGAGTGGTGACGTGTGAATGCCTCAAGGTAAGCGGGCCACTCGCTCTTTTTTCCGCGAAAGAAGACGCCTCTTTTCGGCCACCAGAAAACCATATCGCCAAGGCAGAAATTGATGCGCAAAACGCGCGCGCCCTTAGCTTCCAGCCTGTCCGCGACAAGTCGGAAAAACGGCGAGGCGGGGCCTTGAAGGAAAAGAAAGGTGCGGTTCTTCATGTCACAGTGCTTACGTGAAATTAACAGGCTGAAACCGTATTTGCATTGACGGCGGTATGGGTTTGGTGAGAATTCCAGCAACCTAACGACGAATAGCTGAATCTCACTGCTTTGTGTGGCCGATTTCTCGGTACCTCGAAGTTTAGAAGGCATTGATCGCGTATGACCAAAGTTCTCTTTCTGCAAGGTCCTCCGTCGGTTTTCTGGCGCGAGCTCTCCCAAGGGTTCGAAGCCAGGGGCGTGGAGACGAGGAGAGTGAACTTCTCCTTCGGTGATCAGGTCTACTGGTTCAAGCGCGGAGCGATCAACTACCGCGGAACTTTGAAGGCATGGCCGCGCTATCTTGCAGCGCTTCTGAAGCGGGAAGGCATCACCGACATTCTTTATTATGCGGATCGGTTGCCATATCACCGGCTTGCCGCGCGTGTCGCGCGGCGCCTTGGTGTGCGCTGTCACGCCGTGGAATTCGGTTATCTCCGACCTGACTGGATCACGCTTGAGCGTGACGGTATGGGGCGTTTCTCTCATTTTCCGAACGATCCGGACCGTATTCGCCAGATCGCCGCTAAGGTGGCCGATCCGGATTTGAAGAACCGCTATCCGCATACATTCGGGCAGGAGGCGACCAACGAGGTAATCTATAATCTGGTCGCCTATTTCGGCCGGATGATGTTTCCCTTTTATCGCTCCGACAAATATTACGACCCGTTGTTCGACTACCTATCCTGGCTGCCGCGCATGTTCCGTGAGAGGCACGATTTGCCGGAGGGGTATTTCGACGACAAGCTGAAGCGCAACTATCTGCTCGCGCTCCAACTCCAGAGCGATTACCAGATCAGGGCGAATTCGCCCTATAGGCATATTTCGCAGATGCTGGATCAGGTCATGCAGTCGTTTGCGCGTCATGCGCCTGAAAACGGCCGGTTGATCATCAAGCAGCATCCGCTCGATAATGATCTTGAGAACTGGCGCAAGGTCGTTGCTGAACTTGCCGCGAAATATCGGATCGAAAATCGTGTCGCCTTTATCGAAAAAGGCAATCTTGCGGAAATCCTGCGCGAGTGCCACGGTTCCATCGTGGTCAATTCCACGACAGGTCTTCACAGTCTGCGGGCAGACGTCCCTACCATCGTCTTGGGTGCTGCTGTCTTCGATATACCCGGACTGACGCATCAGGGTGGACTGGATGTATTCTGGCGGCATCCCGAGCGAATCGACCGAAGCCTTCTGGCTTGCTTCATCAAGGCGCTGGCCGGTGCGATCCAGATAAAGGGTAATTTCTATCATTCCGAAGGTCGCAAGCTCGGTATTTCGACAATCGTCGATCGAGTGATAGGGCAACTCGTGAATGAGCCGGATGCCTATGTCGCGCAGCCGCCTCGTTTGGCGTGGAAGCGCCTGCCGCTTACCAATGAGCGCAAGGGGGTGACTGCTGTTTTGCCGGGGGCGATGGATATTGCCGGCAGCGATATTCTCGGCGGCGCCGAGCCCGCTTTCGCGACGGTTCGTGCTGTAGATGCCGGCGATCGGCGCGGCGATGCATATTGAACATGTCGGAAACGAAAAAACATACTTGCCAAGTGGGGCAACGCACCGTAAAGGGAGCGCCTAGCTTAAAGACGACGCGGAATCGAATGTGATTTTTGCAGTCGGATAGGGCGAAGGGGTATAGCTCAGTTGGTAGAGCGGCGGTCTCCAAAACCGCAGGTCGTCGGTTCAAGCCCGGCTGCCCCTGCCACTCAATAAAGCTCGTTAGGCTGGGTGATTGATCCGCCGGAGCTGTGCCGAGTGGATCGGCGAAATTTAATCGAACATTGTTTTTCCTCTTGTGCAAAGGGGAGGCGGTGTTTATGTAGGGAAAAACAGACACGCGGTGCGTGGGGCTGAGCGAGTTCGGCTTTACGTGCCGTAATTGCGTGGAAAATCGATGGCATCCAAAACCAATCCGGTCACGTTCTTTAAGCAGGTTCGTTCCGAAGGTCTGAAAATCACTTGGCCGTCCCGCCGCGAGACTGCGATCTCTACGGCTATGGTTCTGGTTATGGTTGTCTTTGCTGCCCTGTTTTTCTTCGCGGCGGATCAGTTGATGGGCTGGCTTTTGCGCCTGATCCTGAACGTCAGCGTTTAAAACTGGAGAGTGAAGATGGCGGCACGCTGGTATATCGTCCACGCATATTCGAACTTCGAGAAGAAGGTCGCAGACGACATCGAGAACAAGGCTCGCCAGAAGGGGCTTGAGCATCTGTTCGAAAGGATTCTTGTTCCGACTGAAAAGGTGACGGAAGTGCGCCGCGGCCGCAAGGTCGACAGCGAGCGCAAGTTCTTCCCGGGTTACGTGCTTGTTCGTGCAAACCTGACGGATGAGGCCTATCACCTGATCAAGAATACGCCCAAGGTTACGGGCTTCCTCGGTTCCGACAATAAGCCGGTTCCGATCCCGGATTTCGAAGCCGAGCGTATCCTCGGCCAGGTCCAGGAAGGTGTCGAGCGTCCGAAGTCCTCGATCTCGTTCGAGATCGGCGAGCAGGTTCGTGTTTCGGATGGTCCTTTCGCATCGTTCAACGGTGTTGTTCAGGATGTCGACGAGGAGCGTGCGCGCCTCAAGGTCGAGGTTTCGATCTTCGGTCGCGCGACCCCGGTCGAGCTGGAATACGCTCAGGTCGAGAAGGTCTGATCTTAAAGTTGGGGGCCGCATGTCGGGCCTCGCGCGGTGAAAGCCGCGAACCGCGTGGAAGGTGAGGGGTCTTAGCCGGACTCCAATGATCCGAACCACGCAACCGCAGCCGCCGGAGAAATCCGGCAAGTTGGGTCGGGAAACCGCCCCGTTAGTGAAAGGCAGAGAGATATGGCTAAGAAAGTAGCAGGCCAGCTCAAGCTTCAGGTCAAGGCAGGATCGGCAAACCCGTCCCCGCCAATCGGCCCGGCGCTTGGTCAGCGTGGCATCAACATCATGGAATTCTGCAAGGCGTTCAATGCCGCCACGCAGGAAATGGAAAAGGGTATGCCGATCCCGGTCGTCATCACCTATTATCAGGACAAGTCCTTCACCTTCGTCATGAAGCAGCCGCCGGTTTCTTACTGGCTGAAGAAGGAAGCGAAGATCACCTCCGGTTCCAAGACGCCTGGTAAGGGCGGCAAGGCCGGTACTCTCACCAAGGCTCAGATCAAGTCGATCGCCGAAGCCAAGATGAAGGATCTCAACGCTGCCGATATCGAAGGCGCAATGGCCATGATCGAGGGTTCTGCCCGCGCCATGGGTCTGGAAGTGGTGGCTTAATATGGCAAAGCTTGCAAAGCGTATTCAGAAGATCCGCGAAGGCGTTGATCCGACCAAGCTCGTAGCCCTTTCCGACGCCATTTCGATGGTCAAGGAACGCGCAACCGCCAAGTTCGACGAGACCGTTGAAATCGCAATGAACCTCGGCGTTGACCCGCGTCATGCCGACCAGATGGTTCGTGGCGTTGTCAACCTGCCGAACGGCACTGGCCGCGACGTTCGCGTTGCCGTCTTCGCACGTGGCGCCAAGGCTGATGAAGCCAAGGCTGCAGGCGCAGACATCGTCGGCGCAGAAGACCTGCTGGAAATCGTCCAGGGCGGCAAGATCGACTTCGATCGTTGCATTGCAACCCCGGACATGATGCCGCTCGTCGGTCGCCTCGGTAAGGTTCTCGGCCCGCGTGGCATGATGCCGAACCCGAAGGTTGGTACGGTTACGATGGACGTCACGGGTGCCGTCAAGGCTTCCAAGGGTGGCGCTGTTGAATTCCGCGTCGAAAAGGCCGGTATCATTCACGCTGGCATCGGCAAGGCTTCCTTCGACGCCAAGGCGCTCGAAGAAAACATCAAGGCCTTCGCTGACGCCGTCATCAAGGCAAAGCCGGCTGGCGCGAAGGGTAACTACGTCAAGCGCGTAGCGATCTCCTCGACCATGGGTCCAGGCGTCAAGATCGACCCGTCGTCGGTTACTGCTGCTTAATGACTGAATTTCCGAAGCTCAGAGTTTTCTCTGGGCTTCGGTCGCATGAATTCCCAACCCTGAAGGTCCAATCCTGAGGGGTAGGGGATTTCCGGAGAAATCCGGAATTCCTGTCCGAGATTGCGGGTGGCTGAAATCCTTGTTGATGATGCCTTAATCGAATGACCTGCATGAGACGGGTAAGAACCCAGAATTTGGAAGTGCGTATAGCGCTTCGATATTCGGTTCGAGCCTAGTGTGCCTTGTGCCTGAAGCCTTTGGTTTCAGTGCGGGGGGACAGGATCCTCAACCGCCGCTTACGGTCTCTCCGGAGATCGTCTGAGGCAAAGGCAACCCGGTGGGACTTGCAGGATTGCGGTCCTACCAACTGGAGACAGACAGTGGAAAGAGCGGAAAAGCGCGAATTTGTCACGGAGCTGAACGAAGTCTTCAAGGCTTCTGGTTCGGTTGTCGTGGCCCACTATGCTGGTGTCACAGTCGCACAGATGAACGATTTTCGTTCGAAGATGCGCGCTGCTGGCGGCACCGTCAAAGTCGCGAAGAACCGTCTGGCCAAGATCGCTCTTCAGGGCACGGAATCCGAATCGATGTCTGACCTGTTCAAGGGTCAGACGCTCATCGCTTACAGCGATGATCCGATTACGGCTCCGAAGGTCGTCATGGATTTCGCCAAGACCAACGACAAGATCGTTGTTCTCGGTGGTGCCATGGGCGCGACCTCGCTGAATGCGGATGCAGTCAAATCGCTTGCGACCCTGCCTTCGCTGGACGAACTGCGTGCAAAGCTGGTGGGTATGATTCAGACCCCGGCAACCCGCATCGCAGGCGTCGTACAGGCACCGGCAAGTCAGCTTGCTCGCGTGTTTGCAGCCTATGCCAAGAAGGACGAAGCCGCGTAAGGCGGAACTTCGCTGTTTATTTAAAACCAGTTCGAACCGAACAGAAGGAACTACAAAATGGCTGATCTCGCAAAGATCGTTGAAGACCTCTCGGCCCTGACCGTCCTGGAAGCTGCTGAGCTTTCCAAGCTTCTCGAAGAAAAGTGGGGCGTTTCCGCTGCTGCTCCGGTAGCAGTTGCTGCTGCTGGCGGCGCTGGCGCACCGGCTGCTGCTGAAGAAGAAAAGACCGAGTTCGACGTTATCCTGGTTGACGCTGGCGCCAACAAGATCAACGTCATCAAGGAAGTCCGCGCCATCACCGGTCTCGGCCTCAAGGAAGCCAAGGACCTCGTCGAAGGCGCTCCGAAGGCTGTCAAGGAAGCTGTTTCCAAGGCTGAAGCCGCTGACCTCAAGAAGAAGCTTGAAGAAGCCGGCGCTAAGGTCGACGTCAAGTAATACTGGAATGTGGCGGGGGAGAGCCTATCTCTCTCCCGTCCGTTTCTTTTCGAACTTATTACCCAGGATCCGTATGAAAACGGGTCCTGGGTAATGGGTTCTCAAGAGGATGGTCCCCACCGAAGTGCTAGGCAATCCGGCTTAGGGTTTCGGCAAGCGGGACGAGATTGAGAAACCATGTTCGATGGTATATCGGTTGGCCTCCGATAGCCGTCCGTTGCAGGCCCGGATGCAATTTTGAAGGAGCGACGATGGCTCAGCAGACCCTTTCGTTTAATGGTCGCAGGCGCGTACGCAAGTTTTTTGGTAAGATCCCCGAAGTCACGGAAATGCCGAACCTCATCGAGGTTCAGAAGGCATCCTATGACCAATTCCTGATGGTAGAAGAGCCCAAGGGCGGCCGTCCGGACGAAGGCCTGAATGCGGTCTTCAAGTCCGTCTTCCCGATCACGGATTTCTCCGGCGCTTCGATGCTCGAGTTCGTTTCCTACGAATTCGACCCGCCGAAGTTCGACGTCGAGGAATGCCGTCAGCGCGACCTGACCTACGCAGCTCCCCTGAAGGTGACGCTGCGCCTCATCGTATTCGATATTGACGAGGATACGGGCGCGAAGTCCATCAAGGACATCAAGGAACAGTCTGTCTACATGGGCGACATGCCGCTCATGACGGATAACGGTACGTTCATCGTCAACGGCACCGAACGCGTTATCGTGTCCCAGATGCACCGTTCGCCGGGCGTCTTCTTCGACCACGACAAGGGCAAGAGCCATTCTTCCGGCAAGCTGCTCTTCGCGGCTCGCGTCATCCCGTATCGCGGTTCCTGGCTCGATATTGAATTTGACGCCAAGGACATCGTTTTTGCCCGTATCGACCGTCGCCGCAAGATCCCGGTATCTTCGCTGCTGATGGCGCTCGGCATGGACGGCGAAGAAATCCTGTCGACCTTCTACACGAAGTCGAACTATGAGCGCTCCGGCGACGGCTGGCGCATTCCGTTCCAGGCCGAGACGCTTAAGGGCGCCAAGGCTCTGTCGGAAATGGTCGACGCCGATACTGGCGAAGTCGTCGTTGAAGCCGGCAAGAAGCTGACCCCGCGTCTGCTCCGTCAGCTGACCGAAAAGGGCCTCAAGGCCTTGAAGGCCACCGACGAAGACCTTTACGGCAACTATCTCGCAGAAGATATCGTCAACTACTCGACCGGTGAGATCTATCTCGAAGCCGGCGACGAAATCGACGAGAAGACTCTGCCGATCATCCTCGAAGCTGGCTTCGACGAGATCCCGGTTCTCGGCATCGATCACATCAATATCGGCGCCTACATCCGCAACACGCTTGCGGCTGACAAGAACGAGAACCGTCAGGACGCTCTGTTCGACATCTACCGCGTCATGCGTCCGGGTGAGCCGCCGACCATGGAATCCGCGGAAGCCATGTTCAACTCGCTGTTCTTCGACGCAGAGCGCTACGACCTCTCGGCCGTTGGTCGCGTCAAGATGAACATGCGTCTCGACCTGCAGGTCGAAGATACCGTTCGCGTTCTGCGCAAGGACGACATCCTGGCCGTGGTCAAGATGCTGGTCGAGCTGCGTGACGGCAAGGGCGAAATCGACGACATCGACAACCTCGGCAACCGCCGTGTTCGTTCGGTCGGCGAGCTGATGGAAAACCAGTACCGTCTCGGCCTGCTCCGTATGGAGCGTGCGATCAAGGAACGCATGTCGTCGATCGAAATCGACACCGTCATGCCGCAGGACCTGATCAACGCCAAGCCGGCTGCTGCTGCCGTCCGCGAATTCTTCGGTTCCTCGCAGCTGTCGCAGTTCATGGACCAGGTGAACCCGCTTTCGGAAATCACCCACAAGCGCCGTCTTTCGGCTCTTGGCCCGGGTGGTCTGACCCGCGAGCGCGCAGGCTTCGAAGTCCGCGACGTTCACCCGACCCACTACGGCCGTATTTGCCCGATCGAAACGCCGGAAGGCCCGAACATCGGTCTGATCAACTCGCTGGCAACCTTCGCCCGCGTCAACAAGTACGGCTTCATTGAATCGCCGTACCGCAAGATCGTTGACGGCGTCGTTACCAAGGACGTGATCTACCTCTCCGCCATGGAAGAGGCGAAGTATTACGTGGCTCAGGCCAACTCGGAACTGACTGCCGAAGGCGCATTCGTTGAAGAGTTCGTGGTTTGCCGTCATGCCGGCGAAGTCATGCTGTCCCCGCGAGACACCATCAACCTGATGGACGTTTCGCCGAAGCAGCTGGTTTCGGTTGCTGCCGCTCTGATCCCGTTCCTCGAAAACGACGACGCCAACCGCGCTCTCATGGGCTCGAACATGCAGCGTCAGGCCGTTCCTCTGGTTCGTGCCGAAGCTCCGTTCGTTGGCACCGGCATGGAACCGGTCGTGGCCCGTGACTCCGGCGCTGCCATCGCTGCCCGTCGTGGCGGTGTGGTCGACCAGGTTGACGCAACGCGTATCGTTATCCGCGCTACGGAAGATCTTGATGCCGGCAAGTCCGGTGTTGACATCTACCGCCTGCAGAAGTTCCAGCGTTCCAACCAGAACACCTGCGTCAACCAGCGCCCGCTGGTCGCCGTCGGCGACGTTCTGAACCGCGGTGACATCATCGCTGACGGTCCGTCTACGGATCTCGGTGACTTGGCACTCGGCCGCAACGCGCTCGTCGCGTTCATGCCTTGGAACGGCTACAACTACGAAGACTCGATCCTGATGTCGGAACGCATCGTCGCTGACGACGTGTTCACCTCCATCCACATCGAAGAATTCGAAGTTGCTGCCCGCGACACGAAGCTTGGTCCGGAAGAAATCACGCGTGACATTCCGAACGTTTCGGAAGAAGCGCTGAAGAATCTCGACGAAGCCGGTATCGTCTACATCGGTGCGGAAGTTGCTCCTGGCGACATTCTCGTCGGCAAAATCACGCCGAAGGGCGAAAGCCCGATGACGCCGGAAGAAAAGCTTCTGCGCGCCATCTTCGGTGAAAAGGCGTCCGACGTTCGCGACACCTCCATGCGCATGCCTCCGGGCACGTTCGGCACGATCGTCGAAGTTCGGGTCTTCAATCGTCACGGCGTCGAGAAAGACGAACGTGCGATGGCGATCGAGCGTGAGGAAATCGAACGCCTCGCCAAGGACCGCGACGACGAACAGGCGATCCTCGACCGTAACGTCTACAGCCGTCTGGTCGACATGCTGCGTGGACAGATGTCGGTTGCCGGTCCGAAAGGCTTCAAGAAGGGCGTCGAACTTTCCAACGCCGTCGTCTCCGAATATCCCCGCTCGCAGTGGTGGATGTTCGCAGTCGAAGACGAGAAGGTTCAGGGCGAGATCGAAGCTCTGCGCGGCCAGTACGATGAGTCCAAGTCGCTGCTCGAGCATCGCTTCATGGACAAGGTCGAAAAGGTCCAGCGTGGCGACGAAATGCCTCCGGGCGTCATGAAGATGGTCAAGGTCTTCGTCGCTGTGAAGCGCAAGATCCAGCCGGGCGACAAGATGGCCGGCCGTCACGGTAACAAGGGCGTTGTCTCGCGTATCGTGCCTGTCGAAGACATGCCGTTTCTCGAAGACGGAACGCACGTCGACATCTGCTTGAACCCGCTCGGTGTTCCGTCGCGTATGAACGTCGGTCAGATCCTCGAAACCCACCTTGCTTGGGCTTGCGCCGGCATGGGTAAGAAGATCGGCGAGATGCTCGACGAGTATCGCAAGACCATGGACATCAGCAACCTGAAGACTGTCCTGACGGACGTGTACTCCAGTGAGGCGAAGGACGAAGTGGCACACTTCGACGACGACGCGCTCGTCAAGCTTGCCGAACAGTCCCGCAAGGGCGTCTCCATCGCAACGCCGGTCTTCGACGGTGCGCATGAGCCGGACGTTGCTGCGATGCTGAAGAAGGCAGGCCTGCACGAAAGCGGTCAGTCGGTTCTGTACGATGGTCGTACCGGCGAGCCCTTCGACCGTAAGGTCACCGTCGGCTACATGTACATGATCAAGCTGAACCACCTCGTGGACGACAAGATCCACGCGCGTTCGATCGGCCCGTACTCGCTCGTCACCCAGCAGCCGCTCGGTGGTAAGGCGCAGTTCGGCGGCCAGCGCTTCGGGGAAATGGAAGTCTGGGCTCTGGAAGCCTATGGCGCAGCCTACACCCTGCAGGAAATGCTGACCGTGAAGTCGGACGACGTGGCTGGCCGTACCAAGGTCTACGAGGCGATCGTCCGTGGCGACGACACGTTCGAGGCGGGCATTCCGGAGAGCTTCAACGTTCTCGTCAAAGAAATGCGCTCGCTCGGTCTGTCGGTCGAGTTGGAAAACTCGAAGGTCGAGTTGCCAGCCGAAGGTCAGCTGCCGGACGCAGCCGAATAATCGTCAAGGAGGCGCGCGCTGTCTGCGCGCGCCGCTCCCTGCACCGGTTCCCGCCGGGTGTCGGGGAAAGTTTTGCCGCATTTTGCGGCTAGCACCGTACTGACGTGACAGACCATCCATCGCGGGAAACAGGATGGTACCGTCGCAAGCCGAGGGCTCTTTGCCCCAAAGGAGATAGGCATGAACCAAGAGGTCATGAACCTTTTCAATCCGCAGATGCCTGCGCAGCACTTTGACTCGATCCGTATTTCGATCGCGTCGCCCGAGAAGATTCTCTCCTGGTCCTATGGCGAAATCAAAAAGCCGGAGACCATCAACTACCGTACGTTCAAGCCGGAACGTGACGGTCTTTTCTGCGCGCGTATCTTCGGTCCCATCAAGGACTATGAATGCCTGTGCGGCAAGTACAAGCGCATGAAGTACAAGGGCATCATCTGCGAAAAGTGCGGCGTCGAAGTTACGCTGTCGCGTGTTCGCCGTGAGCGCATGGGCCATATCGAGCTCGCCGCTCCGGTCGCCCATATCTGGTTCCTGAAGTCGCTTCCTTCGCGCATCTCGACCCTGCTCGACATGACGCTGAAGGATGTCGAGCGCGTTCTCTATTTCGAGAACTACATCGTCACCGAGCCGGGCCTGACCGCTCTCAAGGAGAACCAGCTTCTCTCCGAAGAAGAGTACATGCTCGCCATCGACGAATATGGTGAAGACCAGTTCACGGCGATGATCGGCGCGGAAGCCATCTACGAGATGCTCGCTTCGATGAACCTCGAAAAGATCGCCGGCGACCTGCGTGCGGAACTTGCTGAAACGACTTCTGAACTGAAGCAGAAGAAGTTCATGAAGCGCCTGAAGATCGTCGAGAACTTCATCGAATCCGGCAACCGCCCGGAATGGATGATCATGAAGGTCGTTCCGGTTATCCCGCCGGACCTGCGTCCGCTGGTTCCGCTTGATGGCGGCCGTTTCGCGACGTCCGACCTCAACGATCTGTACCGCCGCGTCATCAACCGTAACAACCGTCTGAAGCGCCTGATCGAACTGCGCGCTCCGGGCATCATCATCCGTAACGAAAAGCGCATGCTGCAGGAATCTGTAGACGCGCTGTTCGACAACGGCCGCCGTGGCCGCGTCATCACCGGCGCCAACAAGCGTCCGCTGAAGTCGCTGTCCGACATGCTCAAGGGCAAGCAGGGCCGCTTCCGTCAGAACCTTCTCGGCAAGCGCGTCGACTATTCCGGTCGTTCGGTCATCGTGACTGGTCCAGAACTGAAGCTGCACCAGTGCGGCCTGCCGAAGAAGATGGCGCTCGAACTGTTCAAGCCGTTCATCTACGCCCGTCTTGACGCCAAGGGCTTCTCGTCCACCGTCAAGCAGGCCAAGAAGCTGGTTGAAAAGGAAAAGCCGGAAGTCTGGGATATCCTCGACGAGGTTATCCGCGAGCATCCGGTTCTCTTGAACCGCGCACCGACGCTGCACCGCCTGGGCATCCAGGCCTTCGAACCGACCCTGGTCGAAGGCAAGGCCATCCAGCTGCATCCGCTCGTCTGCACGGCCTTCAACGCCGACTTCGACGGTGACCAGATGGCCGTTCACGTGCCGCTGTCGCTCGAAGCTCAGCTCGAAGCCCGCGTCCTGATGATGTCGACGAACAACATCCTGCATCCGGCAAACGGTGCACCGATCATCGTTCCGTCGCAGGACATGGTTCTCGGCCTGTATTACCTGTCGATCATGAACGAGCGCGAGCCGGGCGAAGGCATGGCCTTCTCCGACATGGGCGAACTGCACCATGCGCTGGAAAACAAGGTCGTCACGCTGCATTCGAAGATCAAGGGTCGTTTCAAGACCATGGATGCCGACGGCAAGTTGGTTTCCAAGATCTATGACACGACGCCTGGCCGTCTGATCATTGGCGAGCTTCTGCCGAAGAACGTCAACGTGCCGTTCGAGACCTGCAACCAGGAAATGACCAAGAAGAACATCTCCAAGATGATCGACACGGTCTACCGTCATTGCGGTCAGAAGGACACGGTCATATTCTGCGACCGGATCATGCAGCTCGGCTTTACTCATGCTTGCCGCGCCGGCATTTCGTTCGGCAAGGACGACATGATCATCCCGGATTCCAAGGAGAAGATCGTCGGTGATACCGAGGCTCTCGTTAAGGAATACGAGCAGCAGTACAATGACGGCCTGATCACTCAGGGCGAAAAGTACAACAAGGTCGTCGACGCCTGGGGCAAGGCAACCGAAAAGGTCGCCGAAGACATGATGGCCCGCATTAAGGCTGTCGAATTCGACGCCGAGACCGGTCGCCAGAAGCCGATGAACGCGATCTACATGATGTCCCACTCGGGTGCCCGTGGTTCTCCGAACCAGATGCGCCAGCTGGGCGGCATGCGCGGCCTGATGGCGAAGCCGTCGGGTGAAATCATCGAGACCCCGATCATCTCGAACTTCAAGGAAGGCCTGACCGTTAACGAGTACTTCAACTCGACGCACGGTGCC
The DNA here is from genome assembly GCF_017313375.1 of Agrobacterium sp. Ap1. Lineage (NCBI taxonomy): Bacteria > Pseudomonadati > Pseudomonadota > Alphaproteobacteria > Hyphomicrobiales > Rhizobiaceae > Agrobacterium > Agrobacterium sp. Ap1. Next base: position 107,655 of record NZ_JAFLMY010000004.1, read on the forward strand.
CGTAAGGGTCTGGCAGACACCGCCTTGAAGACGGCAAACTCCGGTTACCTGACCCGTCGTCTCGTCGACGTGGCCCAGGACTGCATCGTCAACCTCGTGGATTGCGGCACTGAAAACGGCCTCACCATGACTGCCATCGTCGATGCTGGTCAGGTTGTTGCTTCGATCGGCGCTCGCGTTCTCGGACGTACGGCACTCGACAACATCGACCACCCGGTAACGGGCGATCGTATCGTCGATGCCGGCAAGATGATCCTTGAGCCGGATGTCATCGAAATCGAGAAGGCTGGCATCCAGTCGATCCGCATTCGATCCGCACTGACCTGCGAAGTTCAGACGGGCGTCTGCTCGGTCTGCTACGGCCGTGACCTTGCTCGCGGTACGCCGGTCAACATGGGCGAAGCAGTCGGCGTTATCGCCGCTCAGTCCATCGGCGAGCCGGGCACGCAGCTGACCATGCGTACGTTCCACCTTGGCGGTACGGCAAACGTGGTCGACCAGTCGTTCCTGGAAGCATCGTATGAAGGTACGATCCTGATCAAGAACCGCAACATGCTGCGGAACTCGGAAAACGTTCTCGTCGCGATGGGCCGTAACATGGCCATCACCATTCTCGACGAACGTGGTGTCGAGCGTTCTTCGCAGCGCGTCGCTTACGGTTCTAAGATCCATGTCGATGACGGCGACAAGGTTCGTCGCGGTCAGCGTCTGGCAGAGTGGGATCCGTATACACGCCCGATGATGACGGAAGTCGCCGGTACGGTTCAGTTCGAAGATGTCGTCGACGGCATCTCGGTTCTGGAATCGACCGACGAATCCACCGGCATCACCAAGCGTCAGGTCATTGACTGGCGTTCGACCCCGCGCGGCGCGGATCTGAAGCCGGCAATCGTCATCAAGGACGCTTCCGGTGCGATCATGAAGCTGTCGCGTGGTGGTGAGGCCCGTTTCAACCTGTCGGTTGAAGCAATCCTCTCCGTCGAACCGGGCCAGAAGATCGCTCAGGGCGACGTGCTTGCACGTATCCCGATGGAAAGCGCCAAGACCAAGGACATCACCGGTGGTCTGCCGCGCGTCGCAGAACTGTTCGAAGCACGTCGTCCGAAGGACCACGCTATCATCGCTGAAATCGATGGTACGATCCGCCTCGGCCGCGACTACAAGAACAAGCGTCGCGTCATGATCGAGCCGGCCGAAGATGGTGTCGAACCGGTCGAATACCTGATCCCGAAGGGCAAGCCCTTCCATCTTCAGGATGGCGACTACATCGAAAAGGGTGACTACATCCTCGACGGCAATCCTGCGCCGCACGACATTCTGGCGATCAAGGGCGTGGAAGCACTCGCTTCCTACCTCGTGAACGAAATCCAGGAAGTCTACCGTCTGCAGGGCGTTGTCATCAACGACAAGCACATCGAAGTCATCGTCCGTCAGATGCTTCAGAAGGTCGAAATCACCGATGCCGGCGACAGCCAGTACATCGTCGGTGATAATGTCGACCGCATCGAGCTTGAAGATGCCAACGACGCGCTGATCGAAGAAGGCAAGAAGCCTGCCTATGGCGAGCCGGTTCTGCTCGGCATCACCAAGGCATCGCTGCAGACGCCGTCCTTCATCTCGGCTGCATCCTTCCAGGAAACCACCAAGGTTCTCACAGAAGCTGCAATCGCCGGCAAGATCGACACGCTGCAGGGCCTGAAGGAAAACGTCATCGTCGGCCGCCTGATCCCGGCTGGTACAGGTGGTACCATGACCCAGATCCGTCGTATCGCAACCACGCGCGACGACTTGATCCTAGACGAGCGTAAGAAGGGCACTGGTGCAGACTCGGCAACGCCGATGCTGCAGAACCTGAACCCGGAGAAAACGCCTGCCGAATAAGGCAGGCGAGGGGGATTTCCTCCCGTTTTCGCGACGCATTCAAAAACGCCCGGAGCAATCCGGGCGTTTTTATTTTGACTAATTCTAAAGTGTTGATCGAAGAAAAGGCATCAATTTGGAGCCGTTCTAAGCTTCTCGCATTCGATGATGATGGAGGCTCGAATGAAAAAGCTAATGACGTCCGTCGCTGCCTGTCTGCTTCTGGCAACGACCGCTTATGCTGCCGATCTCAATCCTGCGGAACTGAGGCAACAGGCGCAGGAACTGTTCAAGCCATTGCCTTCGACTGTTCCGGCGGTGAAGGGCAACAAGATCACGGCGGAAAAGATCGCGCTCGGCAAGGCGCTCTCCTTTGACCCGCGCATGTCTGCATCCGGCGTCTTTTCCTGCAATTCCTGCCATAATCTGGCGACCGGCGGCGACGACAATCTCGAAACTTCGATCGGTCACGGTTGGCAGAAGGGACCGCGTAACTCTCCTACGGTCTTCAACGCGGTCTTTAATATCGCCCAGTTCTGGGACGGACGGGCGGAAGATCTCAAGGCTCAGGCAAAAGGCCCGGTTCAGGCGGGTGTCGAAATGGCCAATACGCCCGGCCAGGTGGTCGCAACCCTGAAATCCATGCCGCGATATGTAGAGTGGTTCAAGGCGGCATTCCCCGGCGATGCGGATCCGGTGACATTCGATAATTTCGCCATGGCGATCGAAGCCTTCGAGGCTACGCTGATAACACCGGCACCGTTCGATTCATTCCTCAATGGTGATGATGATGCATTGACCGCAGAGGCAAGGCAGGGCCTGCAGCTTTTCATGGACAAGGGCTGCGCATCCTGCCATGCGGGCATCAATGTGGGCGGGGAGGGCTATTATCCGTTTGGTCTGATCGAGAAGCCAGGCGCCGATGTTCTTCCTGAAAATGACAAAGGTCGCTTTGCGGTGACAAATACGGCTGACGACAGTTACGTCTTCCGCGCCGCGCCACTTCGTAACATTGCGCTTACCGCGCCTTATTTCCATTCCGGCAAGGTCTGGGGTCTAAAGCAGGCTGTGGCAATCATGGGTACGGCGCAGTTAGGTGAAAAGCTGGAAGGCAACGACGTCGATCTGATCGTCGCGTTTCTGGAAAGCCTGACGGGTAGGGCGCCAGATGTGACCTACCCGGTTCTACCTGCAGAAACGGCAACAACGCCTAAGCCGGCCAGTCAGATAATACCGGTCAAGTAGGCTGGGGAGACGAGAAACTTTCCCGCATGGGGCAAAGGCCGTGCCGAAACAGGAGCGGCCTTTATCCCAGGAGGTCGGACATCTGCTGTGGGGTGATAGTGCCCTTAGTCGAAACGGATGATCGCGACTTCGCCCTCCAGGGCGCCTTGATAGGCCGAAGCATGTGGTTCTTCCGGCGGTTCGTCCTGGAGCACGCCGATCTGATCGAGATCTGCTTCCAGAAAACCTTCCTCAGAAAGGGCATTCAACGCGTCTCTCACAGCGGTATCGTCATCGGGCGCACGCAGCATGATGTGGAGTTCGATACCTTCGCCCCCCTTCGTCTCATAGGCTTTGCCAATGATGATGAAGATCATCGGGTCGTCGGTATTGTCGTTGTCTGCGGGTGAAATCATGATATTCTCCTGAATGGGCCTTCATAAGGGAAGATCGTCCCGTCTGAAAAGTTCCCGGTTTCAATAGACGTCTCGACTGCGATTCCCAAACACAATCGCGACTCGGTTCCAATATCGATATGCCGACTGCTGCCGCGCTGATGAAAACCCCGCAAAACCGGCGCCTGAACCATTATTTTGGGGCCGACCCTTGACGCAGAAGGGTTAAGACAGTAAACGCCCGGCATCGGAAGCCATGTGAGACTCGTGCGTCCGGGATTAATCTATTCCGGAACTCGTCTCAAACAGGCTCCTAAAACGCACGTAGACTATATGAATGCTGCACGCACGACGCATGAATAATGCGTCCTCTGTCTTCCGTGGTCCATCCGAAAACGGGATCGGGCCACGTTTGTGTATGAGGAAAGTGCGTGTTGCCGCCGGAAACGGCATCTCGATGGTCCCGAAAGGGGCTTTGAAGAAGATTTTGCAAGGGATGGTTATATGCCTACCGTAAACCAGCTGATCCGTAAGCCGCGTCAGGCCAACGTAAAGCGCAATAAGGTTCCTGCTCTGCAGGAAAACCCGCAGAAGCGCGGCGTTTGCACGCGCGTCTACACCACGACCCCGAAGAAGCCGAACTCGGCTCTGCGTAAGGTCGCCAAGATTCGCCTCACCAATGGCTTCGAAGTCATCGGCTACATTCCGGGTGAAGGTCACAACCTGCAGGAACACTCTGTCGTCATGATCCGTGGCGGCCGCGTAAAGGACTTGCCGGGCGTTCGTTACCACATCATCCGCGGCGTTCTCGATACCCAGGGTGTCAAGAACCGTAAGCAGCGTCGTTCGAAGTACGGTGCAAAGCGTCCGAAGTAATCCTTCGGACTTTGACTTTATCAATCCGGCGCTGCGCGAGGTTCTCCGCGTGATAAAGCGCCCGTAACGTTTAGAGACGAGATTAGTATGTCCAGACGCCATCGTGCAGAAAAGCGTGAGATCAACCCGGACCCGAAGTTCGGCGATCTGATCGTCACCAAGTTCATGAATGCCATTATGCTCCACGGCAAGAAGTCCGTAGCTGAAAGCATTGTTTACGGCGCATTTGACGCTGTGCAGGGCAAGGCCAAGTCTGACCCGCTTGCAATCTTCCATTCGGCGCTCGACAATGTCGCGCCGCATGTTGAAGTTCGCTCGCGTCGTGTTGGTGGTGCTACTTACCAGGTTCCGGTTGACGTGCGTCCGGAACGCCGCCAGGCCCTCGCAATTCGCTGGCTGATCACTGCAGCCCGCAAGCGCAACGAAACCACCATGATCGATCGTCTGTCGGGCGAACTCATGGATGCCGCAAACAACCGTGGCTCGGCCGTCAAGAAGCGTGAAGACACGCACAAGATGGCAGACGCGAACCGCGCATTCTCGCACTATCGCTGGTAATCTTAACCGATCGAATTTCGAAAGGCAGTCATTATGGCTCGCGAATATAAAATCGAAGACTACCGCAACTTCGGTATCATGGCGCATATCGACGCCGGCAAGACCACGACCACCGAGCGTATCCTTTACTACACCGGCAAGTCGCACAAGATCGGCGAAGTTCATGACGGCGCAGCCACCATGGACTGGATGGAGCAGGAGCAGGAGCGTGGCATCACGATCACGTCCGCTGCCACCACGACCTTCTGGAAGGGTCGCGACGGCAAGATGCGCCGCTTCAACATCATCGACACCCCCGGCCACGTCGACTTCACCATTGAAGTCGAACGTTCGCTGCGCGTTCTCGACGGTGCTGTTGCCCTTCTCGATGCTAACGCCGGCGTAGAGCCGCAGACGGAAACCGTCTGGCGTCAGGCTGAGAAGTATAACGTTCCGCGCATGATCTTCTGCAACAAGATGGACAAGACCGGCGCGGACTTCTACCGCTCGGTTGAAATGATCAAGACCCGTCTTGGCGCCACCGCAGTTGTCATGCAGCTCCCGATCGGTGCAGAAACCGAATTCAAGGGCGTTGTCGACCTGATCGAGATGAACGCGCTCGTATGGCGCGATGAGTCCCTGGGCGCTGCCTGGGACGTCGTCGAGATCCCGGAAGACCTGAAGGAAAAGGCTGCCGAATATCGCGAAAAGCTGATCGAGACCGTTGTCGAGATCGACGAAGAAGCGATGGAAGCATACCTGAACGGCGATCTGCCGGACAACGACAAGATTCGCGCCCTGGTTCGCCGCGGCACGATCGACGTCAAGTTCCATCCGATGTTCTGCGGTACCGCGTTCAAGAACAAGGGCGTTCAGCCGCTTCTCGACGCAGTTGTCGACTATCTGCCGTCGCCGGTCGATATTCCGGCCATCAAGGGCATCGACTTCAAGACCGAAGAAGAAATCGAACGTCATGCTGACGATGCCGAGCCTCTCTCGATGCTCGCGTTCAAGATCATGAACGACCCCTTCGTCGGTTCGCTGACCTTCGCACGCATCTACTCCGGCAAGCTCGAAAAGGGTTCGTCGGTCATCAACACGGTCAAGGACAAGCGCGAGCGCGTCGGCCGTATGCTGCAGATGCACTCGAACTCCCGTGAAGACATCGAAGAAGCCTTCGCAGGGGACATCGTTGCTCTGGCCGGCCTCAAGGAAACCACCACTGGCGATACGCTCTGCGATCCGCTGAAGCCGGTTATTCTTGAGCGCATGGAATTCCCGGAACCGGTCATCCAGATCGCGATCGAGCCGAAGTCCAAGGGCGACCAGGAAAAGATGGGCCTCGCGCTCAACCGCCTGGCTGCTGAAGACCCGTCGTTCCGCGTCAAGACCGACCAGGAATCCGGCCAGACGATCATCGCCGGCATGGGCGAACTTCACCTCGATATTCTCGTCGACCGTATGCGTCGCGAGTTCAAGGTTGAAGCGAACGTCGGTGCTCCGCAGGTTGCCTACCGCGAAACCATCACGCGTCAGCACGAAGAAGACTACACGCACAAGAAGCAGTCCGGTGGTACCGGTCAGTTCGCGCGCGTCAAGATCATCTTCGAACCGAATCCGGAAGGCGAAGAGTTCAAGTTCGAATCCAAGATCGTCGGTGGTGCTGTTCCGAAGGAATACATCCCGGGCGTTCAGAAGGGTATCGAAAGCGTTCTCTCTTCCGGTCCGCTGGCTGGATTCCCGATGCTCGGCGTCAAGGCTACCCTCATCGATGGTGCCTTCCACGACGTCGACTCCTCGGTCCTCGCCTTCGAAATCGCATCGCGTGCCTGCTTCCGTGAAGCAGCCAAGAAGGCCGGCGCTCAGCTGCTCGAGCCGATGATGAAGGTCGAAGTTGTAACGCCGGAAGATTACGTCGGTGACGTTATCGGCGATCTGAACTCGCGTCGTGGCCAGATCCAGGGCCAGGAACAGCGCGGCATCGCGATCGTTATCAACGCTCACGTTCCGCTGGCGAACATGTTCAAGTACGTCGACAACCTGCGCTCCATGTCCCAGGGCCGCGCGCAGTACTCGATGACCTTCGATCACTACGCACCGGTTCCGTCGAACGTCGCAACCGAAATCCAGGCGAAGTATTCCGGTCAGAAGTAATCGGAATACCCACACTGAATACGCCCCGGTCTCGAACCGGGGCGACAACAAGAATTTAAGCCCTTGAAGGGCTTGTACAAGATGGAGAGCCTGCAATGGCAAAGAGCAAGTTTGAGCGCAATAAGCCTCACGTCAACATCGGCACGATTGGTCACGTTGACCACGGCAAGACGTCTTTGACGGCAGCGATCACGAAGTTTTTCGGTGAATTCAAGGCGTATGACCAGATCGACGCAGCACCGGAAGAGAAGGCCCGTGGTATCACCATTTCGACGGCACACGTTGAATACGAGACCCCGAACCGTCACTACGCTCACGTTGACTGCCCCGGCCACGCCGACTACGTCAAGAACATGATCACCGGTGCCGCACAGATGGACGGCGCGATCCTGGTTTGCTCGGCAGCCGACGGCCCGATGCCGCAGACCCGCGAGCACATCCTGCTTGCTCGTCAGGTTGGCGTTCCGGCTCTGGTCGTGTTCCTCAACAAGGTCGACCAGGTTGACGACGAAGAACTGCTTGAGCTCGTCGAGCTCGAAGTTCGCGAGCTGCTGTCGTCCTACGACTTCCCGGGTGACGACGTTCCGGTCATCAAGGGTTCTGCTCTTGCTGCTCTTGAAGATTCGAACAAGAAGATCGGCGAAGACGCCGTTCGCGAACTGATGGCAGCGGTTGACGCCTACATCCCGACGCCTGAGCGTCCGATCGACCAGCCGTTCCTGATGCCGATCGAAGACGTGTTCTCGATCTCGGGTCGTGGTACGGTTGTGACCGGTCGCGTCGAGCGCGGCATCGTCAAGGTTGGTGAAGAAGTCGAAATCGTCGGCATCCGCGCCACCTCGAAGACGACGGTTACCGGCGTTGAAATGTTCCGCAAGCTGCTCGATCAGGGCCAGGCCGGCGACAACATCGGCGCACTGGTTCGCGGCGTTGACCGTAACGGCGTTGAGCGTGGCCAGATTCTGTGCAAGCCGGGCTCTGTCAAGCCGCACAAGAAGTTCATGGCTGAAGCCTACATCCTGACGAAGGAAGAAGGCGGCCGTCATACGCCGTTCTTCACCAACTACCGTCCGCAGTTCTACTTCCGCACGACGGACGTGACCGGCATCGTTTCTCTGCCGGAAGGCACGGAAATGGTTATGCCTGGCGACAACGTCACGGTTGCTGTTGAACTGATCGTTCCGATCGCGATGGAAGAAAAGCTTCGCTTCGCTATCCGCGAAGGCGGCCGTACCGTCGGCGCAGGCATCGTCGCTTCGATCATCGAGTAATCGATAAAGGGCAGGGCGGTATCTTCGGATGCCGCCCGCTTCAATTTTTTTTAAGCAAGTGGCCTATTGCGACTTGCTTATGACACAAAAACATTGCAAATGGCGCGCAAGCGCGATTTGCGCCTGCTTCGCTTTGGCGATTCAGGAAATTGCACAAGAATTTAAGGTGGGCCTTCGGGCCTGAAGACTGGAAGTGGGCACCTGCTGGAAGCGGTGTTCTCTTCGATCTTTGAAACCGGTGATCCGCCTTAGGTAAACGAACAACCCGTGCCATCACGTTTGGTATCGGGAGAACAGAAAACAAGGATAACGTCGAATGAACGGCCAAAATATCCGCATTCGCCTTAAGGCATTCGATCACCGTATTCTCGACGCTTCTACGCGCGAGATCGTGTCGACGGCGAAGCGCACCGGAGCAAGTGTCCGGGGCCCCGTTCCGCTTCCGACCCGCATCGAGAAGTTTACGGTTAACCGGTCCCCCCACATCGACAAGAAGAGCCGCGAGCAGTTCGAGATGCGCACTCATAAGCGCCTTCTCGATATCGTTGACCCGACACCGCAGACGGTGGACGCGCTGATGAAGCTCGACCTCGCCGCCGGCGTCGATGTTGAGATCAAGCTCTGAGAAATCAGAGCTGAGTTGGAAGGATTGAACCGATGCGTTCAGGTGTAATTGCACAGAAGATTGGGATGACCCGCGTCTACAACGACGCCGGTGAGCATATCCCGGTAACCGTATTGCGTCTCGACAACTGCCAGGTCGTTGCTCATCGCACTGAAGAGAAGAACGGCTATGTCGCTCTTCAGCTCGGTGCAGGCGCTGCCAAGGTGAAGAACACCTCCAAGGCAATGCGCGGCAACTTTGCCATCGCAAATGTTGAGCCGAAGTCGAAGCTCGTCGAGTTTCGCGTATCTGAAGACAACTTGATTGAAGTTGGCACCGAGCTGAAGGCTGACCATTTTACGGCTGGCCAGCTGGTCGACGTGACCGGTACCTCGATCGGTAAGGGCTTCGCCGGCGCCATGAAGCGCCATAACTTCGGCGGTCTGCGTGCGACCCACGGTGTTTCCGTTTCGCACCGTTCGCACGGTTCGACTGGTAACAACCAGGATCCGGGCAAGGTCTGGAAGGGCAAGCGCATGGCTGGTCACATGGGCCAGACGCGCGTCACCACCCAGAACCTCGAAGTCGTGTCCACCGATGAAGGCCGCGGCCTGATCCTCGTCAAGGGTGCCGTCCCCGGCTCCAAGGGCGCCTGGATCGTTGTTCGCGACGCCGTCAAGTCGGCTGCGAAGTAAGGGAGCCATTATTATGGAATTCAACGTCAAGACCCTCGAAGGCAAAGACGCTGGCAAGGTTTCCCTGTCGGACGCGATCTTCGGCCTCGATCCCCGCGAGGACATCCTCGCTCGTATGGTTCGTTACCAGCTCGCCAAGAAGCAGCAGGGCACGCATCAGACACTGACCCGTGGCGAAGTTTCGCGCACCGGTTCCAAGATGTACAAGCAGAAGGGTACGGGCCGCGCTCGTCACCATTCGGCTCGCGCTCCGCAGTTCCGCGGTGGTGGTAAGGCTCATGGCCCGGTTTCCCGTAGCCACGCCTTCGATCTGCCGAAGAAGGTTCGCGCTCTGGCCCTGCGTCATGCTCTTTCCGCCAAGCTGAAGTCGGAAGATCTGATCGTTATCGACGATCTGGTTGCGACCGAAGCAAAGACCAAGGCTCTCGTCGGCACGTTCGCGTCGCTCGGCCTGACCAATGCTCTGGTTATCGGTGGCGCCGAGCTGGACAGCAACTTCAAGCTCGCAGCCCAGAACATCCCGAACATCGATGTTCTGCCGGTTCAGGGCATCAATGTTTACGACATCCTGCGTCGCGGCAAGCTCGTGCTTTCCAAGGCTGCGGTTGAAGCCCTCGAGGAGCGTTTCAAGTGACCGACATTCGCCACTATGATGTGATCGTATCTCCCTCGATCACCGAAAAGTCGACCCTTCTGTCTGAACAGAACCAGGTTGTCTTCAACGTTGCCAAGACTGCTTCGAAGCCTGAAATCAAGGCTGCCGTAGAAGCTCTCTTCGGTGTGAAGGTCACTGCCGTCAATACGCTGGTCCGTTTGGGCAAGACGAAGCGCTTCCGCGGCTTCATCGGTAAGCAGAAGGACGTCAAGAAGGCTATCGTCACCCTGGCCGAAGGTCAGACGATCGACGTCTCCACCGGTCTTTGAGGTAAGAAACAATGGCATTGAAAAGCTACAATCCGACGACCCCGAGCCAGCGTCAGCTGGTCATCGTCGACCGTTCGGGCCTGTGGAAGGGCAAGCCGGTCAAGGCGCTCACCGAGGGTCTCTCCAAGAGCGGCGGCCGTAACAACAACGGCCGCATCACCGCCCGCTTCATCGGCGGCGGTCACAAGCGTACCTACCGCCTGGTCGACTTCAAGCGTCGCAAGTTCGACGTTGAGGGCACGGTCGAGCGTCTGGAATACGACCCGAACCGCTCTGCATTCATCGCGCTCGTCACCTACACGGACGGCGAACAGGCCTACATCATCGCTCCGCAGCGCCTTGCTGCCGGCGACAAGGTCATCGCTTCCGACAAGGCTGTCGACGTCAAGCCTGGCAACACCATGCCGCTGCAGTACATTCCGGTTGGCTCGATCGTTCATAACGTCGAGATGAAGCCGGGCAAGGGTGGCCAGATCGCTCGTTCGGCTGGCACCTACGTACAGCTCGTCGGTCGTGATAGCGGCATGGCGATCCTTCGTCTGAACTCTGGTGAGCAGCGTCTCGTCCCGGGTTCCTGCCTAGCCTCGATTGGCGCCGTATCCAACCCGGATCACGGCAACATCAATGACGGCAAGGCCGGTCGCACCGTATGGCGTGGCAAGCGTCCGCATAACCGCGGCGTTGTCATGAACCCGGTCGACCACCCGCACGGCGGTGGTGAAGGTCGTACCTCGGGCGGCCGTCATCCGGTCTCGCCTTGGGGCAAGCCCACCAAGGGCAAGCGCACACGTTCGAACAAGTCCACGGACAAGTTCATCATGCGCTCGCGCCACGTGAAGAAGTAAGAGAGGAAGTCGTTCAATGGCTCGTTCAGTATGGAAAGGTCCGTTTGTTGACGGCTATCTTCTCGCCAAGGCTGAGAAGGTACGTGAAGGCGGCCGCAACGAAGTGATCAAGATGTGGAGCCGTCGCTCCACCATCCTGCCGCAGTTCGTCGGTCTCACCTTCGGCGTCTACAATGGCTCGAAGCACATCCCGGTTAATGTCAACGAAGACATGGTCGGTCACAAGTTCGGTGAATTCGCTCCCACCCGGACCTATTACGGTCACGGCGCGGACAAGAAAGCGAAGAGGAAGTAATCATGGCCAAGGCAAAGACCGAACGCCGGCTGAAGGACAACGAAGCACAGGCAGTTGCCCGTACGCTTCGCGTCAGCCCGCAGAAGCTGAACCTGGTTGCCGCCATGATCCGCGGCAAGAAGGTAGAGCGCGCTCTCGCAGAACTCGAGTTCTCGCGCAAGCGCATCTCCGGCACGGTGAAGAAGACTCTCGAGTCTGCTATCGCCAACGCTGAAAACAACCATGACCTCGACGTCGACAGCCTGATCGTAGCGGAAGCTTACGTCGGCAAGTCGATCACCATGAAGCGTTTCCACGCTCGTGGTCGCGGCCGCGCATCGCGCATTGAAAAGCCGTTCGCGCATCTGACGATCGTCGTTCGCGAAGTCGAGGAAAAAGGGGAGGTCGCATAATGGGCCAGAAAATTAATCCGATCGGTTTCCGCCTCGGCATTAACCGCACCTGGGACAGCCGTTGGTTCGCCGATAACTCGGAATACGGCCAGCTGCTCCACGAAGACCTGAAGATCCGTGCATACCTCATGCAGGAACTGAAGCAGGCCGGTATCGCCAAGGTCGTCATCGAGCGTCCGCACAAGAAGTGCCGCGTCACGATCCACTCGGCTCGCCCGGGTCTGATCATCGGCAAGAAGGGTGCAGACATCGAAAAGCTCCGCAAGAAGCTTTCCGAAATGACTTCCTCCGAAACGCACCTCAACATCGTTGAAGTTCGCAAGCCGGAAGTTGATGCGACGCTGGTTGCACAGTCGATCGCTCAGCAGCTCGAACGCCGCGTGGCTTTCCGCCGTGCGATGAAGCGCGCTGTTCAGTCCGCAATGCGTCTTGGCGCCGAAGGCATCAAGATCACCTGCGCCGGCCGTCTGGGTGGCGCGGAAATCGCTCGTACCGAATGGTACCGTGAAGGCCGCGTTCCGCTTCACACGCTGCGTGCAGACATCGACTACGGTACGGCTGAAGCCGAAACCGCATTCGGTATTTGCGGCATCAAGGTCTGGATCTTCAAGGGCGAAATCCTTGAGCACGATCCGATGGCTTCCGAACGTCGCGCGCTGGAAGGCGATGCGCAGGGTCCGGCAAGCCGCGACCGTGATCGTGGCGATCGTCGCCGCGAACGCGAAAACGCTTGATTATCGCTGGCGAAAGATAAGCTCGGAGAAGTAAGAAAATGTTGCAGCCAAAGCGTACCAAGTATCGCAAGCAGTTCAAGGGCCGCATCAAGGGCGTCGCAAAGGGCGGCTTTGACTTGGCATTCGGCGAATTCGGCCTGAAGGCTCAGGAACCGAACCGCGTGAACGCTCGCGAGATCGAAGCGGCTCGCCGCGCGATCACCCGTTATATGAAGCGCGCGGGTCGAGTATGGATCCGCGTCTTCCCTGACGTCCCGGTTACTGCAAAGCCCACGGAAGTTCGTATGGGTAAGGGTAAGGGTTCGGTTGAATACTGGGCTTGCAAGGTCAAGCCTGGTCGTATCATGTTCGAGATCGACGGCGTTTCGGAAGAAATCGCGCGCGAGGCACTTCGCCTCGGTTCTGCCAAGCTCTCGGTCACGACGCGCTTCGTTCAGCGCATCGCAGAGTAAGGAGAAGGCACGATGAAAGCCGAAGACGTACGCGGCCTCAGCGCCGACCAGCTCAAGGACAAGCTCGCCGAGCTCAAGAAGGAGCAGTTCAACCTGCGCTTCCAGAAGGCCACCGGCCAGCTCGAGAAGTCCTCGCGCATCACTGAAGTTCGCAAGGACATCGCTCGCGTGAAAACCATTGCCCGCCAGAAGGCGGCAGAAGCCAAGGCCTAAGGAAGAATAATATGCCAAAACGCATTCTGCAGGGCGTTGTCGTTTCCGACAAGAACGAAAAGACCGTTGTTGTCCGCGTCGAGCGCCGCTTCGCTCACCCTCTGCTTCAGAAGACCGTTCGCCGGTCCAAGAAGTACAAGGCCCATGACGAAAACAACCAGTACAAGGTTGGTGATGTCGTTTCCATCGAGGAATGCGCACCGATCTCCAAGGACAAGCGCTGGACGGTAATTGCCGCCCAGGCTTAAGAAGACCAGGAATTTCCGCCAGGCACTTGCGTCTGGCGGAGAATCCTGTATGAAGCACGCCACTGGCGTAGAGCGCTCGGAAACGGGCGTTCTTTTGCTTTGAGCGCACGGAAGGTCCCTTTCAGGGAAACCACCTTGGCAAGACCCATCCCGCGCACACTGAAAATCTGTTCATAGCCGGCATCACGCGCTTCGGTGTGTGGTGTTCCGGTCATTAGAAAAAGGCGACCTGACATGATTCAGATGCAAACAAACCTCGACGTGGCGGATAATTCCGGCGCACGTCGTGTCATGTGCATCAAGGTGCTGGGCGGCTCCAAGCGCAAGTACGCTTCGGTCGGCGACATTATCGTCGTTTCGATCAAGGAAGCTATTCCGCGCGGCCGCGTGAAGAAGGGCGACGTGATGAAGGCGGTTGTTGTGCGTACCGCTAAAGACATCCGTCGCGCCGACGGCAGCGTCATCCGCTTCGATAACAACGCAGCGGTTCTCATCGACAACAAGAAAGAGCCGATCGGCACCCGTATCTTCGGACCGGTTCCGCGCGAACTTCGCGCCAAGAACCACATGAAGATCATCTCGCTGGCTCCAGAAGTACTGTAAGGAGCGGGACCCATGCAGAAGATCAAGAAGGGCGACAACGTCGTCATCCTCGCCGGCAAGGACAAGGGCCGTACCGGTGAAGTTCTCCAGGTTCTGCCGAAGGAAGACCGTGCGGTCGTCCGCGGTATCAACATGGTGAAGCGCCACCAGCGTCAGACCCAGACGCAGGAAGCTGGCATCATCAACAAGGAAGCATCCATCCATCTGTCGAACGTCGCGATCGTGGCGAAAGACGGTAAGCCGACCCGCGTTGGCTTCTCTGTCGTCGACGGTAAGAAGGTGCGTGTAGCCAAGCGTACGGGAGATGTCATCGATGGCTGAGGCAAATTACGAGCCGCGGCTCAAGGTCGAATACACCACCCGCATCCGCGCAGCACTTCAGGAGCAGTTCTCGTTCGCTAACGAGATGATGATCCCGAAGATGGACAAGATTGTCATCAACATGGGCGTGGGCGAGGCAACTGCCGACTCCAAGAAGCCTACTGTTGCTGCAGCCGACCTTGCTGCGATCGCTGGCCAGAAGCCGGTTATCACGCGCGCCCGCAACTCGATTGCAGGCTTCAAGGTTCGCGAACAGATGCCGATCGGCGCGAAGGTTACCCTTCGTGGCGCCCGCATGTATGAATTCATGGATCGCCTGGTCAACATCGCGCTTCCGCGCGTTCGCGACTTCCGCGGCCTGAACCCGAAGTCCTTTGATGGTCGTGGCAACTTCGCCATGGGCCTCAAGGAGCACATTGTGTTCCCGGAAATCAACTACGACAAGGTTGATCAGATGTGGGGCATGGACATCATCGTTTGCACGACGGCTACGAACGACGACGAAGCACGGGCTCTTCTGAAAGAGTTCAACTTCCCGTTCCGTGCGTAACCGTAACGACGAGCGTTAAAAAGGAACTACGATATGGCGAAGACCAGCGCAGTTGAAAAGAACAAGCGCCGCCGCAAGACGGTCGCCGACCATGCTGCCAAGCGCGCAGCATTGAAGGCAACCATCATGAACCAGGAGCTTCCGATCGAAGAGCGGTTCAAGGCAACTATCAAGCTCGCTTCCCTGCCGCGCGATGGCTCGAAGACGCGTATCCGCAACCGTTGTGAAGTCACCGGTCGCCCGCGCGCTTTCTATCGCAAGCTCAAGATGTCGCGTATCGCGCTTCGTGAGCTCGGCAACCTCGGCAAGGTGCCGGGTATTGTTAAGTCGAGCTGGTAAGGAGATCGTTCGATGACCATGACTGATCCCTTGGGCGATATGCTCACCCGTATCCGCAACGGCGCTTCCCGCCGCAAGAACTCCGTCACGACGCCGGCTTCGCGCCTGCGCGCTCGTGTTCTGGATGTCCTGCAGGCTGAAGGCTACATCCGCGGCTACACCCAAACCGATTTCGGCAACGGCAAGTCCGAGATTGAAATCGAACTGAAGTACTACGAAGGTGCGTCCGTGATCCGTGAGATCGGCCGCGTTTCGAAGCCGGGCCGCCGAGTTTATGTCTCGGTTAAGTCCATTCCGCAGGTCGCGAACGGCCTCGGCATCACCATCCTTTCGACCCCGAAGGGCGTGATGGCCGATCACCAGGCTCGCGAACAGAACGTAGGCGGCGAGGTTCTTTGCTCGGTCTTCTAAGACTGGGCAAGGATCTCCATAACGGACAGACAGGATAACAAAATGTCTCGTATCGGTAAAAAGCCCGTTCCGGTTCCTGCAGGCGTTACGGCTTCGGTCGAAGGCCAGAAGATCACCGCGAAGGGCCCGAAGGGCGAACTTCACTTCGTCGCTAATGACGAAGTCAAGGTTGAGCTGAATGATAACGCCGTTTCGGTGACCCCGGTCAACGATTCCAAGGATGCTCGTTCGAAGTGGGGCATGTCCCGCACGATGGTCGAGAACATCTTCAAGGGCGTTAAGGACGGTTACGAGCGCAAGCTCGAAATCAACGGCGTTGGTTACCGCGCAGCCATGCAGGGCAAGAACCTGCAGCTGGCTCTCGGTTTCTCCCACGACGTAGTCTACGAAGCCCCTGAGGGCATCACCATTGCCGTGCCGAAGCCGACGGAAATCATCGTCTCCGGCATCAACAAGCAGCAGGTCGGTCAGGTTGCCGCGGAAATCCGCGAATACCGTGGTCCCGAGCCCTACAAGGGCAAAGGCGTCAAGTACGCCGAGGAACGGATCGTCCGCAAGGAAGGCAAGAAGAAGTAAGGACGCGGAACAATGGCTACTCGGAAAGAAGCACTCACCAAGCGTGCGAGCCGTGTTCGCCGTCAGATCAAGAAGGTCGCAAATGGCCGTCCGCGTCTGTCGGTTCACCGCTCGTCCAAGAACATCTACGTACAGGTCATCGACGATGTGGCCGGCCGCACGCTTGCAGCCGCCTCCACGCTCGACGCCGACCTGCGCAAGTCGCTGAAGACCGGCGCGGACGTTGCAGCAGCTGCTGCCGTCGGCAAGCTGGTTGCAGAGCGCGCCTCCAAGGCTGGCGTGAAGGAAGTCGTGTTCGATCGCGGCGCCTTCATCTACCACGGCCGTATCAAGGCACTTGCTGAAGCTGCCCGCGAAGGCGGTCTGAGCTTCTAAGAAATTTTCGCCCGGTCTTCCTTTGAATAGGGGAGGCCGGGCGAAATGCGGTTTCTCCGCACCGCCCGGATTTTTCCGGGTTATCTTTAACCTGCCGTTCTACCCGCAAAAGAAAAAGGACAAGGACAATGGCACAGGAAAGAAAGGGCCGCGACGATCGTCAGGCCCGTGAAGAGCGCGATAGCGAATTCGTCGACAAGCTGGTCGCGATCAACCGCGTCGCTAAGGTCGTCAAGGGCGGCCGTCGTTTCGGTTTTGCTGCTCTCGTCGTCGTTGGCGACCAGAAGGGTCGCGTTGGCTTCGGTCATGGCAAGGCTCGTGAAGTGCCGGAAGCTATCCGCAAGGCAACTGAATCCGCAAAGCGCGATCTGATCTTCGTACCGCTGCGTGACGGCCGTACGCTGCATCACGACGTCAATGGCCGCCACGGCGCCGGCAAGGTTCTGCTGCGCTCCGCCAAGGCTGGTACCGGTATCATCGCTGGTGGCCCGATGCGTGCTGTTTTCGAAACGCTGGGCGTTCACGACGTTGTTGCGAAGTCGACCGGTTCGTCGAACCCGTACAACATGATTCGTGCAACGTTCGACGCCCTCAAGGCCCAGGTGCATCCGAAGGACATCGCAGCTCAGCGCGGCATGAAATATGCTACGCTTCAGGCTCGCCGTGCCGCCTCCGGCAATGCTGCTGAAGAATAAGAGGAGTCTGACCCATGGCTAAGGCTACGAAGAAGACTGAAGCAAAGACGGTTACGGTCGAACAGATCGGATCGCCTATTCGCCGTCCGGCTATCCAGCGCGCTACGCTGGTTGGTCTGGGCCTCAACAAGATGCACCGGGTAAGCACGCTGGAAGATACGCCTTCCGTCCGTGGCATGATCCGGGCCGTCCAGCATCTCGTCCGCGTCGTCGACGAGAAGTGAGGGTTTGATCATGAAACTGAATGAGATCAAGGACAACGAAGGTTCGTCCAAGGACCGTATCCGCGTAGGTCGTGGTATCGGTTCCGGCAAGGGCAAGACCGGTGGTCGCGGCGTCAAGGGTCAGAAGGCTCGTTCTGGGGTTGCCATCAACGGCTTCGAAGGCGGTCAGATGCCGATCTACCGTCGCCTGCCGAAGCGCGGCTTCAACAACATCTTCGCTTCTGAATACGTCACCGTTTCGGTTGGCCGTATCCAGACCGCGATCGATGCTGGCAAGCTCGACGCCAAGGCAACGGTTGATGCGGCAGCTCTCAAGGCTGCCGGCGTTATCCGTCGCGAGAAGGACGGCGTTCGCGTTCTTTCCGATGGCGAACTGAAGGCAAAGCTGACGATCGAAGTTGCCGGTGCCTCCAAGGCTGCCGTCGAAAAGATCGAAAAGGCTGGCGGCTCTATCAAGCTGCTCGTCGTTGCGGAAACTGCCGCAGAGTAAAACGTTTAAAATCGCCCGGTGTGAGCTTCACACCGGGCGATTTTATGTCCATATGTGAGCCTCACGATTTGGCGGCCCCGATGGGCGCCGATCACATGAAAACAGGGTGAGGCACCCGATTGCTCCCGCAATCTCCGCGCCCGGTTTTTTGAACCAGAATTTGCGACTGCTTTCCTGACCAGGCATTTTGCGCCCGGGGAAAGTGATCGGGCGGAGAAACGCATGGCGTCTGCAGCGGAACAACTTGCCTCTAATCTCAATTTTTCAACCTTCGCCAAGGCAGAGGATCTCAAGAAGCGGCTGTGGTTTACCCTTGCTGCTCTCCTCGTTTACCGCCTCGGCACGCATATCCCGCTTCCGGGTCTAAACCCCGAAGCCTATGCGCAGGCCTTCCGCGGCCAGGCTGGCGGTATCCTCGGCCTCTTCAACATGTTTGCCGGTGGCGCTGTCGAGCGCATGGCGATCTTCGCGCTCGGCATCATGCCGTATATCTCCGCGTCGATCATCGTGCAGCTGATGACCTCGGTCGTTCCTTCGCTTGAGAATCTCAAGAAGGAAGGTGAAGCCGGCCGCAAAATCATCAACCAGTACACCCGCTACGGCACGGTGATTCTCGGCACCCTCCAGGCCTACGGCATTGCCGCCGGTCTCGAGAGCGGGCAGGGCATCGTCAACGATCCCGGCATGTTCTTCCGCTTGTCGACCGTTGTCACGCTTCTCGGCGGCACCATGTTCCTAATGTGGCTGGGTGAACAGATCACCTCGCGTGGCATCGGTAACGGCATTTCGCTGATCATCTTCGCAGGTATCGCTGCAGGTCTTCCGTCCGCTCTCGCTGGCACGCTGGAACTCGGCCGCACCGGCGCGCTGTCGACCGGTCTGATTCTCGCCGTCATCCTCGTTGCGATCTTCGTCATCGGCCTGATCGTCTTCGTGGAGCGCGCCCAGCGTCGTCTTCTGATCCAGTATCCGAAGCGCCAGGTCGGCAACCGCATGTTCCAGGGCGACACGTCGCACCTGCCGCTCAAGCTCAACACGTCCGGTGTTATTCCGGCGATCTTTGCCTCGTCGCTGCTGCTTCTCCCCGCAACGGCTGCCGGCTTCGCAGGCAATTCCGACCTGCCTGCATGGGCAACAGCCGCCATTGCTGCCCTCGGCCATGGCCAGCCGCTGTTCATGCTGCTTTACGGCCTGCTGATCGCCTTCTTTGCCTTCTTCTACACGGCCATCGTCTTCAATCCGAAGGACACGGCCGACAACCTGAAGAAACACGGTGGTTTCATCCCGGGCATCCGTCCGGGCGAGCGGACTGCCGAATATATTGACTATGTACTGACCCGCATCACAGTTATCGGTGCGATCTACCTCGTCTTCGTCTGCATTCTGCCAGAGTTTCTGATCGCCCGTACGGGCGTGCCATTAGCCCTTGGTGGTACTTCGCTTTTGATTGTTGTCAGTGTAACCCTCGATACGGTTGCGCAGATCCAAGGACATCTCATTGCGCAGCAGTATGAGGGTCTGATCAAGAAGTCGAAGCTGCGCGGAGGAAAGAGGGGACGATGAGACTTATATTCTTGGGGCCACCCGGCGCCGGTAAGGGTACGCAGGCAAAGCTGCTGACTGAGAAATACGGTATTCCGCAGCTTTCCACGGGTGACATGCTTCGTGCCGCCAAGGAAGCAGGAACCGAGATCGGTCTGAAGGCGAAGGCGGTTATGGATGCCGGCCAGCTGGTGTCCGACGATATCGTCAACGCCATCGTCGCTGAGCGTATCGATCTCGACGACTGTTCGAATGGTTTCATCCTGGATGGTTATCCGCGCACCGTGCCCCAGGCCATCGCGCTGGAAAAGATGCTGCAGGACAAGGGCTGCCCTCTCGACGCAGTAATTGAACTGAAGGTGGACGAGGGGGCTCTTATGGGCCGAATCGAAAACCGCGTGGCCGAAACTATTGCCGCTGGCGGCAAGGTTCGCGCCGACGATATGCCGGAGGCTTTCAAGAAGCGTCTGGTCGAATATCGTGAAAAGACTGCTCCGCTCTCGGCTCATTACGAATCGACCGGTCAGTTGAAGACGATCGACGGCATGGCTGACGTGAAGGCCGTGACTGCCGAAATTGAAAAGACACTGTCTGCTCTTTGAGCTGTCACAGGTCTGTTAAAGAATCTCGGGCTCGGCAGTTGCAATTCAGCGCTGATTCCGTTAAACACCGCGCCAACTCGCGACAGATTTGAGCGATTGGCGCGGATTTCCGCAAGGATATCCGGGGCTGGTCGTTTTGACCTGTCTCGTTTGGTGTTGTTGAACTGGTGGCCTTGATCAGGCTGCTATCATGGAAGAAGTACCGCTTGCCGGATGGCAACCGGAACGAAGGAGAATAGACGTGGCACGTATCGCTGGCGTCAACATCCCGACTGCGAAGCGCGTTGTTATCGCGCTGACCTACATTCACGGGATCGGCCCGAAATTTGCGCAGGAAATCATGGATAAGGTCGGTCTTCCGGCTGAAAAGCGCGTCCATCAGCTGACGGACTCTGAAATCCTTCAGATCCGCGAAACCATCGACCGCGACTACGCTGTCGAAGGTGATCTTCGTCGTGAAACCGCGATGAACATCAAGCGTCTTATGGACCTCGGTTGCTACCGTGGCCTGCGTCACCGTCGTGGCCTTCCGGTCCGCGGTCAGCGCACCCACACCAACGCTCGTACCCGCAAGGGTCCGGCTAAGGCAATCGCCGGTAAGAAGAAGTAATTCTGAGGCATTAGCCAATAGGCATTGGGCGAAAGCCCAATTGTCTGCTGCCTAAAACCTACTGCCTCTCCAGGTGGAGCCGCTGGAACTACGGCGGTGCAGAGATCAACGAAAGGGATAAAATGGCCAAGGAAGCCACTCGCGTTCGCCGTCGCGAACGCAAGAATATCACGTCGGGCGTTGCCCACGTCAATTCTACCTTCAACAACACCATGATCACCATCACCGACGCGCAGGGCAATGCTATTGCCTGGTCGTCTGCCGGTGCAAAGGGCTTCAAGGGTTCGCGTAAGTCGACCCCGTTTGCTGCTCAGATCGCCGCTGAAGACTGCGCCAAGAAGGCTCAGGAACACGGCATGAAGTCGCTCGAAGTTGAAGTTTGCGGTCCGGGTTCCGGCCGTGAATCGGCTCTGCGCGCGCTCCAGGCTGCCGGTTTCATGATCACTTCTATCCGCGACGTTACGCCGATCCCGCACAACGGCTGCCGCCCGCGCAAGAAGCGCCGCGTCTAATGGACGTATTGGGGCTCGCTTTTTAAGGCGAGTGCCATCTGAACTCGGTAATAGCCGCTTTGTCTCCTGCAGGGGTCGAGGCGGCTTTCACCGTATCGCCGGAAGGGTATTTTCCGGTGTTCCTCGTGCTCGGTTGCCACGATTGGATGGTGGCAACGAACGGAAGGTATAGGTCATGATCCAGAAGAACTGGCAGGAACTGATTAAGCCGAACAAGGTGGAATTCACCTCGTCCGGTCGTACCAAGGCAACGCTTGTTGCTGAACCTCTTGAGCGCGGCTTCGGCCTGACGCTCGGCAACGCGCTTCGCCGCGTGCTTCTGTCGTCGCTCCGCGGTGCAGCCGTCACGGCTGTCCAGATCGACGGCGTCCTGCATGAGTTCTCCTCTATCCCGGGCGTTCGGGAAGATGTGACGGACATCGTGCTCAACATCAAGGAAATCGCCATCAAGATGGACGGCGATGACCCGAAGCGCATGGTCGTGCGCAAGCAGGGCCCTGGTGCCGTTACCGCTGGTGATATTCAGACGGTTGGCGACATCGAGATCCTGAACCCCGACCACGTGATCTGCACGCTGGATGACGGCGCTGAGATCCGCATGGAATTCACGGTCAACAACGGCAAGGGTTATGTCCCGGCCGAGCGTAACCGTGCAGAGGATGCCCCGATCGGTCTCATCCCGGTCGACAGCCTCTACTCGCCGGTCAAGAAAGTGTCCTACAAGGTGGAAAACACCCGCGAAGGCCAGGTTCTCGACTACGACAAGCTGACCATGACCATTGAAACCGATGGTTCGGTCACGGGTGAAGACGCCGTAGCCTTCGCCGCCCGCATTCTTCAGGACCAGCTGTCGGTCTTCGTCAACTTCGACGAGCCGCAGAAGGAACAGGAAGAGGAATCCGTCACTGAGCTCGCGTTCAACCCGGCGCTCCTCAAGAAAGTCGACGAACTGGAACTCTCCGTCCGTTCGGCCAACTGCCTGAAGAACGATAACATCGTTTATATCGGCGACCTCATCCAGAAGACCGAGGCGGAAATGCTCCGCACTCCGAACTTTGGTCGTAAGTCGCTGAACGAGATCAAGGAAGTTCTGGCATCCATGGGCCTCCATCTTGGTATGGAAGTTCCTGCTTGGCCGCCGGAAAACATCGAAGATCTCGCTAAGCGTTACGAAGACCAATACTAACAAATCATACTGCAGGCGAATGCCTGCAAGTGAAGGAGACCAGATATGCGTCACGCAAAAGCCGGCCGCAAGCTTAACCGCACCGCAAGCCACCGCAAGGCTATGTTCACCAACATGGCAGCATCGCTCATCACCCATGAGCAGATCGTAACCACCCTGCCGAAGGCGAAGGAAATTCGCCCGATCGTCGAAAAGCTTGTCACCCTCGGCAAGCGCGGCGATCTGCACGCTCGTCGTCAGGCGATCTCGCAGGTTCAGGACCAGGACGCTGTCAAGAAGCTGTTCGACGTCATCGCTTCTCGTTACGCAACCCGCAACGGCGGTTACCTGCGTATCATGAAGGCTGGCTACCGTCAGGGCGACAATGCTCCGCTCGCAGTCATCGAGTTCGTTGAACGCGACGTCACTGCCAAGGGTGCAGCCGACAAGGCTCGCGTTGCCGCTGAAGCAGAAGCTGCAGAAGCCGCATAATTTTCGATCTTTGATCGCAAATTTGAAAAGCCGGGTGGAAACGCCCGGCTTTTTTATTTCTGGAGATGGCATGACAGGTGGAAGGTGGATGCTGAGGGCTCGGTTGCAAAGACTACTGTGCGTCGGCGCGGTTATTGTCGCCGGACTTGCACTTCGCGGTTTCGGTTATGACCTGGGCCTGCCTTTCAGCGTCGTGAAATATGGCGGTTCTCTTCTTTGGGGCTGCATGGTTTTTTTGCTGGTCGCAGCTGCCATCGTGTCCCGCCGCGTGGCCGTCATGGCCGCAATCGCACTGGCGATAGCCGTTTCTGTAGAGTTCTCCCGACTTTACCAGACCCCGGCTCTCGATGAATTTCGCCTGACCCTGGCAGGAAGGCTGCTGCTCGGTCGGGTATTCTCGCTCTGGAACATTGTCGCCTATGCCGCGGGCATCGGATTGGGAATGGCTATCGAAAACCGGCTGCGTTTTCTTGACCGGAATCAATGATGAAGCGCAAGGCAGGCTTAGTGTCGAAACATATCAACCAGTGGGGTTGTGAGGGACGACAATGGCATACACACCCGTATTTGAGAACGAACGTAAAGATTTGATAATTCCCGCCCTTGGCGGCTTTTATGAGAAGGTCGCCCAGCCTATGGCCTGGAGCATCTTTCGCCTGGCCGTCGGTGGCATGCTGGTTGTGGAGGGCTGGCCGAAACTGATGGCCCCGCTCGCACAGGTCGGATTCGTCGAAAATCTCGGCTTTTATCCCGGCTGGCTCTGGTCGCCGGTTCTTGCACTGATCCAGGTGGTCGGTGGCATGCTGATCGCAGTCGGACTTTTCACCCGTCCCGCCGCGCTGGCAAGCGGCGTGATGCTGGCGATAACTCTCTGGTACCATTTCGCCCATCCCTATGGCGACGCGCTTCTGACGCAGGCAGGCATCGATGCCCTGAAGGCGGGGGGCGAGTACTTCACGCCAACTGGTGTGGCGCGTCTTGCAGATGGAGGCGCCAAGTTCCTGCATCAGGTTCAGGAAAAGGCCGAGCAGGATTCGCTCTTCTGGACGGGCGGCGCCTTTCTCTTCGCAGCCTTCGGCGGCGGTTACCTGTCACTGGACAGGCTTCTGTTCAAGAAGCAGTTCTGAACCGGAAGCGAGTTCTATCAATCCAGGAAGGGCCGGGCCATTGGCGCCGGCCCTTGTGCATTTACAGGCATCACGTATCGGGAACTGGGATAGGGCTTCATATCCCAAGCATGGACGCCATCGTTCGTTGCTCTATGATCATTCCGATCATGATCGGGGAGGAGCGTGACATCATGAATGGCAAGGGCAAGGCGCAGCAGGGCTCCCCCAAGCTCCTGGCCGGCGGCAATCCGCAAATCCCGAAAGGTTACGGAAACGAGCCGGTTCAGGCCTATATTGCTGCGATGCCGGGCTGGAAAAGCGAGGTCGGGCGGAAGCTCGACGTGCTTGTTGAGCGCTGTGTTCCCAATGTCGCCAAGGCAGTAAAGTGGAACACACCTCTGTACGGGGTCGAAGGGCAGGGCTGGTTCCTCGGCCTTCACTGTTTTACCAAATATGTGAAGCTGACTTTCTTTCGCGGCGTATCGCTGGATCCCGTCCCGCCGGAGAATTCGAAAATGCCCGAGACGCGTTATTTCCATATCCACGAAACCGACGAGTGGAACGAGGCACAGCTCGCAACCTGGGTCAGGCAGGCAAGCGCGCTGCCCGGCGAAAAGCTTTAGGATGATGCCATGAACAATGATGCTGAAGGCAGGACACAGGATTCCTCCCTGTTGATCGATCAGCGCGTCGCGGAACTCGACGACTGGCGCGGAGAGACGCTGGCTCATGTCCGTGCTCTCATCCACAAGGCTGTTCCAGATGTCGTCGAGACTTGGAAATGGCGCAGCGTACCGGTCTGGGAGAAGGACGGCATCATCTGCACCGGCGAGACTTACAAGGCGGTCGTCAAGCTGACCTTCGCCAAGGGAGCGTTCGTCGAGGACCCGTCCGGCCTTTTCAACGCCAGCCTTGAAGGCAATGCCCGTAGGGCGATCGATCTGCGGGAGGGCGAGACGATCGATGAGCAAGCCTTCATGGCGCTGATCCGCAACGCGGCGGCGCTGAATACTGCCAAGGCAAAGTCGAAAAGCCGCTCCTGATTAAGCAAAACCCGCGCTGGCGTTCTGCGCGCAGCAGCGTTACCCATTGTCATCCAATAGCATCGAAAGGCTTGAAGAGATGTCGGAAGCAAAGGTAGCGATCGTGACAGCGGGCGGCAGCGGCATGGGCGCAGCCTCGGCAAAGAAACTCGCGGCGGATGGTTTCAAGGTTGCGATCCTGTCGTCTTCCGGCAAGGGTGAGGCGCTGGCGCAGGAACTCGGTGGCATCGGTATCACCGGGTCGAACCAGTCCAATGACGATCTCAAGCGCCTCGTCGATACGGCGATGGATAGCTGGGGCCGCATAGATGTCCTGGTCAACAGCGCCGGCCACGGCCCTCGCGCCCAGATCATCGAGATCACCGACGAGCAGTGGCACACCGGCCTCGACGTCTACCTGATGAACGTCATCCGCCCGGTGCGCCTCGTGGCACCCATCATGCAGGCGCAGAAATCCGGCAGCATCGTCAACATCTCCACGGCCTGGGCCTTCGAACCGTCGTCGATGTTCCCGACCTCCGCCGTCTTCCGCGCCGGACTTGCCTCCTATACGAAGATTTTCGCCGATACCTATGCCGCCGATAACGTGCGGATGAACAATGTCCTGCCTGGCTGGATCGACAGCCTGCCGGCCACCGAAGAGCGTCGTGATGGCGTGCCGATGAAGCGCTACGGCACGAGCGAGGAAATTGCAGCGACCGTCGCTTTCTTGGCTTCCGAAGGTGCGGGCTACATTACCGGCCAGAACCTCAAGGTTGACGGCGGTTTGACGCGCTCCGTGTGAGCGTATCTCCACATGGTGACGTCACCGGGCGACCTGCGCCGACTGACGTCGCCCACGCTTCCAGTTCATGAGCGGCCGCCGGATGAGGCGGTAGGCGACGAGGATGCCGATAAGCGCAATATGGGCGAATGGCCCCGAGGTCACCGATTTGACCGCCAGCACATAATGGATCGCACCACCAATGGCGATAAGATAGATCAGCTTGTGCAGTCTTATCCAGCCTTGCCCCATCTTGCGGATCGACCAGTTGTTGGATGTCACCGCCAGGGGAATAAGGCATAGCAGCGCGGCGAACCCGATGGTGATATAGGGCCGCTTTGCGATATCACCGCCGACCGCCGCGAAATTGAGCTGCAGGTCGAGAAGCAGATAAACAGAAAAATGCATCAGCACATAATAGAATGCGAGCAGTCCGAGCGCCCGTCGATAACGCACCCAGTTGATGCCGAAGAGATCGCGCAAAGGTGTGATCGCGAGCGTCGCGATGATCAGCCGCAAGGCCCATATGCCGAGAAGGTGTTCGAATTCCTTGACCGGATTGAAGCCAAGCCCACCCGTCGCCGCCTGATAGAAATACCAGGCGGCTGGACAGAGGCCGATCACGTAAAGCGCCCAGATGCTGGCCGCATGATATTTGCGCGGCAGGGCAGGGATGGCGGCAGAGATCGAGGCCATTTTCAGTAATTCGCCTTGAGGTCCATGCCGGAGTAAAGGCTTGCTACCTCGTTCGCATAGCCGTTGAACGGCAGCGTATCGACCCGCTTCGTCCCGAAGAACCCGCCTTCACCGATCCGCTGTTCCGTCGCCTGGCTCCAGCGCGGATGATCCACCGCCGGGTTGACGTTGGAATAGAAGCCGTATTCCCGCGCGTTTGAATTCTTCCAGGTGGTCTGCGGCTGTTCTTCCACCAGCTTGATCTTGACGATCGACTTAATGCTCTTGAACCCGTATTTCCAAGGAACGACGAGCCGGATTGGCGCACCGTTCTGGTTCGGCAGCGTTTCGCCATAGAGGCCTACGGCAAGAATGGTCAGCCGATGACGCGCCTCGTCCATCCGCAGGCCCTCGATATAGGGCCAGGGCAGGGGCTGGAAGAGGCCGCCCTGACCCGGCATTTCCTCTGGCCGCACCACCGTTTCGAAAGCGACATATTTGGCGCTGCCGAGCGGCTCGACCTGATCGAGGATGGCCGAAAGCGGAAAACCGATCCACGGGATCACCATCGACCAGCCCTCTACGCAGCGCATCCGGTAGGTCCGGTCCTCGAGCTTCATCTTGAGGATTTCATCAAGCCCGAATTCCTTCGGCTTGCCGACCATACCCTCGACTTTGACGGACCAGGGCGTCGTCTTGAAGGCACCGGAATTCTGCGAGGGATCTTCCTTGTTGACACCGAATTCGTAGAAATTGTTATAGGTCGTCACCGCCTCCTTTGGTGTCAGCTTCTCATTCAGCTTGTAGGGACCGGGCACGGCGCTCAATGGCGCAGCTAAGGCTTCACTACCCGCTGCCAGACCGAACCCGGCGGCGGCTGCGGCGCCGATGAAGCTGCGGCGGGAGAGATAGATATCTTTCGGCGTGATCTCCGATGGCGAGATATGCGGCGGACGATAGGCGGGCATGGGATGTCTCCTCGGGCGCGATGCCGTTCCTTTGAACTATACGTAATCCCAAACCACTCGGTTTCACAGATGCCGGATTTTTCGCCGGAACCACGTTTGCGTGAGAAAAACCACATATTCTCTGTCCGGCCATCTTGGAACCGACATCCGCGATTCTCATTTGTAGCTTTGAACGAATATGGAGAATTGCCAGATGGCGACGAAGACCTGGGATGCCGCCAGCGGGCGGTTCGTCAAGGACGATCTGGATCACGTCGAAAAGCTCAAGCGCCTGCGCCGGCTGAACGGTATTGCGCGCCTGATGGATACGGCGATCCGCATTCCGGGTACCGGAATCCGTTTCGGCGCAGATTCCGTCTTCGGTCTCATTCCCGTCATCGGTGATGCGGGTGGAGCGCTGGTTGGTCTCTACCTCATCAACGAGGCGCGCCGCATGGGCGTGCCGTCCGCGAAACTCGTCCAGATGCTGGGCAATCTCGGTGTGGATGCCTTCGTCGGCAGCGTGCCGGTCGCGGGTGACCTGTTCGACCTTTTCTTCAAGTCGCATCGCCGAAATCTCGATATCATTCTCGATCATTTCGACTTGCGTCGCGAGGATCTTTCATAGGGCCGTAGATCGGTGTGGATGAGAACCGTACCGTACCGTACTGATTTGCCGATAACCGGCAGTGACAGTGATCAGCAGTTGGTTTAGGACTTTTTTCAAAAATGTGGCCTTTTGTGTCTCTGCCGAGGAGCGGGTAGACTACTGGCCTGATCGAGCGAGGAAAGACCTATGCCTGTTTATCGTTCCAGAACCACTACCCACGGCCGCAATATGGCCGGCGCACGCGGCCTTTGGCGCGCCACCGGCATGAAGGACGGCGATTTCGGCAAGCCGATCATTGCAGTGGTCAACTCTTTCACCCAGTTCGTGCCAGGCCACGTGCATCTGAAGGATCTTGGCCAGCTGGTTGCCCGCGAAATCGAGGCTGCCGGCGGCGTCGCCAAGGAATTCAACACGATCGCCGTGGATGACGGCATCGCCATGGGCCATGACGGCATGCTTTATTCTCTGCCGTCGCGCGAGATCATCGCCGACTCGGTCGAATACATGGTCAACGCCCACTGTGCCGATGCCATGGTCTGCATCTCCAATTGCGACAAGATCACCCCCGGCATGCTCAATGCCGCGATGCGCCTCAATATCCCGGCCGTGTTCGTTTCCGGCGGCCCGATGGAAGCCGGCAAGGCGACCCTGCATGGCAAGAAGGTCGCGCTCGATCTCGTCGATGCCATGGTTGCAGCAGCCGACGAGAGCTATACGGACGAGGAGGTCGAGACCATCGAACGCTCCGCCTGTCCCACCTGCGGCTCCTGCTCCGGCATGTTCACGGCCAATTCGATGAACTGCCTGACCGAGGCTTTGGGCCTGTCTCTGCCCGGAAACGGCTCGACTCTCGCCACGCATTCGGATCGCAAGCGTCTGTTCGTCGAAGCCGGCCACCTGATCGTCGATCTCGCCCGCCGTTATTACGAGCAGGACGACACGAGCGTCCTGCCGCGCAACATCGCCACCAAGCAGGCTTTCGAGAACGCCATGTCGCTCGATATCGCCATGGGTGGCTCCACCAATACCGTGCTGCATATCCTGGCTGCCGCCTATGAAGGCGGCGTCGATTTCGGCATGGAAGATATCGATGCGCTGTCGCGCAAGGTTCCGTGCCTGTCCAAGGTCGCGCCTGCCAAGCAGGATGTCCACATGGAAGATGTCCACCGCGCCGGCGGTATCATGCGCATCCTCGGTGAGCTTGATCGTGGTGGTCTGATCAACCGTGATTGCTTCACGGTACATGAGGCGACGCTCGGTGACGCCATCGATCGCTGGGATATCACCCGCACCAATTCCGAGACCGTCCGCGAGTTCTTCAAGGCGGCACCGGGCGGCGTGCCGACCCAGGTCGCCTTCTCGCAGTCTTCCCGCTGGGATGAACTCGATACCGACTCGGAAAAGGGTGTTATCCGCTCGGTCGAGAAGCCGTTTTCCAAGGACGGCGGTCTGGCCGTGCTCTACGGCAATATCGCTCTCGACGGCTGCATCGTGAAGACGGCCGGCGTCGATGAATCGATCCTGAAGTTCTCTGGCCCGGCCCGCGTGTTCGAAAGTCAGGACGCGTCCGTCAAGGCTATCCTCTCCAACGAGGTCAAGGCCGGCGACGTCGTGGTCATCCGCTACGAAGGCCCCAAGGGCGGCCCGGGCATGCAGGAAATGCTCTACCCGACCAGCTATCTGAAGTCGAAGGGCCTCGGCAAGGCCTGCGCGCTGATCACCGACGGTCGCTTCTCTGGCGGCACCTCGGGCCTCTCTATTGGCCACGCCTCGCCGGAAGCCGCCCAGGGCGGCGCCATCGGTCTCGTGCAGGAAGGCGACCTGATCGAGATCGATATCCCCAACCGGACGATCAACCTCAAGGTCTCCGACGCTGAGCTTTCCGCCCGCCGTCACGAGCAGGACGCGCTCGGCTGGAAGCCGGCCGCTCCCCGCAAGCGCAATGTCACGACAGCGCTCAAGGCCTACGCCGCGTTTGCCGCCTCCGCCGACAAGGGCGCAGTCCGGATCCTGCCGGAATAAGGATTTTCACTGCTGCAGATTTCTCCAAAGCCCCGCCCGGTTTTCCCGGCGGGGCTTTGTGTTATGGTGGAGCAACCACGCAAGGAAACAGGATATGTCCGAGCTTCATCGCATCACATTCGATCCTCAGGTCTGCTCCGGCCGCCCGACCATCCGTGGGCTGCGCATTCGCGTGAAGGATATTCTGGAGCTTATGGCTGCCGGTGCCGGCCACGACGAGATACTTGAGGATTATCCAATGCTGGAAAGAGAAGATCTTACCGCCATATTGGAATACGCCGCGCGCCAGAGCGACCACACGGTTCTGCGCGTCGCCTGATGCGTTTCCTGATCGATGCGCAACTTCCACCAGCGCTTGCCAGATGGCTGACAGAGCGAGGCCACCGGGCCGAACATGTCATCGACCATGACCTCCAGTCTGCGTCGGATCGGCAGATCTGGGAATTCGCACTAGACAATACTTGCGTCATCGTCACTAAGGACGAGGACTTCGCCCAGCGGCGAGCGCTGACCGAAGTCGGTCCGGCAATCATATGGGTGCGATTGCCCAATTCCAGACGCCGGGACCTGCTAAATTGGTTTGAACAGGTGTTTCCCGGTATCTTGAACGCCCTGGATCGTGGTGAAACGATCATCGAAGTTCTTTGAAAGAAGGCCGCTGGGGCAGCGATCTTTGCTGCAAGGGTGGGCGATCACAGCAGAATGTGGTCCATCGGCTTGGGCATCGGTGGCAGGTCGGTATCGCCCAGCATGCTGCGTAGGTCGATTTCGATCACGGTTGAGATGGCGGCAATCGGCAGGTCGTTTGGCAATGTCCCGAACGGCTCTTCCAGCTCATCACCAAGCGCATCGAGCCCGAAGAACGTATAGGCGACGAGACCTGCGGCTAGCGGCGTCGCCGGACCCAGCACATCAGCGAAGCCGAACGGCACCATGAAGCAGAACATGTGCGCCGTTCTATGGATGAGCAGCGTATAGCCGAACGGAACCGGCGTCGTTCTCAATCTTTCGCAGGCGGCGAGCGAGCCACTCAGTCGCGTCATTGTCCGGTCGAACAGCGAAAATTCGACATCGCTCAGCATGCCGTTTCGCTGCAGCTCGATCAGCTGGCGGCCGATAAGGTCGACGATATGGACGGGCGGATGCCTGGAGGCCTTGATCGCGTCGGACATCTCCTTCGGCAGGAGACGTACCGCACTGTTGTTCGGACAGTCGCCGCCGCGCAGGAATTTGACCAGCTCGTCGGCAAGTACGACGGTCAGAAGCAGGATGAGACGCCGTGCCTGACTTGCCTCCGCGCTGCGGGCCTCGAAAAGCTCCGTCTGCCGCGCAAGATCGCGGCTCGCCGCCAGCAGCTCCCCCCAGTTCTTGCGCGCTTCCCACCAGCGCTCGTAACAGGCGCTGTTGCGGAACGAGAGGAAGATCGATAGCGCGATGCCGATCAGCGTAAACGGCGCGCCGGCGACCGAAGGGACGAATTGCGGTGCGAGACGATGCGCGATGACGATAATCGCCGACATCGCGACGACGACGAGCATCTGGGGAAAGATCCGCTGGATGACGGAGCCGCGGTAGATGAAGAAAAGCTGCCCGAGCGTGGGGCGTTCACGAATGATCATGCTGAAATGCCGAATTGGCCGACGCTAATTGTCGATGACGGGAGGGGTGTTTCCGGACGCGGCCGGACCCGGTCATCCGCCGCCCTTGAGACACCCGCGCTCCCGTACGCTCCTTGGGAATCTCGTCCGCGACCAGACGACGCAGCAAGACTAGTCGATTGTCGGCAGCACCGCACCGGTCAAGTCTGGACATGCGGCGGAAAGCCGCATGGCTTCGCTCGATCGGATTGCGGCAGATCATTGCACGCCGAATTAAAGCGGTCGACTGAGCCCTTCAAAGGCTTGCGTGAGCTGCTTCATGCGCGCTTCATAGGCCGCCGTCAGGCAAGCGACATCGCCGCCGCAGGCCTGGCGCTTTTTCAGCCATGCGCTCTGTTCGTCACGAAGTGCGTCTCGGGTTCCCATGGCAAGCAGGCTGGTGAGGATATCGAAAGTCGTGGCCATCTTCACATCCGCGTCGTTGAGCACGCGCGTATCGCAGATCGCCTTTTCATCGGCGGCAAGATCGGTCCGTTCGCAGTCGAAACTCGCAGCAGATGCAGGAGTGGGAAGGGTGGGGGCGATGAGAAAGCTCATTACGCCCAAAACAGCCAGTCTCGATTTCATCGTCCATGCTCCTGATCTTGCGCCGGAGACCGGTCAGAAGAACTCCTTCAGGCTCCAGACCATGAAGATGATGCAGGCAAGCCATATGGCAAGGATGAAGGCGAGACCCGAGCGACTGACGGGACGCCCCGACCGTTGTTCGGCCGCCAGACGGAACTCCGACATCAGCTCCTGCGGCACAAGCCGGATGGCGATGAGGATGCCGACCGGCACCAGAATGAGATCGTCGAGATAACCGAG
This sequence comes from Agrobacterium sp. Ap1, assembly GCF_017313375.1. Classification (NCBI taxonomy): domain Bacteria; kingdom Pseudomonadati; phylum Pseudomonadota; class Alphaproteobacteria; order Hyphomicrobiales; family Rhizobiaceae; genus Agrobacterium; species Agrobacterium sp. Ap1. The sequence continues at coordinate 140,515 of NZ_JAFLMY010000004.1, forward strand.
AACGGGAATGAAGTCGGGGATAAGGTCGATAGGGGAGAGCGCGTAGGCCGCCACTGCTCCTGCCACCAGTTTGGCGCTCAGCGGCACGCGCGGGTCACGGGCGGCAAGCCACAGGGCGACGATATCGCGCTTGAGGGCCTTTGCCCATGCTTTTGCCTTTTTCAGCATCTTCTTATCTCGGTTGAGGCCGCTACCCTATAGACGAACGAATGCCCGTTTTGTCTGGCAAGGTCACCTTTATTTTCCAGCCTCCGGCGCTAAAACTCGATCCGGAAATTCGCAAAGAGGAATCACATGCCCAACCTGCTCAAGCGTCTCTCGGTCGGTCTTCTCGTCCTAGCCGTGGTTTGTCCCGTAACCGCCTATGCGCAGGACAGCAAAGCGGTCCCCCAGAGCCGTCAGGAGATGCAGCTGTCCTTCGCGCCGCTGGTCAAGCAGACGGCCGGTGCCGTGGTCAATGTCTATGCCGAACGCCTCGTGCAGCGCCCGAACATGATGACAGGCGACCCCTTTTTCGATCAATTCTTCGGCCAGCGTATGCCGAACAGATCGGAAAAGCAGTCCTCTCTCGGCTCCGGCGTGATCCTCTCGCATAACGGTCTCGTGGTCACCAACAATCACGTCATCCAGGGCGCCGACGACATCAAGATCGCGCTCGCCGATGGCCGCGAGTTCCCTTGCGAGCTGGTGCTCAAGGATGAGAGCGTCGATCTCGCGGTCCTGCGGATCAAGAGTAAGGAGAATTTCCCGGTGCTTGGCATCGCCGATTCCGACCGTACCGAGGTCGGTGATCTGGTTCTGGCGATCGGCAATCCCTTCGGTGTCGGCCAGACCGTCACCAGTGGTATCGTTTCGGCGCTTGCCCGCAATCAGGTGTCGAGCGGTGATTTCGGCTTCTTCATTCAGACGGACGCATCCATCAATCCGGGCAATTCCGGCGGCGCGTTGATGAACATGAACGGCGAGCTGATCGGTATCAACACGGCGATCTTTTCCCGTGGCGGCGGCTCGAATGGTGTCGGTTTCGCCATTCCCGCCAATCTCGTGAAAGCATTCCTGGTTGCTGCCGAAGAGGGCAAGACGACGTTCGAGCGGCCCTATGTCGGTGCGACCTTCGATGCCGTCACCTCTGATGTCGCCGAAGCTCTTGGTCTGAAAGCCGCTCGCGGCGCCTTGGTCGTGCGGACTGTCGAGGGTGGTCCGGCTGACAAAGCGGGCCTCAAGCCCGGCGAAGTGATCACTGCCGTCAATGGCGTTGCAGTCGAGCATCCCGATGCCCTCGGTTACCGCCTGACCACGGCCGGTCTCGGCAAAAAGGCGGATCTCACGGTCCAGACAAGTGACGGGCAGCGGGAGATGACGCTGGTGTTGAACACCGCCCCTGAAACCACGCCGCGCGACGAGCGCTTGATGGAGGGCCGCAACCCGTTTTCCGGCCTGCATGTTGCGAACCTATCGCCCAAGCTTGCAACCGAGCTTCACCTGTCGACCGAAAAGACCGGCGTCGTCGTGACCGATGTCACCCGCGGATCGCCTTCTGCACGTCTTGGTTTCCAGCCGAACGACATCATCGTTTCCATCAATGGCAGCACGGTCAACACCACCAAGACGCTCGAAGACATGCTGGATGCTGACCCGAGCTTCTGGCGCGTCGAAATCGAGCGTGGCGGCCAGCGTATCCGGCAATTCTTCCGATGAGCAACGACCTGTTCTCTCCCAGTATTCCAGATGATGTCGCCAGCCGGAGACCGCTGGCCGACAGGTTGCGCCCGACCTCGCTCAGCGAGGTCACCGGCCAGTCACATCTGACGGGAGAGGACGGTGTGCTGCGCCGCATGATCGCATCCGGCACGCTTGGCTCGATGATCTTCTGGGGACCGCCGGGAACGGGAAAGACGACCGTTTCCCGGCTTCTGTCCGGAGAGACGGGCCTCGCCTTCGAGCAGATTTCGGCGATATTCTCGGGCGTCGCCGACTTGAAGAAGGTTTTCGAGATGGCCCGCCTGCGCCGGATGGACGGGCGACAGACGCTTCTCTTCGTCGACGAGATCCATCGGTTCAACCGCGCCCAGCAGGATAGCTTCCTGCCGGTCATTGAGGATGGCACCGTGATCCTTGTCGGCGCGACGACCGAAAATCCGAGCTTCGAACTGAATGCCGCTCTCCTGTCACGTGCCCGCGTCCTGACATTCAGGGCGCATGACGAGGAGAGCCTGGAGGAACTTCTCAAGCGTGCCGAAGATGTGGAGAAAAAGCCGCTACCGCTCGATGACGAAGCACGGGCGACACTCATCCGCATGGCGGATGGCGACGGCCGTGCAGTCTTGACGCTGGCGGAAGAAGTCTGGCGCGCCGCAAGGGCAGGGGAAGTCTTCGATACGGCCGGCCTGACCGAGATCGTCCAGCGCCGCGCTCCGATCTATGACAAGGGGCAGGACGGTCATTACAATCTGATCTCGGCCCTGCATAAAGCCGTTCGCGGCTCCGATCCCGATGCCGCACTCTATTATCTCGCCCGTATGTTCGATGCCGGTGAGGATCCGCTCTATCTCGGTCGACGCCTGGTCAGGATGGCGATCGAGGACATCGGCCTTGCCGATCCGCAGGCGCTCGTCGTCTGCAATGCCGCCAAGGATGCCTACGATTATCTCGGTTCGCCGGAGGGCGAACTGGCGCTCGCCAATGCCTGCGTCTATCTCGCAACCGCTCCGAAATCCAATGCCGTCTATACCGCCTTCAAGTCGGCAATGCGGGCGGCCAGGGAAAACGGCTCGCTTCTGCCGCCCAAACACATCCTCAATGCACCGACCAAGCTGATGAAGCAGGAAGGCTATAGCGACGGCTATCGCTATGACCACGATGAGCCGGATGCCTTTTCCGGCCAGAACTATTTCCCCGAGAAAATGGGCCGCCAGACGTTTTACGACCCGCCGGAGCGTGGTTTCGAGCGTGAGATCCGGAAACGGCTGGAGTGGTGGTCGAAACTGCGCAGGGAACGCGGCGAACCCTGATGTCTTGGCCTAGAGATGCCGTTCTATCCATTGCTCCGCGAGGCTCGCCCAGGACGCATGGGTGCCGGACTTGTCTCTGAGCGCAAAACCGTGAGGGGCCGTCCCGAAGATATGGGCATCCACCTCACGCTTGGCCTGCCGGGCCGATCGGATTAGGTTGAGCACGTGATCCACCGGCACGGATTGATCATGCAACGCATAGGCAAGAAATAGCGGTATATTTGGCATTCCGTGCGGTATCGCCGCTATCCCGATCGGCCAGTCATCGTAAAAGGCCTGTTTCTCGACCGGAGGATAGTCTGGTTTTCCCGCAGGCGCTTTGTAATCCCGGTGATTGGCGTTTACCGGTGCATAGGCGATGATCGCACCTTTTGCTGCAAGCGGATGATTTTGGCAGGCCATCACGCCAGCGAGGTGCCCTCCTGACGAAAGGCCGACATGGAAAAGCGGCAGATGCGGGCTGTTTTTATGCAGATAATCGAGGCAGGAAAGCGAGTCGGTTAGTGCAATATCCTTGGGATGCAGACCTTCCTCGGCCTGGGAGCCGGGCAGGCGATGCGTCACGACATAGGCGTCGATAGAAAGCGAATTCAGCCAAAGTGCGACCTCGACGCCTTCCTTGTCATGCATCAGCTTCAGATATCCGCCGCCGGGATAGATCAATGCCTGCGCTTTCGGCTTCGTGACTTTATAGACATGTAGTTCCAGCCGCCGGACAATCTCATAACTCCGGTCAGGCCACGAGCCGCTCAGCTGGTTAGCCGCCTCGTTTGAGAGGGGAATAACGTTTGCATCCATGCTGGTCTCGATATGTTGCAATTCCGCCAAAGCTGTATCCTCCCATGCAGCATGCTCATCACGACCTGGTGAAGAGCAGGCCGCATGGTGTTCACAGAACGCATGGCGATCAAGATGATGAGATTACGCATCTTGACGCATCATGCGCCCACGCGTCCGTATAATTTGATCACGAAACCTGCGATTGTGGGCTTTGCATCGCTGGTGCAGGAATAAGTTTGACAGAAGATTCCGCCAATCCATGGTGGCCTTCGGTATCTACTATCAAGTGCCAGTGCCCATTTTCTGGGATGACCAGCCGAACCGGCGATTTGCGCGCAATGCCACCGGCATATTTGAAATCGAGTCGTTCTGTAAATCGCTGATAGTTCACCGCATTCATGAGGCGAATATTGTTTACCGCACTCAATGTCACCTCGATCGCGGTGCCCGCGCGCTGTGGTTTGAGATCGTAATGGGTGAAACGGAAATTTGGTCCCGTCATGTAAGTCTCTTTGCTACCCCGTCCAGGTTTGCGCAACTTTAGCGGCTGTCGGGTTAAGGATTGGTGGAACCTAACCCTTGCTGGTGGGTTATATTGGTGAATGGCGAAGCTGAGAGCGATCGATGCAGTTGCCAGAGGAATAAAGCCGGTGGTGCCCGTCCCCTGTGCCGCCTGACAATAAAAATGAGACATGTAATTAGAACCTCGCCGCGTCCCCTCGGCGAGGTTTCTTTTGCGCTGAGTTATCTCCGATTTTCGACATCGAGCTGTTGAGCGAGTGTCAATATTGTGTCGCAGATTGGTGTCGGGACATTCGCAAGCTTTCCAAGTTCGACCACCATCCCGTTGAGCGGAATGATTTCCAGCGCCTTGCCGGCAATCAGGTCCTGAAGCATGGACGTCTTGACCGGGCCAAAGCCGTTGGCGCTAGCAAACTGTTCGTCTGCTGATCGTTGGAACCGGCAACCGAGCGCGATACCGACCGCCTGCACCTCGTTCATGATCTTGCGAACCATCTGCGCCAATTCTGGATTGGCCATCAGGTCGACCATCAGTGTCCGCGTCAACGCGCTGATCGGATTGAACGCGGCATTGCCCCTAAGCTTGGCCCATATCTCGTCGCGGATGCGCGCAGTCGGTCGGATATCGAGGCCGGCCTGACCGAGCAAGTCTGCAACGGCCTGCAAGTCGGCGGAGAGCTTGCCGTTTGGTTCTCCGAGGAAGAAATGGCCCTTGCCGTTGAGCTTGGTACGGCCGGGCTGGATTACTTCGGCGCCCTGGTATGCCACGCAACCAATGACGCGCTTGGGATCGATCAGCGTCCACAATTTGCCGTCCGGATCGAGTTGCGGCAATTGCAATTCTGCAAATCCGCTTGTCTCATCTTTATGGAAGTACCACCATGGTATGCCATTGAGGATCATCATCACCCGCGTTTGGGGGTGAAGCAGAGATGCGATGCCGTCGGCTGCTGCGGAAAGTTGATGCCCCTTCAGGCCGGTGATCACGAGATCCTGCGGTGGAAGGCTTGAAGGATCGTCAGTTGCCGTAACTCGTGCTGAAATCGCAGGAAAAGCCTCGTCGTCATATATGACACTCAAGCCCTGTTCTCGAATTGCGGCGAGTTGTGCCCCTCGGGCAATGACGGAAACGTCCACCTTCCCTTCAAGGGCATGCGCGATATTTGCCGCAAACGCCCCTCCAAGTGCGCCTGCGCCATAAATGCAAATTGTCTTTATGCTCATCGTCCCTCGCTGCATTCCAATTGTCTGAGGTAGGGTAGAGCAGCGAGGGCCGCAAGGTGAAGGAGTTTTTGTAATAATTCAATTTCTGCGTAGCGCCGCAGGTCAGTGAGGTCGAAGGATTGGCAAGAGCTCGTTTCGCCTCAACTCATCTATCGCGACCACAGCTTCGTCGAGAGGCCATCCTGCATCGAGTGCAGCGGAAAGCATCTTGAGCTCGGCCTCCTGCTCAAGGGCCAGAAACAGCGGCTCAAGAGCCTCCTGGACCGTGAGAACATGGTCTTTCGGCGAGGCGACGGATTGGCGTGCGTCGTTCGGCATGGATGCAGTTCTCCTTTCTTTTTTTGCGCGAATCCCTGTCAATTTCCCGGCAACGGAAAAAGTTCCCGTCGAAACCTCTTTTATTTTTGAACTAGCGCTGGCCGATGGAGAATTCGCCTCTTGAAGCGTTTCTGCAATGGCTGGTCGAGCCAAATCGTCACGCACCATGAAATGGCGACGATCAAGGTGACGAGAGCAATGCCGGAAAATGGCATCATTTCCGGGTTGGCGATGCCGGGAGCGATAACATGCGCCCAGTCAAGCAACGGAGTATGCAGCACATAGACGGCATAGGAGGCGCCCCCGAGAAAATTCGCGACGGATGAGGTCCTCGGGCCGGGCACGATCGCACTAGCCCAGTAGAGTAGTATCGGCCAGACGAAGAAAACGACAAGCAGGTCGAAGATCCATCGCCAGTCCCGTGGAGTCGGGAAGGCGAGTACAAGCATCAGTATCCCAAGGCAAAGGAGTGCCTGTACCGGTCGCATCACGGGCATCTTGCGACGGTAGCGATAGATCAGCATCCCCATGGAGAATGAAAAGAAGACGCGAGCCATACCTGCATACATTTCATGCCAGCGGAAACCGGCATGCAGACGCTCGAATTGCAGGGCGGCCACCACCAGAAGTATAGCGCTTATTGCGAGCACGATGCCAATCTGGATCAGCGCAGCCCGCGCCCCCCGCAGAGCATAGGCCATGTTTGCAACAAGTTCGTTGAACAGCGACCATGCCGGATGGACCAGGAAAAGCGCCGCGTTGAACGAGATGGTGACAGGCGAGGGAAGGAAGAAAAACCCGGTTGCGAAAGCAAGCAGAAGTTCGTTCGGGATCACATGTTCGTCTGCCATGACCGGAAGGCCCGCAAGATACATATGAATGTAGTACGCCGTAACCAGCGCCAGCGCGATCGCATAAAGGGGATAAAGTCTCAGCAGCCGGGCTTTCATGAATTGTAGCGGTGAAATACGCCCTTCTGAAAGCGAAGCGCCGTAGGCATGGGCAAGCACAAAGCCACTTAAGGCGAAAAATAGATCGACCCCCAGATAGCTGGAGGGTAAGGCGTCTCCCAGCAGATCCTCGGCATGACGCTGGATGATGAATATCGCAGCAATGCCCCTCAACCCGTCGAGGAGGACAAAACGGTCTCTGGCTGATCGTTTTCCTGTTTCCATAATACCCCGAGGGTTGCTGTCTGGCGGACTCGATAGGATTCCGAACAAGATAGTATCCAACGTTGCGCCGGCCAGATCTTTCGCTGATTTCGCTTCTGGAATTTGTCTAGGCTGACAATGAATTGCCAGGTGAAATGCGGTCCTCAATCCCCCTCGCGATGTCGTGAATGCCCGGTGAAAGCCTTTCTGTGGTGATGCCGGTCGCAGTTAATGGAGTGTTTATAAATTCGTGAAATTAGAAGGCAATCGGTGCGGGATCGCACATGCGGCCGGGGGTAGGGCAAATCCGCATGAGTGACCCGAGGCTTAAGAGCTGGATGTATCGCCTGCCCATCCACCAGACGCAGGCTGTGTATGGAGTAAATCTATTATGAACAACAAGCCCTTCGCGCTGGCTCTTGCCGCCGTTTTCGTTTCCGGCTCTGTAATGTCGGTATCTGCTGCTGACCTGACCAGCTCCTATGAGCCGCCCGCTTACAACGAGCCTTCTGGCCCGTCCTCCGACTGGAGTGGCGCTTACGTTGGTCTGAATGCTGGTACCGCTTCCGACAAGCTGAACCCGTTCTCGAGTTCCTCTGATTTCACGGGCGGCATTCATGGCGGTTACAACACCGAAATCAATGGTGTTGTGGTTGGTGGTGAAGCCGAGCTCTCCCATCTCGGTGATGCGGAAGTTGGTGTGCGCGGCGGTACGCTGAAGGAACGTTACCGCGTCGCAGCCAAGGGTAAGGTTGGTGCACCGCTTGGCAATACGCTGGTTTACGGTACCGCCGGTGTGGCAATGACCAGCCTGCGTGACAACGGTGCGACTGAAGGCCCGGATGGCTGGAAGCCTGGCTGGCTGGTCGGCGCAGGTGTCGAGCAGAAGATCACCGGCAATCTCTCGGGTCGGGTCGAATACAACTATACCCAGACCAACGATGTTCGCAGCTTCCGTGCTGGCACGACTTCCGAGAAGGATATCGGCGACCACACGATCAAGGCCGGCGTAAACTACCGGTTCTAAAATATCGAGCTTCAAGGCTCGTGAATGACATGACGATGGCGTCGCATACCTTAGGGTCTGCGGCGCCATTTTCGTTTGTCTTAAACGAAATGTGTGGGCTACGGGGGTCGGCTGCATGAATAAGCGGTGCGCGGCTGCCGAAGCCGATAATCAGGCGATCCGCAATAATTAAGTTTTCTGATTACAGAAATTATACTTGAGTATAGATTCATAAATTTATGTTTTTTCTGTTTTAATTATGAAGAATCACCAATAAATCGACTTGTTTTTTGACGTTTGTCATTGTTTTTCAAGTATTTGTACTTGGTTATTTTCGATGCATTAATTCATCTGGGATCTTCTGTCGACACTGCAGGTGAGCCTGCTTGAGCCGTCGCATGATGCGCGCACCCAATCCTCAGTCATTTCTGTGACGCCGCTGCACATTCAGTTGCGGTTATGGCGCATTTCCGACCCTGTCGATTTCATAGGTACTATTACGATGTTGAAGCATATACGCATCAGAACCAAGATCCTTCTGTCCATCGGCGTATTGGCGCTTATCTCTCTCTGCGGAGTGTCCTATCTCACTTACAAGTTCGATGAAGCCAGTCTCGCCTATAACGAATTTCTAAATACCGAAGCGAAGGCTGCCCTGTTGTCGGCAAGAGCAAGCTCCGGCGTCAACGGCGCCGCCGTTCGCCTGGGCCGCCTTTTGCTGTTTTCGCCCGATGCACCGCAATTCGAAACGGCACAGAAGGAATTTAATTCACTTCTTGATATCGCCGTCGGCCGCATGCAGGAGCTTTCGGTACTTGTTCCGAGCACCAAACAGGCGATGGACAACCTTATGGTCGACATCAGCGGCGTGCGGGAGCTTCTTGCTGATATCGTGAAGCTGCGCGATGATGGCCAGTATCCGGCTGCCGTGGCTCGGATGGGGGCGCTTGAAGGTCTGACGACGCGGATCTCCAAGCAGTTCAACGACAGCAATAGCGCCTTGCAGGCGGTGCAGACCGCCGGCACGGATCGTCTGGCGGCACTCGTGCACAAAACAATCGTGACCAATATGGCCGCTATGGTCATCAGCATTGTTCTCGTTCTTGTCCTTGCTGCATATTTTGTCCAACAAGGAATAACCAAGCCGATGAATGGCTTGCGCGCGCAGATGCAGCAATTGGCACGCGGAGAGACATCCGGAGAGATCGTCGGTCGCGATCGACGTGACGAGATTGGGGAAATGGCGGCCACAGTCGCGATTTTCCGGGAAAATGCGATTGAGCGTGCTCGTCTGGAAGAGCAGACGGAAGCAACCAGGAGCAACGCCGAAAGCGAAAGAGCGCGTCAGGAAATCGAGAAGGCCTCGGAGGCTCGCAACGTCCAGTTCGCGCTTCAGTCGCTTGGCAATGGGCTGAAGCGGCTGGCCGCTGGCGATCTGGTGACAAGTATCGATACGCCGTTTGTGGCTGATCTCGACGTCGTTCGCGAGGATTTCAACGACTCGCTGAGCAGGGTTCGCGAGGCGATGCAATCCGTTGGTTTCAATGCGAAGGCAATTACCGCCAGTGCCAACGAGCTTCTTGCTTCGGCCGACGATATGTCCAGTCGCACGGAGCAGCAGGCTGCTTCTGTCGAAGAGACGGCCGCAGCGCTCGAGGAGATCACCACCACCGTCAAGGACGCGGCGAGCCGTGCCGAAGAAGCCAGCCAGCTTGTTGCCCGTACGCGTGCAGGGGCGGAGAAATCCGGCGAGATCGTTCGGGACACAGTGAATGCGATGCATCAGATCGAGCGTTCCTCGTCTGAAATCAGCAACATCATAGGTGTGATAGACGATATCGCCTTCCAGACGAACCTTCTGGCCTTGAATGCCGGAGTCGAGGCCGCACGCGCCGGTGATGCGGGCAAGGGCTTCGCCGTCGTGGCTCAGGAAGTCCGCGAGCTGGCCCAGCGTTCAGCCGCTGCCGCCAAGGAAATCAAGACGCTGATCAATACCTCCGGCAGCCATGTCGAGCAGGGCGTCAATCTGGTCGGCGAGACCGGGAAGGCACTTGATGCAATCGTGGCCGAGGTCCATGAGATAAATCGGCATGTTCAGGCGATCGCAGAAGCGTCACGCGAACAGTCGCTTGGCCTTCAGGAAATCAGCACGGCCGTCAATACGATCGATCAGGGAACACAGCAGAATGCGGCAATGGTTGAGCAATCGACCGCTGCCAGCCATAGTCTTGCAAAGGATGCCGAGGCGCTGATGACGTTGCTTGGCCAGTTCCAGGTCGGCAGCGAAAGTCCGCAATCTTTCCGCTCTGCCGAGCGGCCTGCTTTCGATCGGCAGGCCTCGCGTGTATCCGCACCGGTGCGCGTCGCCGAGCAGGATGAACGGCCTCGCTTGTCTCCTGCTCGTTCCCTGGGGCGAAAACTCGCCTCCGCATTCGGTGGTGGTTCGGCATCAGCCGCTGCGGTAAAAGAGTCGGAATGGACCGAGTTCTGAGGCTTCTCTAACTCAGCCAAATCTGAACGGGCCTTCGAACCTTTGTGGCGAAGGCCCGTAATCATTTTACGGATTGATCACGTCAGGTGGGATTGCACTTCATTCCATTGCGTCGGGCATTGTCGACACAGTCACTCCTGTTGACGTAGCTCTCTGCCGAAGCGCCTACGATGCGGCCATTTGATGCCGTGCGGCGCCAGCGCCACTGGCTGCCACTCTGATAGATTTCCCAGGTATCCCCATTGCTGTCCATGCAATTCGGCATGTCGTCCTCCCGAGTGTTACAGCGAGAACGCTAGGCGATTCGGCAGGACCGCTCCACGAAGCGGATGCAGCTATTAGGTGTATCTATGCGCGGATCCGGTTGTGCTTGTGGCTGACTTCCGCTGGCTCCGTTAGCCACCGGACCAGAATCGGTCGTGATCGAATTCTTCTGCGATCGAAAGCGGCAACGGCGTTGTGCTCTCCGGTTTTGCCGTTAGGTACGTCAATGTTCTGCCGATGACGACCGGCGCGGCCATGCCGACATTCTCGGCAGGGGCAGCGAGCGCCCATGACAGAAGCGTGTCTTCGCCATCGAATTCGTCCTCGACATCGAGATCTGGTCCCGAGATCGGCAGCAAAGCGATCGAGCCTTCCGGTGCTCGCAGCAATTTCATCCCGTCTGGTGCAGCAAGTGCCGCAAGGGCGCTGAAGGCCGGCGTGCTTGCAGGTGCCGAAGCCGCTACCGGTCTTGCCGCAATGACGGGCGCGAGACTCGGTGTCGGCGCAAGCGATGCGGTCTGCACGGGATCGACATCGACAGCCTTCGAAGGCCGCAGGATTGGCAATGGTGCGGAGAGAGCTGCAAGATCGGCAAATTCGGGATCGCTCCTGCGGCTCGCTGCCTTGGCGATAGCCTTGGGGCTGGTCTGTTCCGCAAGTGCTTCCGCCGCACGGCTCTTCGGTGTCGGCAGCATCGCGGTCAACAGGCCGCTGCCACCACGTTTCGCGCTGCCGGTATCCTCGTCATCATCCGATGCCGTGCTGGCGATCTGGATCGATTGCGATCCGATGCGACGCTTGTAGTCGGCCACCGCCTGATCATAACCGGGAAGCGGTCGTCCATCTGCCGGCACATGCATCGTCCTGCCGTTCGGAAAAACACCCACCAATTCCTTGCGCGACATGCGCGGCCAGGCGCGTACACTGCCGACATCGAGATGCACGAAGGGTGAACCGGAGGTCGGGTAAAAGCCGACACCGCCAACCTGCGCTTGCATGGCAAGCCGGCGCAGCGTCGAGATTTTTACGCCCGGAATATAGAAATCCATCGCCTTGCCCAGCATGTGCTGGCTTTTCTTGGCAACGCCGGTACTGCGCGAGCGACCGCGCAGCATGCTGTTGGTGGCCGGCGAGCGATAGGCGGAAACGACATGGATATAGTCGGTGGCGCCGCTGCGCTGGTAAACTTCCCAGACGAGATCGAGAAGGCGCGGGTCCATCCGCGTCGACTGGTTGCGACGCCAGTCGCGCAACAGCCGGTTGGCCTGCGCAAGGCCCTTCTGGTCGAACCTGCCATTGCGCTTGTAGGTAATCGCTGCCCGCTCGCCCGTATGGGTGAAGTGCAGCTTCAGCGTCCGGTCTTCCGCAAACGCCATCGCGGCAGTTCCAGCACATGCGGAAAGCGCGAGAACCACGGCGCAGGAGGCCTTGGCGATGGTCAATGCCGTATCGGCGGCATGGCCCAGAAGCGTGCGGATAGCACTCTTGATGGGAGCATTCGACAGGGGCTGGAACACGACACAACTCGCTTTACGCCAAGATCACCACACCGGGACAAAAGGACGAAACCCCGGCAACGAAGCCCTGATTATGGTCAATGAAATGCTAATAGGAGGTTGACGAAATATTAGCCGTGCCGATCCGACACGCTTTCGTGAAGGCACGGGCAGCTTTTGCGCCAATTTGTTGGCCGGTCCGGCCTGTCTGAGCCGCCGACATGATGCCGGCAGAGGCTTGTGGATTTTCCCGCTGAAGTCGTGCAGGTTGCGCAGATGAGTGGCCGTGGCTCGCTGGATCTCATGACCTCGCGCGCTATTTGCCTTGATGGCGACATATGGGGTGTTTCGAACAGTTGGGCGGGCGAATATTGCGATTTGTTTTGCGGTTTATGGGATCCCTGAGCGCAACGGGGGTGTTGCTCGCACTTCTCTTCTTTGCAGCCTCCCTCACGCCAAGCCTCATGCCACGGTCCTGGCTCATCCAGGGCGTCTTGTCCGGTGCCTGCGCTGCGACCGGTTATGCGTTCGGCGTCTTCATCGGCTGGCTCTGGCGTTATCTGGAACTTCCATGGTTTTCGAAACAAGCGGCCCCTTTGAGGGCAACCACGCTTCTGTTCGCCATCATCGTATCGGTCGTGTTCCTCTGGCACGCGGTCGAATGGCAGAATTCGATCCGCACGCTCTGGCAGATGCAGCCGCAGCAAAGCGCCGATCCGTTTCGTCTGGCGGGGATAGCCGCAATCACCTTTACGATATTGTTGGCGCTTGGCTGGCTGTTCCAATTGGCTGCAAGCCGTTTTTCCCACTGGCTCGATGCGATCATGCCGCGCCGGGTTTCCAACGTTATCGGCCTGACACTTGCGATCGCCGTATTCTGGTTGATCGGGCAGGGGCTGCTTGTCAGATGGGCGCTCGATGCGACCGATGCCTCGTTCCAAAAGGCCGACGCGCTGATCGAGCCTGACGAGACACCGCCGGCAAGCCCCTTCGTGACCGGCGGCCCGGGATCGCTGGTGGGCTGGGACACGCTTGGCCGACAGGGCAGGGCGTTCGTCTCAAGTGGCCCGAAAGCCGCCGCTATCGGCGACTTTCGGCAGAAGCAGGCCATCGACCCAGTGCGCGTCTATGTCGGTCTGAACAGTGCCGAAACCGTCGAGGAGCGTGCGGCGCTTGCCCTGAGGGAACTCCAACGACAAGGCGGCTTCGAGCGCTCGCTCCTGGTCGTCGTTGTGCCCACCGGCACCGGCTGGGTCGATCCGGCCGCCATGGATCCGCTCGAATATCTGCATGACGGCGATGTCGCGAGCGTCGCCCTGCAATATTCCTATCTGTCGAGCTGGCTATCGTTGCTGGTCGAACCGGAAAACGGACAGGATGCGGCGCGGGCGCTGTTCCAGGCCGTCTATGACCATTGGAAAACACTGCCGAGGGATCGGCGGCCGCGCCTCTACCTGCATGGCCTTAGTCTCGGCGCGCTGAATTCGCAGCTCTCCACCGACATCTATGATGTTGTGGCCGATCCGTTCCAGGGCGCGCTTTGGAGCGGCCCGCCATTCCGTAGCGCAAGATGGAATGCGATCACCGCGATGCGCCAGAAGGGTTCTCCCGCCTGGCTGCCAAAATTCCGCGACGGATCGATCGTGCGTTTTGCAAATCAGGAGGAAACTGCGTCAGACGGCTTTGCGCCCTGGGGGCCGATCCGCATGATCTATCTGCAATATGCGAGCGACCCCGTTACCTTCTTCGATCCGTCCTCGTTTTTCCGCGAGCCTGCCTGGCTGAGAGGCACGCGAGGGCCGGACGTGTCGCCAAGCTTCACCTGGATCCCGGTCGTCACCGGCCTGCAGCTGGCGGTCGACATGGCGATCGCTACCAGCTCGCCGATCGGGCACGGCCATGTCTATGCGCCGGAACACTATATCGATGCCTGGATCCCGCTGACGGATCCGGCGGTCTCGGTCGATGACGTGACCCGCCTCAAGCAACATTTCCGCTCGATCGTCGACTGATGCTTCGGCTGCCGGAATGGCGGGTGTTTCGGATTGAAAACAACGCGTCCATCACGCGGTGGACGGCTGGTTATCCGCGCTCGGGCGCAAGGGAGAGTAGGTTAAATTTCATTGTTTTCGCTCGGTTTAATTCCTTTGCCTGCAATGATCTGCCTCAATGAACTATCCGCCCGCCGCTCCATTCTGGCCGGTAACGGTTTCGATGGTTGCGCCCAAAAGCCTTGCCTTGGATCGCCAGCCGGTCGATATCCGCGTGGTAGTTTTTCCATTGATGAACTGGAAGTGACAGACATGACCAAGCGAATTTTTGCCTCCCCCGGCCGTTATATTCAGGGAAGCGGCATCATTGCCGAACTCGGCGATTACCTTTCCGAAATGGGCACCAAGGCCCTTCTCGTATCCGACGATATCGTCTGGGGCCTGATCGGTCAGAAGGTCGAGGCGGCAGTCTCCGGCAAGGTCGAATTTTCCCGCGAAAAATTCTCAGGCGAAGCCTCCACCAACGAGATCAACCGTCTCGTCGACGTGGCGAAGAAAAACGGCACCAACCTCGTCGTCGGCATCGGCGGCGGCAAGACGCTGGATACGGTGAAAGCCGTGGCTGACGAGCTGAAGAGCCCCGTCATCATCGTGCCGACCATTGCCTCGACAGACGCGCCCTGCAGCGCGCTCTCGGTCATCTATTCTGATGACGGCGTCTTCGAGAAATATCGCTTCTACGCCAAGAACCCGGATCTGGTTCTCGTCGATACCTGGATCTGCGCCCAGGCGCCGGTCCGCCTCTTCGCGTCGGGCATCGCCGATGGTCTGGCAACTTACGTCGAGGCGCTCGCCGTCCAGCGCTCCAACTCGAAGACCATGGTCGGCGGCTCCGCCACCATTGCCGGCATGGCAATTGCCGAAGCCTGCGAAAAGACGCTGCTGACCTATGGTCTGAGCGCCTATCAGGCCGTCGAAAAGAAGCTGGTAACGCCGGCCGTCGAAGCGGTCGTCGAAGCCGCAACGCTTCTCTCCGGCCTCGGTTTCGAAAACGGCGGTCTGGCTGCCGCCCACGCCATTCATAACGGCTTCACGGCGCTCAATGGTGATATTCATCACCTCACCCACGGCGAAAAAGTCGCCTACGGCACGCTCGCCCACATGATCCTCGAACAGCGCCCCGACGACGAGATCGCCGGCTATATCGACTTCTACCGATCGATAAAAATGCCGGTGACATTAGCCGAACTGCACCTGGAAGGCGTTTGCCGCGAAGACCTGATCAAGGTCGGCCAGCTCGCCAACAGCAAGGACGATACGCTGCAGAACCTGCGCGCCGACTTCACGGCGGAAGAAGTGGCGGATGCGATTTTTGCCGTGGACGCACTGGCGAAGGTTGTTTGATCAATGACTGCGCCGGGCATCTTCGGGTGCCCGGTTGCTGCCGCCGGCATGTTCGGCGGTCACTCTCGCGAGCGAGGCACTAGGCCACAAGCGCCTTGGCGGTGCCTTCAGGGTCAAATCAGGCTATGCCTCGTGAAATTTGATCGACGCCTTCAGCCTATGCTGTTGAAAGTCTTAAAATAGGTGAGCGCAAGTTTTCCTTATGACCCTCAACCCATAATCACGTTATGGGTTGAGCCATATCCAGCGCCGGTTTGGCTGGTTTTTATTGAACACAATCACGCTTGCCTGACCTACGATATTATCCTCGGGAACAAAGCCGATGTTAAAGCGACTGTCGAGGCTGTTATCCCGGTTGTCGCCAAGCATGAAATAGTGAGCAGTCGGAACGACGAACTCGGCTGTATTGTCTCCGCGACTGTCGTCCGAGATTTCTGCAACGGTGTAGGAGCGACCGGAAGGCAGAGTTTCGCTATATAGCGAAACCGAGCGCCCATTAAGTTCCACAGCACCTTGTTGCTGTCGCGGTACCGGCTGGCCATTCAAGAAAAGGACACCCGAGCGCAACTGGATATGATCTCCGCTGATGCCGACGATCCGCTTGACGAAATCCGTCTCTAGATCATTCGGCGCCCGGAAAATGACAACGTCGCCTCGTTCTGGAGCGCGTGTGAACCAGCGTGTCTTGGGACCAAGCCCGAAGGGCAGTGAGTACCGGCCGTAACCATAGATGTATTTATTCGCGAAAACATAGTCACCTACCTGCAAGGTAGGAGCCATCGAGTTGGCCGGAATTGCAAAAGGCTGAAACAGCAGACTTCTGATCATCAGCGCGAGCACAGCAGAACCGACACCGAAAACCAGAAGAAGACTGTACCAGCGAGAATACCAGGGAAAATGGCGTTCGCTATTCAACGATCGCGCGGCCAGATAACCGTGGATCCCCCCGACAATGCGAAGTCCAATCATGCCGAGATAACCATCGAGCGGGAAGGCCGCGCCTTGGTAAGCCCACTAGATTTGCGCTGCTGCGGCGGCGAAGCCCACAAAGACATAGAGGATCGCCAGCCAACCTCGACCGAGATAGGCCATGACAACATCCGGCCCGAAGAGGAGACCTATAATGGCTGTACCGATGGGATTACGGGAGCGAAAGGCGTTGATAATTTTCATCTAGGCAGTTTTCAGTTTTCCATCTTCCGATATCCAAGCATCGCGGACAGGTCGGAAGAAATACAATGAATCAATGAAAATTTCCGCGGCGAACTTAATCACCGCGGGGATCAGCTTATCTAAACTTGGGTTGCGGGAAAGTGGCGACGCCACTTATCCCTGCAATTATCAAGAGCAGCCGCTCGTAGCACCGCACGTGTCGCACTTCTCGCAGGTGCCGTTGCGCACCATCGTGAAGTTCTGGCACTCGGAGCACATGTTGCCCGTGTAGCCCTGCATGATCGATTTCATGCGGCGGTCGGCTTCGACCTTTTTGGCTTCGGTCTTGGCAGCGGCCGCGTCGGCTTCGGCCTTGTCGGAGAAGAGCGCGGTGGCGACCTGCTTTTCTTCCGATACGACCTCTGCGTTCACTTCTTCCGCAATCTCTTCGGCCAGTTCCTTGGCGCGCTCTTCGTAATCGCGCTTGAAGGCGACGATTTCGGAGGTCGAGATGGCCATTGCCGGCTCGAGCTTGCGGGCCGTGTTGCCGGCGATCGAGGTGACGCTGGCCGAAGCGCGGGCAGGGGCGGCGGTGGCTGCACCCTTGGCTTCGGAGCCACCCATTGCACCGCCCTGGATCAGGGTCGGCTTGTAGCCGCGGGTCCAGCCGGTCGAGACGAGCTGCGTCTTGCCTTCCTGAATTCCCTTGCCGAGTGCCGTGTTGGAAAAGTCCGACGTATCGACATGCGCAAGGTCATGACGGCCGAGATAGGAAACGGCGAGTTCGCGGAACACGTAGTCGAGGATCGACGTGGCGTTCTTGATCGCGTCGTTGCCCGTGACGATGCCGGCCGGCTCGAACTTGGTGAAGGTGAAGGCCTCCACATATTCTTCCAGCGGCACGCCGTACTGCAGACCCAGCGAGATGGCGATGGCAAAGTTGTTCATCATCGCACGGAAGGCAGCGCCTTCCTTGTGCATGTCGATGAAGATCTCGCCGATCCGGCCGTCACCGAATTCGCCGGTGCGCAGATAGACCTTGTGACCGCCGACATTGGCCTTCTGGGTGTAACCCTGACGGCGGTTCGGCAGCTTTTCGCGCTCGCGGGTAACGCGCTCGATGACGCGTTCGACGATCTTTTCGGTGATCTGAACGGCCTGGGCAGCAATCGGCTGCTGCATCAGTTCTTCGACAGCTTCTTCCGCATCGTCCTCGTCGATCAGCGACGCGTTGAGCGGCTGGCTGAGCTTGGAACCGTCACGATAGAGCGCATTGGCCTTCAGAGCCAGCTTCCACGACAGCATGTATGCTGCGCCGCAATCTTCCACGGTCGCATCGTTGGGCATGTTGATCGTCTTGGAGATCGCACCCGAGATGAACGGCTGGGCAGCCGCCATCATGCGGATATGGCTTTCGACCGAGAGATAACGCTTGCCGATCTTGCCGCAGGGGTTGGCGCAATCGAAGACGGCCAGATGCTCGTCCTTCAGGAACGGCGCGCCTTCCAGCGTCATCGCACCGCAGACGTGGATATTGGCAGCCTCGATATCCTTCTTCGAGAAACCGATATGCTCGAGCAGGTTGAAGCTCATGTCGGCAAGCTGTTCGTCGCTGACCTTGAGCGTCTCCTTGAGGAAGTCGGTACCGAGCGTCCACTGGTTGAAGACGAACTTGATGTCGAATGCAGCCTTGGTGGCGCCGTTGATCGCCTCGATCTTCTCGTCGGAAAAGCCCTTGGCCTTCAGCGAGCCGGGGTTGATGCCGGGAGCCTGGTTGAGGTTGCCGTGACCGATGGCATAGGCCTCGATTTCGGCAATCTGGCTTTCCGTGTAACCGAGCGTGCGCAGGGCTTCCGGAACGGCACCGTTGATGATCTTGAAGTAACCGCCACCGGCAAGCTTCTTGAACTTGACCAGTGCAAAGTCGGGCTCGATGCCGGTCGTGTCGCAGTCCATCACGAGGCCGATCGTGCCGGTCGGCGCGATAACGGTCGTCTGGGCGTTGCGGTAACCGTGCTTTTCACCAAGTTCCAGCGCCTTGTCCCAGGCGGCCTTGGCGTGAGCCGACAGCGTCTGGTCCGGGTTTTCCGAATGATAGAGCGGAACCGGATCGACGGAGAGCTGCTCGTAGCCGGTGGTTTCACCGTAGGCTGCGCGGCGATGGTTGCGGATGACCCGCAGCATGCTTTCGCGGTTTGGCGCAAAGTTCGGGAACGGGCCAAGCTCGCCGGCCATTTCAGCCGAGGTCGCATAGGAAATACCGGTCATGATCGCGGTCAGCGAACCGGCAATCGCACGGCCTTCCTTCGAGTCGTAAGGAATGCCCGACGACATCAGGAAGCCACCGATATTCGCATAGCCGAGGCCGAGCGTGCGGTACTGGTAGGAGAGTTCGGCGATTTCCTTCGACGGGAACTGCGCCATCATCACCGACACTTCGAGAACGACGGTCCACAGGCGGACGGCATGTTCGTAATCTGCGATCGCGATGTTCTTCGTTGCCTTGTCCTTGAACTGGAGAAGGTTGAGCGAAGCAAGGTTGCAGGCCGTGTCGTCGAGGAACATGTATTCCGAGCACGGGTTGGAGCCGCGGATCGGGCCACCGGCCGGCGAGGTGTGCCAGTCGTTCATCGTCGTGTTGAAATGGATGCCCGGATCTGCCGATGCCCATGCGGCATAGGAAATCTGTTCCCACAGGTCCTTGGCCTTCAGGGTCTTCATGACCTTGCCGTCCTTGCGGGCGGTCAGGTTCCACTCGCCATCGTTTTCGACAGCCTTGAGGAAGTCGTCCTTCAGCGAGACGGAGTTGTTGGAGTTCTGGCCGGAAACCGTCAGGTAGGCTTCCGAATCCCAGTCCGTGTCATAGGTCTTGAACTGCAGATCCTTGTAACCCTGCTGGGCGAACTGGATGACACGCTTGACGTAGTTTTCCGGAACCAGGTCCTTCTTGGCAGCGCGGATTTCGCGCTTCAGGGCTGGGTTCTTCAGCGGGTCATAGCAATCGTCGTCACTGCCTTCGCAGTTGACGCAGGCCTTCATGATAGCCTTCAGGTGCTTGGCGACGATCTTCGAACCGGTGACGAGAGCAGCAACCTTCTGCTCTTCCTTGACCTTCCAGTTGATGTATTCCTCGATATCCGGATGGTCGATGTCGACAACGACCATCTTGGCCGCGCGACGGGTCGTGCCGCCCGACTTGATCGCGCCCGCAGCCCGGTCGCCGATCTTCAGGAAGCTCATCAGGCCGGAAGAACGGCCGCCGCCGGAAAGCTTTTCGCCTTCGCCGCGCAGATGGGAGAAGTTGGAGCCGGTGCCGGAACCATACTTGAACAGGCGTGCTTCGCGAACCCACAGGTCCATGATGCCGCCTTCATTGACCAGGTCGTCGCCGACGGACTGGATGAAGCAGGCATGCGGCTGCGGATGTTCATAGGACGACTTGGACTTGGTCAGCTTGCCGGTGAAGGGGTCGACATAGAAATGGCCCTGGCCGGGGCCGTCGATGCCATAGGCCCAATGCAGGCCGGTATTGAACCACTGCGGCGAGTTCGGGGCAACGCGCTGGGTGGCGAGCATGTAAGCCAGCTCGTCCATGAACGCGGCCGCATCGTCTTCGGACGAGAAATAGCCGCCCTTCCAGCCCCAATAGGTCCAGGTGCCGGCAAGACGCGAAAAGACCTGGCGGGCATCGGTTTCGGAACCGTAGCGCTCGCCTTCCGGAATATCCTTCATCGCCTTCTCATCGGCGACCGAGCGCCAAAGGAAGGACGGGACGTCGTTTTCTTCAACGCGCTTCAGGATCTTCGGAACGCCGGCCTTGCGGAAATACTTCTGCGCCAGAACGTCGGTCGCGACCTGGGAGAACTGCGACGGCACGTCGATATCGGCAAGACGGAAGACGATGGAACCGTCCGGATTGCGGATCTCGCTGGTCGCCTTGCGGAACTCGATAGTTCCGTAGGCGCCTGTCTCAGGCTTCGTGAAACGACGTTCGATGCGCATTGCCTCTAGTCCCTCATCCTTTGTCGCCATATAGGCGCACGGGTTCGATGCGGCTGCTCTCCATCATGGGCAGCCGGCTGAAATTTCATCCAGACTCATTGGATGTCTATCTGTATATTGTGCTGGATAATGGCTGCCAACACTAAATATAGTATTAACAACATGTTTATGCCAGCCCAATCGCCGTCTTGGCGATGATTTTCAAAGCGCACGGAAACCCGTCGCCCGGCTGTATGTCAGAACAAGCCCTGCGCTCGATTGTTTCCATAAAACTCGAAAAAGAACCGGCCTCGTTACTCCCGGTCCAGTCGCCGCCGCAACATGGGTTTATTCATGGCCGCGCATCCTGATTCGGTCAAGCCGTAGCCGGTAGGAGTTTCTAAACCACAAGATATTGTGGCTGATGCCTGTGGATAACGGGGAATAAAAAACAGCTAGGATTCTCAAGTGCTTGGCGACCGGAGCTGAAGCTTGCGCGAGGCTTGCGAAATTCGATTGTGGCATGATCGGGGCAGATCGGCGGCTCTGGAAGCCCTTTCTGAACAGGCATTTTAGCACTTGGCCATACCATATTGAGACATATGGGTAACACGGCCCTCTAAATGTAGAAAAGTCCGCCATCCTGTGGATGACGGACCAGCTATTGACATCAAAACGACAGGGCAGGGTATGCGTCAGCGCATATCCTGCGGCTCGTGGTTGAAATGGAATGGGGCCACTATCTGTTGTGATCCTCGAGTCTTGGAGATCTAGCCCCGGTGTCCCTTTGCGATCGGCTCCTGATAGGTGAAGCCCATGTCCCAGGGAAAATAAATCCAGGTGTCCTGGGAAACCTCGGTGACGAAGGTGTCGATCGTCGGCACGCCGGTCGGCTTGGCGTAGACGCAGGCAAAATGTGCCTTGGGCAACATCTCGCGCACTTCCTTCGCCGTCTTGCCGGTATCGGTCAGGTCGTCGACAACGAGAATGCCTTCGCCGCCGTTTTCCAGTAGTTCGGGCGAAATGCCTTTCAAAAGCACAGTTTCGCCCTGGTCGACATAGTCATGGCGCGTGGCGATGCAGACCGTATCGATGAGACGAATATTGAGTTCGCGCGAGATGATCGCCGCCGGCACCAGGCCGCCGCGGGTGATGCAGACTATTGCCTTGAACTCCTGGCCAAGGCCGGAGAGACGCCAGGAAAGCGCACGGGTATCGCGGTGGAATTGGTCCCAGGAAACGGGAAATGCTTTTTCAGGAAGAGACATGAATTTGCCGCCAGAACGAGAGTTTCTTTGGCTCTCGCTAATAGCGGCAAGCGAGGGGAAAAGGCAAGCGGTCGGACTTTATGTCGGTTGCGCTCCTCTTCCCCTTACGAGTTTCAAGCTTCTTGGTGCGGAGTGAAGGTGAGGGCGACGATAAGGCCGATGATGGCGCAGGCCGAGGTCAGCCCGGCAACTGCTCCCCATCCGCCATGTATCCAGAACCATCCGCCGGCCCAGCCGGTAAAGCTAGCACCGATATAATAGAACAGCAGGTAGAGCGCCGAGGCATGGCTCTTGGCGGAGCCGGAACTTGCGCCGACACCGCTGCTCGCTGCCGAATGGCCGATGAAAAAGCCGATGGTGATCAGCGAGATGCCGAGGATGGTGAGGGTAAGGCTGGAGGTCAGCGTTACCACCACGCCGGCAAGAATGGTGGCGAACGTGACGATCAGTGTTGTCCTTCGACCGAACCGGTCCACCATCCGCCCGCCGGACGATGAAGAAACGATCCCCAGCGCATAGGTGAGAAAGATCATGCTGATCGCCGTCGGCCCGAGATGATAGGGCGCACCGGCCAGCCGGAAGGTGGAGTAATTGAACACGGTGGTGAACACGCTCGTCAGCATCGTGCCGATCAGATAGAGCCGTAAAAGCGCAGGGTTGGAAAGATGCTGCCGCCACAGATGAAGATGCCGCCCTAGGGGCATGGATTGCGGCCGGAAATTTCGTGACGGCGGCAGAAGCAGAAAGAAACCGATTGCCGCGGCGACACAGGCTACTCCCAGCGCATACATGGCGATCTGCCAGGAGGTGAAGGCCGACATCAGGCCCATGCCCACCCGCCCGACCATCGCCCCGAAAGCGGTGCCGCCGATATAAAGTCCCATCGCCCGGCCGAGGCTCGCAGGTTCGATCTCTTCTGCGAGATAAGCCATCGCCACCGCGGGTACGCCGCCAAGCACGAAACCTTCGACTGCCCGGGCTGCAAGAAGCCAGCCCCAGCCGCCGGCGCTTGCAACGACAAGATTGCATACGGCAGCCAGCATCATCGAGGTGAACATCAGCGTCTTGCGGCTGACGACCCGGGCGAATGCACCAGACAGAAGGATCGCAAAGGCAAGCGCACCGGTCGTCAGTGATAGCGCCAGCGAGGCCGTTGCAGCGTTGATACCAAAATCTTCGGGAAATTCTGGCAGAAGCGGCTGGACACAATAGATCAGTGAGAAACTGGCAAAACCGGCAAGGAAAAGCGCCCAGCTGGCGCGACGAAAGGCAGCGCTGTCGCCTTTTATCCAGGTTGTTTCGAATTCCGTCGGTATCGCCTGAATTGCAGCTTCAAGTGTGGCGGGCTGGGGCATGGGGTATCCTTTGCAGACGCATATAGCGCCATGCCGACATTGCCGCTAATATATGGACAAGGCATTCTCCATATCTGGAATTAATATCATGGAGCTCAGACACGTCCGTTATTTCCTGGCAATTGCCGAGGAGGGGAGTTTCACCCGCGCGGCAGAGCGCCTGGGTATCGCACAGCCGCCGCTCAGCCAGCAGATCAAGGTGCTGGAGCAAGAGGCTGGCGTCCGGCTCTTCCGCCGCCTTTCACATGGGGTCGAGCTCACGCCCGCTGGTCACGCCTTTCGGGCTGCGGTCGGCAACGTTCCGCATGAGATCGCCGAAGGCGTAAGGCTTGCGCGCAAGGCTGCTGCGGGTGAAAGCGGCGAGATTCGCATCGGCTTTACCGGGACCGCAGCCTTGAGCCCAGCCGTGCCTGTCTGTATCGCGCAGTTTCGAAATACCTATCCGGATGTCGAGATCAATGTCACGGAGGCCAATTCCATGGCGCTTGCCGCGGCACTGATCGAAGACCGGCTGGATGTCGCCATTCTGCGTCCCTCGAACTCCTATCCCAATCTTCTGACCGAGGAGGTTCTGACCGACGAGCCGCTTCTCGCTGCGCTGCCTGCCACCCATCCCCTGGCGGTCTCTGGAGAGATTATCGATCTTGCCAAATTGTGCGACGATCCGTTCATCCTGACGCCCCGCAGCGTTGGCGTCAGTCTTCATGATGCGATCCTGCGGGCCTGTGCGAAATCCGGCTTCACGCCCAAGTCGGGGCCGGCAGCACCCCATATTGCTTCGATTCTCTCACTGGTCGCGGCAGGCCTCGGCGTGTCGCTTGTTCCGGCATCCATTGCTCGCGTAGATTTGCACGGCACGGTATTTCGGCATCTGGGTGACACTGCCGAACGTGTTGCGATCTCACTCGCCTATCGCAGGGCAACGACATCGCCTGTTGTTAGAAACTTCTGCTCCGTCGCACGAAAGGCGCGCACGGATAGGCGCTTTGAACTGCAGGCGCAAAAAGAATGAGGTCCTCGCATCTGTTTTCTTCATCTGACTTTCATCCCGCAAACACCCTGTCGCCGCATTTGGTTGCAATGCCGACCGGGCAGATATGAATGAGGAAAACATGGACGAACTGGAAAAAGCGGCTCGCGGATTGCTTTATGATGCAAATTACGATTCTGCCGTTCTGGAAAAGCGCAAGGCGGCCAAGCGTATCCTGCATCGGCTGAATGCACTCTCGCCGGATGAGAGGCAAGAACATGCCGAGCTGATCCGCGGGTTATTGGGACGCATCGGCAGGAATTTCGTCTTCGACGGTTCGTTTCACTGCGATTACGGCTTTAATATCGAAATAGGCGACGATTTCTATGCCAACGTCAACCTTGTCATTCTGGACGGCGCGAAGGTCACTATCGGTGATAACGTCTTCATTGCTCCCAATGTCGGCATCTACACCGCGGGTCATCCGCTAGACCCAGAGCGCCGCAACGCCGGCCTCGAATATGCTCTTCCGGTCACGATCGGGAACAACGTCTGGATCGGCGGGGGAGTTTCGATTATGCCGGGCGTGACCATCGGCGATGGTGCGGTGATCGGCGGCGGCGCGGTCGTCACGCGCGATATTCCGGCGAATGTCGTTGCCGCAGGAAACCCGGCACGCGTTATCCGGGAGATCACGACCGAAGACGCAAAGCGCGAGAGTTTCGGCCGCAAGTAGCCGTTCCGCGTATTGGGCAAGCGGCAGCACCTTCTGGCTGCTGCCGCTCGACCTTTATCGTGAAAGCAATGTCAGCGCCGTCATCGAATCGAGTAGGCTGCGCGTTACCCCGCCGAAGAACATTTCCCACCAGCGCGAATGCCCGTATCCGCCCATGACAAGCAGATCGATGCTCTTGTCTGCAAGGCGGTTTTCGATCGCTGAAGCCGGCGAATTGCCGCCGCTGTCCTGCGTCGTCAATGTTACGTTTATGCCGTGGCGGGCAAGTGTTGCGGCAAGCTCGGAACCTGCAAATTCTTTTTCCCTATCGCCGCGCTCAGGAGGATCGATCACCAGAACCTCTACCGAAGAGGCCTGCTTGAGGATCGGGAGCGAATCGAAGGTGGCACGGGCAGCCTCCCGTGAACCGTTCCAGGCGATCAGCACACGTTCGATCGGTTTTGGTTGCTTCAGCGTATAGGGCACGAGCAACATCGGCCGGCCGCTTTCGAACAGGAATGTCTCCAGGTCGGCGCGATGATCGGCCTGGGACGGGCTGCTCTGGTTGGCAACGATCAGGTCCGCAGTCCGTGCGACCTCCTGTACGGAGCTTGATGCATAACCAGCCGCCAGCATGTAGCTGCGCCATTCTGCCGAAAGTCCCTCGCGCGTGGTCTTCTGGCGGAAAATCTGCTCAATTGCCTGAGTTTCCTTCTGGGCGCTTTCCTGCAGGATCTCGATTGCGGTCGGGTCGGGGATTTCCATCGGCGCGATCAGCGGAACGGCGGTTAGCGTCTCGGCATGAACCCCCACCAGATGCGCGGAAAACTGCTCGGCGATCGCAACCGCAAAATCGGTGATCTGTGGCGCGTTTCGCTGCGTGTCGAGAACCGCAAGAACAGTCTTGTAGGACATGGACATCTCCTCACTACAGGCTTCGTTTCGAGCCCTGTTCCGATAAGGTGGTGCTGCCGAGGCGCGGGTCAACGGGCGCCGCCCTTTGGTTATGCGTCCGCAGTCGGATTGGCCGAAATCCCTTTTCGATCGAGGCCGGCAATCATCTCCGAGACTGCTTCTGCAGCGGCATCCATAGCCTCGGCATCACGGCCGCGCACGACGATCTCGGTCGAGAATTTCTTTCCGTCGAAGCGCGGGTAGGAGCCGATGCTGGTTTCCGGATGCGCCTTCTGGATATCGGCAAGCAACGTGCCGATATCACCTTCGCCATAGGGGCAGGAGACGGCACGCGACAGCATTTTTGCGCCGCTGCGCAAGGTCGGCAGAACGTTGTCGACCATCGCCTGGAAAACCTGTGGCACACCTGCCATCACATAGACATTGTCGATGATGAAGCCGGGGGCCGTGGAAACGGGGTTGGCGATATGTTTCGCACCTTCCGGCATCCGCGCCATGCGCTGGCGGGCAGGGGTGAATTCCATCTCGCGCCGCTTGTACATCTCACCAAGTAGGGTCATCGCCTCTAAGTCATAGATGCACTCGACGCCAAATGCCTTGGAAACCGAATCTGCGGTAATGTCGTCATGGGTGGGGCCGATGCCGCCGGATGTGAAGACGTAGTCATAGCGTGCCCTGAGCGCATTGAGCGCCTCGACGATCGCTTCTTCTTCGTCCGCAACAATCCGAACCTCCTTGAGGTCGATGGCGGACAGTGTGAGCATATCGGCCAGATGTCCGATATTCTTGTCCTTGGTTCGCCCCGAAAGCAGCTCGTCACCAATAGCGAGCATGGCAGCGGTTACGATGGTGGAGGAGGTGGAGTGATCGGACATGACGAGGCTCGCTTTTTGTGATGGCTGGACGTTAATCCGCCTGCCGGGGAATGCAATCCCGCCGACGCTTACCTGATAATACGCAAATTGAACAAGATATGCCGTCGTCGTTCGAAAATAGTGGACAGTGCGTTGTGGTATCGCCGTCTGGCGGCCCACACCCGGCTCGGGTAGCTTCCGGCCACACGCTTGTAACAAGGCAGATCAATGATCATCGAGTTCTTGAAAAAGCTGTTGGGCGGAGCACCTACTGTAAGCTCAGCAACAGCGTCCACTCCCGCAGAGGAAACGAAGAAAATGACGAAGGTTCTGGTTCTTTACTATTCTTCCTATGGTCACATCGAAACGATGGCCTACGCTGTCGCCGAAGGCGCGAAGTCGGCCGGTGCCGAAGTCACCGTAAAGCGCGTTCCGGAACTGGTCCCGGAAGAAGTCGCAAAGTCCTCGCATTTCAAGCTCGACCAGCCTGCACCGATCGCCACCGTTGCTGAACTTGAAGAATATGATGCCATCATCGTTGGCGCCGGCACACGCTTCGGCACTGTCGCCTCGCAGATGCGCAATTTCTGGGACCAGACGGGTGGCCTGTGGTTTACCGGCAAGCTGGTCGGCAAGGTTGGATCTGTCTTCACGTCGTCCGCCACCCAGCACGGCGGTCAGGAATCCACCATCCTCGGCTTCATTCCGACCCTGCTTCACCACGGCATGGCCGTTGTCGGCCTTCCCTATGCCTTCCAGGGCCAGATGGGTGTTGAAGCAGTCAAGGGCGGCTCGCCCTACGGTGCCTCCACCATCACCGACGGCGACGGGTCTCGCCAGCCTTCGGATGTCGAACTGGAAGCCGCAAAGTTCCAGGGTGCCCATGTTGCAAAGATCGCAGCCAAGCTTTCGGCCTGATCTCGATTAGCCGTCGGAATTTACCTGAAAGGGAGTGGCCTTGGCCGCTCTCTTTTTGCATTCTGGGCACAGTTTTGGGCACAGATGACGAATTTGTGCCCATGATTGAAGGCGCGCCGTCTTCGGTGTGAACTTCGTGTATCTTCTTTATTCTATTTATATCAATGACTTAGGTTGTTGGTGCGGACGGCGGGGATCGAACCCGCATGACCGAGGCCGAGAGATTTTAAGTCTCTTGCGTCTACCAGTTTCGCCACGTCCGCTTGGGTCTTGCTTTTCAGGTAGATAGACGATTCCGTCAAGCTCAGCTTTGCAAAACAAGTTCCGGAGTTCTGCAAAGCTGAGCTTTCGTCCCGGATCGTTGCGGTCGTCCACAGCCCAGGCCTAGTCATAGGTGAAGAAAAAGGCCGGCACCGCGGGGTGCCAGCCTCATCACAATTACATCTCCGCAGCCTTTGTCAGTCGAGAAGATCCGCAGGCACATTGCCGCCGTTTTCCGACAGCTTTTTCATCAATGCCTTGTGAAGCCACATGTTCATCTTGGCCGAATCCCCTGTGTCGCCGGTGTAGCCCAGTTCGGCTGCAAGTTCTTTGCGCTCGCTGAGACTCGCATCCATGCCAAGAGCCTTCATAAGGTCGACGATCGAGTGGCGCCAGTCGAGCTTTTGGCCGCTCTTCTTGACCGCAGCGTCAAGGATGGGCGCGACGTCGACGGGCGCAGACGTTGATGGACTTGCTGCCGGAGCGGCGGACGCCGCTGCGGGGGCAGGGGACGAAGTGGCTGCAGTCGGCGCGGAGCCCGTTGCGGCGGGAGCCGCAGCTGGATTTTCAGCTGCCGCTGCCGGGGAGCCGAAGATCGCATTCTTAATCTTGCTGAAGATGCTCATGGGTCTTCTCCTCGAGGTTATATGGTAAGGAACTAGGGCGTCCAGTGCTGGAGGAAATGGGGCCGATGTCTAAACGAAGCGAATTGTGGTGGTGAGCAATATTGTCGGGGAGGTGCAGGATCGCTTCAGGTTGACGCTTTAATGTCCGGGGCTATGTCCTCCTCCATAACGAGGAGGAAAATATGGTCGGGAAAGTATTGTTCTTTTTGATGATAATCTTCGCCGGCTCGGTGGCGCATGCGGAAGGTACGGTAAAGGAAGGCCAGGTCATGGCCAGCCGCATTCTCGGAAAGAACGTCGAGTACTCGCTGTATCTGCCACCGGGTTACGGTCGTGACGAGAGGCGTTATCCGGTCATCTACCTTATGCATGGTGGCGGCGACGGCCAAAATCAGGATTGGTATCGTTTCGGCAACGCCAATCTTGTTTTTGACAGGCTGATCGAATCAGGTGAAGTGCCGCCCTTCATCGCCGTCACGCCGGAAGGCCGCCGGGATGACGACAACAAATTCAACACTTATTACATGAACGATGCCGACGGCCAGTATTTGTGGCAGGACATGTTCGTGAAAGAGTTCGTTCCGCACATCGAAAAGACCTTTCCCGTCATTCCAGGTAAAAAGTCCCGCGGCATTCTCGGCCTGTCGATGGGCGGATATGCAGCAATTGCTTTTTCCATGAAATATCCGGATCTTTTCGCCGGTGCCGCTGCATTGAGTGCGGCCTTCCGCACCGACCAGCAGATCGTCGAAATGGATCAGGCAGGATACGATCGGCGCTATGGCAAAGCCTGGGGTGTCGGATTGGCCGGACGCGATCGCCTCAATCAACCTTATTACGCCAACAGCGTTCTCGATCTGGTCGACAAGGTCCCGGCTGACGATCTAAAGAAGACCGAGCTCTATATAGACTGCGGTTCCTATGACGATTTTTTCGTCGGCAATGCCGAGCTGACAATGAAACTCCGGAAGCTGAAAGTGCCGCATCATTTCATGGCCCGCGAGGGTGGTCATGACTGGACCTATTGGCGCACCGGGCTGCCGCAGGCGACCGTTTTTATGGGTAAGGTTTTTCGTCAATAACAGGCCGCTAGACATTATTTGTTCGTCTCCGCCGGAATGCTGAAGTCGGCGGAGAACTGAAAGCTGATTAAACGGGCTTGGTCTTCATCCACAAGCTATGGCATAGCGATGAAAATCTTGACGAGCCGTGGATGGTTTATGTGATGAAGACAGGTGTGGATGATGCCAAGGCGGCGATGCGGACGATCTTTCCGGAGACCCCGCTCCAGTTGAACGAGCATCTGAGCCGCCGTTACGGCGCAGATATCTGGTTGAAGCGTGAGGACCTGTCGCCGGTCCGTTCCTACAAAATCCGCGGTGCCTTCAATTTTCTGCGCAAGGCGATCACTGCTGGCGCGAGCGGCAAGACGTTCGTCTGCGCTTCGGCCGGCAACCATGCGCAGGGGTTTGCCTTCGTCTGCCGCCATTTTGAAGTGCCGGGCATTGTTTTCATGCCGGTCACGACGCCGCAGCAGAAGATAGACAAGACCCGCATCTTCGGCGGCGAATTCATCACCATCAAGCTTGTCGGCGACATCTTCGACCAATGCTACGCTGCCGCCCGTGCCCATGTGGAGGAAATCGGCGGCATGATGGTGCCACCCTTCGACGATCTAGACATAATCGAGGGGCAGGCGACCGTTGCTGCGGAAATTTCGACCCAGCTACCCGATGGCGTGTTGCCGGACTTGGTCATTCTTCCGGTTGGCGGCGGCGGTCTTGCTTCCGGCGTCACTGGCTACCTCAAGGATGCGGTCGCCGCTGAAGGTTTTCTCTTCACCGAGCCGACAGGCGCGCCGAGCCTGAAGAAAAGCCTCGAGGCCGGATCGCCCATAACGCTTCCGAAGGTCGACAACTTCGTCGATGGTGCCGCGGTCGCGCGCATCGGTGATCTCAATTTTGAAGCGTTGAAAGGTTTTTCGTCGTCGCAGGTGATGCTGGTTCCCGAAAATGCGATCTGCGTCACGATGACCGACATGCTGAATGTCGAAGGTGTCGTGCTGGAACCGGCAGGTGGTCTTTCGATCACCGCCCTGTCGCTTCTTCCGCGTGAAAAGATCGCCGGAAAGACCATCGTCTGCATCGTCTCGGGCGGCAATTTCGATTTCGAGCGGTTACCCGATGTGAAGGAGCGGGCCATGCGTTATGCGGGCCTGAAGAAATATTTCATCCTGCGTTTGCCCCAGCGTCCCGGGGCTTTGCGCGATTTCCTCAACCTTCTGGGCCCGGATGATGACATCGCCCGTTTCGAATATCTGAAGAAATCGGCCCGCAATTTCGGCTCGATCCTTATCGGTATCGAAACGACGGCGTCGGAAAACTTCGCCGGCCTTTATGAACGTTTTGAAGGGGCAGGGCTCGGGTACGAGGACATCACCGAAAACGAAATCCTCGCCAACCTGATCATCTGATGGGCTGGCGCTTCCGGCCTGAAACAGTTACAGGCGGTTGGGTGCGTTTCGGCGCCGGGAGCAATGTGGTAGGCAAAATCATGGCATCTTTTTTCTCTTCTCTCCTCTCCGCCTTTTCAGGCAAGGATAAGCCGGCTCAGGCTGCCAAAGGCGTGGAACCTGTTGCTTACAAGGATTGCCTGATCTATCCGGCACCGATCGCCGAAGGCGGACAATATCGCCTCGCTGGCCGGATCGAGAAGGACGTAAATGGCGAAACGCTGGTTCGCCATGTCATTCGGGCCGACATGTTCTCATCGATGGACGACGCTGTGACTTTCACGGTTCGCAAGGCTGAACAGATCATCGACCAGAACGGCCCGTCGCTGTTTTCGGACGGTCAAAGCTCCCGTTCCGCCTGATCCGCCACTGATCGGACGTTCATCTTCAGTTTCCTTAGACACGGGGAGGTTATCCGTGTTTCTGAGATCATCCGGCTCAAAGACGATGCCGCCATCTGGCGCTGCACAATCGGCCGACCGGCTTGCCCAGTCGAGTCCTGTTCACTGAAAGCCTCAACGAAATCATGGTGCATGCCGGCAACGGCCACGCTTTCAGTATCGCCATGATAGATCTCGATCGTTTCAATTCATGGCCATCAGGCTGGCGATGCGGTCATCCGCGAGGTCTCTGTTAGGCTGAAGGCTAAGACCGGGCCGCAGGATATGATCGCTCGCCTTGAGAAGACTTCGCAGCAATTCTGGCAAGCGTGTCGACGGCACAGGATCTGGAAACGTTCAGCGCTCTGCCCGGAGCATACGGCTGACAATGATACGTCAGTCGGTTGTGCCGATATCGCGCTCTATTGAGATGATCCCTGATTGCTGGTCCATTGAAACACATGCCAAGACGATTGCCGGAAGTTGCAGGTCTCGACTTCAATGAGGGCGCGATTGTCCGTCTTATCAGATAACTTGCGCTGGACCCGCCGGGATTTGAGGAAAACTTAACTGAGACGATCCTAAAAGAGCTTGTTCTCAATGGCGCAAGGAGCGCCCATGCAATGGCTTAATCTCGGCCTGTTTCTGATTGAAGCGGTCGTCTATTTCTCCGTCATGACGGCGTTCCTGCATTTTCGGCGTTCGCTTGGCCTAGGTGTGTTTTTGGCCGCGCTCGGTGTGATGCACTTCATGGAGACCTACCTTGGCGGCGGTCTTTTACGTCGAGCTTCCATTCGGAACGGTATCGCCAGGTTCCTCCATCTTTTTTGCCGGCAAGCTGATGATGATCCTGATGCTTTATATCAAGGAAGACGCAGCAACGGTGCGGCAGCCCATCTACGGACTGTTTCTCGGTAATCTTCTGACGGTCGGCATCGCCCAGATATTGCAGCTGCACGCGGCTGTAACGCTGCCGGGCGGACGCGCTGCTGATATGGCTTTTCTCGATGAGATGGGTTGGCTCATGGTCTGGGGCACGACGATCCTCTATGTCGATGCGATTGCCATCATCCTGCTTTACGAGCGGTTGGGGCGTTTCGTCGACAATGTGGTCGTGCGCTTCGCAATTAGCGGCGCTATCATGCTGACCTTTGATCAGGTCGCTTTCTTCTCCGTACTCCACATCCTGCTTGGTGTGCCGCTGCCGGTCTTCTTCGGCGGCTGGTATGCAAAGCTGTTTGCTGTGGTCATCTATTCAAGCCTTTTTGCCGTCTACCTACGGATTGATCAGAATGACCGCTGGTCCGCTTCATCGCGTCAGATCAAGGATATTTTCCATGATCTGACGTTCCGCGAGCGTTATCAGGCGCTGTTGGCAAAGGCTGGGGTGGACGGACTGACCGGGCTGTTCGATCGCGGCCGTTATGAGATGGACGGACCTGAACTGGTGCGAAAGAGCCTCGCAATACGCCAGTCGATCAGCATGGTCATCGTCGATGCCGATCACTTCAAGGACGTCAATGACCGCTTCGGCCATCAGCACGGTGACGCGGTGCTGAGAGAGTTGGCTGCTTGTCTGAGCAGGAGCGCTCGCGCAAGCGATCACCTGTCTCGTTTTGGCGGCGAGGAGTTTGTGCTCCTGTTGTCCGACACAGATCATGACAAGGCTCTGGAAGTGGCAGAGCGCCTTCGGCAGGATATTGCCGCCCGTATAGCACGTCCCGACGGGGTGCCATTGACGGTCTCTGTCGGCGTCGCGACCGCGCCGGAGGATGGCCGTACGCTCGACCTCATCTTGAGCCGGGCGGATGAACGACTTTACCAGGCAAAAAATGACGGCCGCGATAGGGTTCACGGCCGTCATGGAAGGTTCTGAAGTTCGCCGTTTAAATCAGGCGGCGAGCGCCAGCTGCTGCGTACGTTCCTGGGCAGAAGCGATTGCCTTTTCGAAGGCTTCCGGACCGAAAGCCGTGCCTTCGACATAGATCACTTCGATGTCGGTCATGCCCATGAAGCCGAGAACGGTCTTCAGGTAGGGAACGGCATGGTTCATCGCCATGGCCGGGCCTTCGGAATAGATGCCGGCGGCCGAAAGAACGACATAAACCTTCTTGCCGGTGGCAAGGCCTTCCGGGCCTTCTGCGGTATAGCGGAAGGTCAGGCCGGCGCGGGCAACGTTGTCGATCCAGCTCTTCAGCTGCGAATAGATGTTGAAGTTGATGAGGCCGGTTGCCAGCACGACGGTGTCGGCGGCGAGCAGTTCTGCAACAAGCTTGTCCGACAGTTCGGCAGCCGCGGCTTCTTCGGCATTGCGCTGATCAGCCGGCTTGCGGATGGCCGAGGTGGTGACGGTGTCCAGATGGGCGATCGGGTTCTGGCCGAGGTCGTGGCTGACAACGGTTGAACCGGCATTGTTTGCCTTCAGCTTATCGACGAATTCGTTAGCGATCTTGGTCGAAAGAGATTCGTCGCCGCGCGGGCTGGAGGTGACGAGAAGAATGGAAGACATGGTGCCAATTCCTTGATTTGTCTTGGAGGTCTTCTTGCGACCTCGATATGTGGGGCGAGACTGGAGGCTCGTGTAGCTGACAAATAGGTCTAGACCGCCATCGATAAAACGGGGATAATATCGAAGGTTCCTATCGAATATCTGGATAGCTCTTATGGATGCAAATCCGACCCTCGACCAGTTGCAGGTCTTCATCGCCGTTGCGGAAACGGGAAGCTTTTCGGCCGCGGCCCGTTCGCTCAACCGGGCGCAATCCGTGGTCAGCTACACGATCGGCAATCTGGAAGCCCAGCTTGAAGTCACGCTTTTCGAGCGCAGCGGTGCACGCCAGCCAAAACTCACCGAAGCTGGTAGGGCGATGCTGGCCGATGCTCGCCGGATTGTTGCCGACCTGCAGGTCATGCGCTCGCGCGCCAAGGGTATCCGGCAGGGGCTTGAGGCGGAAATCACGCTGGCGATCAGCGTCATGGTTCCGGCCGATGCGCTTGTTGCCGAACTGAAGGAATTCAGGACCGAATTTCCGACTGTCGCGCTCAACCTCAATGTCGGTGAACTCGGCATGGTGATGAACCTCGTCATGAACGGTAAGGCGGATATCGGCATCGGCGGCGCATTGCTGAAACAGGACGATTCCCTGATTGCCGAAAGGATCGGGCACGCCTTCCTGCTGCCGGTCGCAGCTGCCGACCATCCGCTGGCAAAACTCGGACGGCCGCTTACACTTGCCGATGTCCGCGAAGAGACACAGCTTGTCGTCACCGACGCTTCGGGCATGACCGCCGGCCGCGATTTCAATGTTCTCTCCTACAAGATCTGGCGGGTCAGCGACATCGCCACCAAGCACCATCTCGTCAAGGGCGGGCTCGGCTGGGGTGGCCTGCCGGCATCGCTGGTGCGCGATGATGTACGCGACGGCAATCTCGTCGTCCTCGATATCGAAGCCTACGAGCAGGGCGAATACCCGCTTTATGCGCTGCGCAGGACGGCAAGCCCGCCCGGGCCTGCCGGCCAATGGCTGATCGAGAGCTTCGCACGCCGGCTCTCGACCTGCCCGAACAAGGAGCATTTCACCACCATGCTCCGCGCCGATATCGACAAGCCCATCGATGTGCCTGCCTATCCCGAGGCGGCGGAGTAGGCCGGCGCAATCCGGACGATTGACCGCGTCGGGCTGATCTTGATATAGATCGCATCACGGTCAGCAGTTCACCGAGGCGTCGCCGTCCCTTATGGGAAGCTAAACCTGCACATTCAGATATCAGCACTTATCCTGTGCCGAAGTCGACAAGACGGTGACCAGCGACATACCAGACGGACCGGCACGCTTTGAAGGATAAGCCATGCCCAGAACCATCTTTCCGATGGCCGTTTCAGATATGTCGGCCTTCGCCAAATCCCTGCGGGACCTGATCGACAGGCTCGATCACAAACCAAGCCATGTGGAGATGCTCAATCTCCTCAGCCGCGCCGCCGGTTTCCGCAACTACCAGCATTTTCGCGCGACGGCCGATAGCACCGATCCCGTCGAGATGAGCCATACCACGGCCGAGCCGGAACTGCAGGCAAACGAACGTCGTGTGATGCACACGCTTCGCGTCTTCGACCGTGACGGGCGTATCATCCGCTGGCCGGGAAAACGCTCGCAGCAGGAGCTTTGCCTCTGGTTCCTCTGGTCGAAGATCCCGCGCGGAAAAGTGTTTTCCGAACGCGAGATCAGCGCATTCCTGAACGGATTGCACCTTTTCGAGGATGCCGCATTGCTGAGAAGAGATCTCTTCGATCTCGGCCTCGTCACCCGCAATCGTGACGGCAGCGACTATCGCCGCATCGAGAAAAAGCCGCCGCCGGAACTGGGACTTCTGCTGCGCAAGGTCGCAGCCTTGCCGGTAAAGACCCCGACCCGGCAGAGAGGTGCGGCCGGCTTGCCGCAAACCGCAAGCCCGGCCTGACCGTCACAGCGTCAGCGTGCCGGAAATGCATGTCGCCACCTCGCCACCGACCCAGATGTCGTCACTGAGCTTGTCGACATGCACCCGGCCGGCGCGGCCAAGCACGGTGCCCTGTGCGGCGATATAGCTTTCCGGCGCAATCCCGGAGCCGATCAGCCATTGTGCAAGCCCGGCATTGAGGCTTCCCGTCACCGGGTCCTCGTAGCCGTTGCGGGTAAAGGCGCGCACTTCGAACTGCGCCTCTTCACCGTCCGATTGCGGATCGAAGCGCCCGACCAGCCCGACCCGCGCACCTGCAAGAATAGAGTAGTCCGGCCTGACCGCCAGCACATCCGCGCGTGAGGGCAGGCGCACGCCGATCCAGTCCGGGCCGTTCTCGACCCAGTTGGCGTCCTCGATCATCGAGACCGGGATGCCGAGCCCCTTGGCTATCCTCTCGATCAACGCCGGCTCCACCGGGCCGCTTCGCACGAGCGGTGGTGCGGCAAAGGCAAGCCTCTGGCCATAGCGGCGGATCCGCACCAGTCCGGCGCCGCATTCCTGCACGATCTCGCCCTGAGGCGCATTCGCCGTCTGGCTCAGCCACACATGCGCGCTGCCCAGCGTCGGATGCCCTGCAAACGGCAGCTCCTGTGTCGGCGTAAAGATCCGCACCCGGTAATGCGCCTGCGCGGCTACCGGCTTCAAGAGAAAGGTCGTTTCGCTCAGATTGGTCCAGTTGGCGAAGGCCTGCATCTGCGCGTCATCCAGCGCATCCGCGCCGATCACGACCGCAAGCGGATTGCCGCGCATCGGCTGGCTGGAAAAGACATCGACCTGCTGGAAGGAAAAGCTTGGCATAGGGATCACTGCATCCGGTTGAAACGAAAACGGCAGCCTTTCAGCTGCCGTTTGATTCCGCAAATGATTTGGCGAGTGGCCGATCGGCTCACAGCACCAGCCGGAATTTTGCAAAGCCGTTTTCGCCGTCGCCGGCATCCTCGATTTTTGCGCCCTTGATCTCGCCGGCGAAATGGCGCCCCTTCGGCCCGCTCTCGAAGAGTGCCGTAGTACCCGGCAACGGCTTGAACGACCAGTTGCCATCGGCCGACGGGTTGATCGTCCCCTGTTCGACGATATAGCGCACGATCACGTCACGGTTGGTATCGGGCGCAACGAAGATCACCTTGTCACCGGCAATTTCCGGGAACTTGCCGCCACCACCAGCACGATAATTATTCGTCACGACGACGAATTTCTGAGCTGGATCAATCGGTTTTCCTTCAAACTTCAAGTCAGTTATGCGATGCGCATCTTCATTGATCAGCTTGCCGTCCTTGTCAAAGCGCACCTGCTGCGACAGGTCGATCTGGTAGGTCACGCCATCGATGACATCGTAATTGTAGGAAGGGAAACCGTCGTTCAGCAGCGCCGCATCCTTGGCTCCCGCCTTGACCTGATTGAACATGCCCGCCGACATTTCCAGCCAGTTTTTCACCTGCGCGCCGGTAATCAGCACCGCCTGAACCGTGTTCGGATAGAGATAGAGGTCGGCGACGTTCTTGATCGCGATATCACCGGTCGGCACGTCGGTATAATATTCGGCACCGCCACGTCCGCCGGCCTTGAATGGTGCCGCAGCCGAAAGCACCGGATAGTCCTTGTACTGGCCATCCTTCAGCATCTGCTTGATATACCAGCTCTGCGCATTCGAGACGATCTGCACCGAAGGATCGTCGGCCACCAGCGCGAAATAGGAATAGAGCGGTGCCGAGGTCTTGCCGACAGGTCTGCGCACATAGGCGAGCGTCGCCTCATGTTCGGCCTTGGCCGCGGCCAGAACCTCCGGCTTGTCTTTGACATCGGCGACCACCTTGCGGTTCTCGTCGCGATGGTAGATCGGCCGTGCTTCCGACGTGGACGAGATTATCTTCCAGCTGTTGCCATCCTTTTCCAGCAGCAGGTCGATCAGGCCCATATGCGAGCCCCAGAAGCCGGCCATCACTGCGGGCTTGCCCATCAACGTGCCCTTCTTGGCATCCGCGCCGGCAATCCCGTCAAAATCCTTCGGCCCGGGGAAAACCAGGTGCTGGTGCCCGGTGAAGATCGCATCGATCCCTTCGATGCCGGCGAGATAGAGTGAGGCATTTTCCATCCGCTCGCTCTGGCCGGAACCGTCGATGCCGGAATGTGAAAGCGCGATCACGATATCAGCACCTTCCTCCTTCATCTGCGGCACCCAGGCCTTGGCTGCATCGACGATGTCGCGCGTCTGCGCCTTGCCTTCGAGGTTCTTGGCATCCCAGACCATGATCTGTGGCGGCACGAAACCGATGAACCCGACCTTGATCGGCGAGGTGGCTCCTGACCCGTCACGGATCTGCTTTTCGAGGATCACATAGGGCTTGAAGAAAAGTTCATCCTTCTTGGCATCGGATGCCAACATGCCTTTGGTTAGATTCGCACAAACGTATGGAAAGCCCGATCCGGCGAGCACCTTGTTGAGGAAGTCTAGGCCATAATTAAACTCGTGGTTTCCAAGTGTCCCGACGTCATAACCAAGCACGTTCATCGCGCTGATTACGGGATGCTTGTCAACCTCCTTCATGCCACGCTCATAAGCAATGTAATCGCCAAGCGGATTGCCCTGCAGGAAGTCGCCATTGTCGATCAGCATCGAATTGCCGGCCTCGGCGCGGATCGCGTCGACGATCGAGGCGGTGCGGGCGAGACCCAGCGTGTCGTTCGGCTTGTCGGCGTAATAATCGTAAGGGAAGACGTGGACATGGATATCCGTCGTTTCCATGATCCGAAGATGTGCCTGGTTGGCCTGCGCTCGCGCGGCGAAAGGATGCAGCGCGACCAGTGCGGAAGAGGCGGCAATCCCACCGAGAACCGAACGGCGCGAGAGCTGAAAGGATAAAGTGGAGGACGGCATGATATCTCCCTATTCGTCATCGAAAGGCGTAACACTAGGCGCATTCGCATGAGCCTGCATCACCAAAATGACAGGGGGAATAATCCTTCTCTGGCCTACCGCTTCAGCACGGGCTGGATGTCCTGATGGAAGAAGCGGAAATAGGCTGCGACCTGTGCTGCTGCGTTCGTATTGGGGCGAAACTGGATGCCGAGGCGTCCATTATGGCTCCACTTCACCATACCCTCCAGAACACCCAGCTCCTCACTGTCAATCCTGACGGGGCTTCCGATGGAGGCATTGAGTGGTGCGCCGAGGTCTAGCGCCAGACCGGTCGCCGAAATATCGACGACGCGAGCATTGACCGATTGCCCGTAATATTTCAGCGTTCCGGGAATGCGTGCCTTGCGCCGAGGATCAGAGCGCACCTTCATGTTGAGATTGTTCACTGCCATGTCCTGATACCTCCTGACCTTTTATCCGGATTATATCTGGCATGAATTGAAACGCCTTTAGTTTGCGTCATAAAATTGTAACAGATCGGGTAACCGCCGCTTTACATCCGCTTGCGTCTGGCGCGAATGGAGGAGGGAGAGAAGCTGATTCTCTCGCCGTGGAGGATCTGCATTTGCCTCGATATTTTGGCCATACTGCCACGACCGGAATGGATGCCGGATGAGCACGTCGGTCGTGCTTCTGGCTTTGTTTGCGGCAGTTCTTCATGCCAGCTGGAATGCTTTCCTGCGTTCGGGGGCCGATCGCTTCTGGATGATGACGGTCATGAACCTTGCCATCACGGTTGCCGCCATTCCGGTTGTGCTCATCTTTCCCGTGCCGGTCGCGGATGCATGGCCCTATATCATTGGATCTTCGCTGTTTCAGGTCGCCTACGGCCTTCTGCTCGTCGCCGCATACAGGCATGGTGAACTCGGGCAGGTTTATCCGATCATCCGTGGAAGTGCACCGCTTCTGGTCACGGTTGGCAGTTTCTTCCTGATGGGCGAGGTGCTGCAGCCCCTGGCCATGCTCGGCGTTCTGTGCATCGTGCTCGGCATCATGACGCTGGCGCTCGGCAAGGCGAGGGCATCCGGCACGTCCATGCTGTTTGCACTTGCGACCGGCGTGGCGATCGCGGGTTATTCGACCTTTGATGCCATCGGCATCCGGGTGGCA
This sequence comes from Agrobacterium sp. Ap1, assembly GCF_017313375.1. NCBI lineage: Bacteria > Pseudomonadati > Pseudomonadota > Alphaproteobacteria > Hyphomicrobiales > Rhizobiaceae > Agrobacterium > Agrobacterium sp. Ap1. Next base: position 180,610 of record NZ_JAFLMY010000004.1, read on the forward strand.
GGAGAACGAGTAGCCTATATTGCCTGGGTGTTCATTCTTCCGGGCATTCTTCTTTCCGCGGCCTACATGGCTATACGTGGGCCTCTGCATATCGATATCCGCTCACCGGAAACCCGCAAGGCGATCGGCGGCGGCCTGGTCTCGCTTCTCTCTTACGGCACTGTTCTGGTTGCTTATTCATTGGCACCGGCCGGTCCGGTATCGGCACTCAGGGAGACCAGCGTGGTGTTCGCTGCTCTCATCGGATGGAAGTTCCTGGGGGAGCGCCTGACGCCGAGGCGCATCCTTGCATGCATCGTGGTTGCCGCCGGCGCCATCCTTATTGGGGTTTCGTGACGCCGCGACCCATCTTTAACGGGATTTCCAGCTCATAGGTGCAACCACATTGGGGCTGGTTGCCAGATCAAGTTCAAGAGGAATGCGTTTTTCGCCTGCAAGTGCCCCCACGGTGAAGGCTCCCCAGGCTCTGATGACCAGCTTGACTTCACCCTTGGTCACCGGAACGCGGTATTGATTGGGCTGGAAACTATCATGCAGGAAGAAATCGACCACTCCCGTAAGTATGGTGTCCTTTGTCGCCCGAACGGTGATCGAGACCTTCTGCCAATCGCCGCCGACATCAGATTTCTCGACTATGGCGGCAATCTGCAGCCCCTTATTGGTTTCCTGACCTCCGAAACGCTGTTTCTGCGGATCATTGGCGACGGTGATCGCCGGCAATTCGGGCTTGTCGGTGGTGGAAATACTCTGAGCCTCAAAGCCGCTTTCGAGACTGGAGGAAAATTGCCGTAGCTGTCGAAGCTCCTCGAATATCTGCGAGATCTTCTGGTTCAACTGTTCATCGAGCTCGATCGCAACGTTTTTCGTCCGCTCGATACGCTGGCCATTTTCTTCCACTTTCTCGGCCAGGGAGGCTACGAGACCATCTTTGCCGACACTAATGCTCGCAAGTTTTGGAGCAAGCAACGCTATGATCGCCATGGCAAGATATGTGGCGATCTTTGCACTGTCACTGCTTTGATACCCGATCACCTCTCCGATGACGAGCAATATGGAAATAATGCTGACGATACCCGCGCCTAATTCCAGTGAACTTCGCTTCATCTACCCCTCCCTTGAATGGCGCCTCAAGATTGGGTGTATTTTGGATTTATGCAACCCTAAATAATCATAGGCCGACATTGGGTCTATCGATGATTTCACGGAGCGCGAAACTTGAATTGATCTTCACCACATGCGGTAGAGCCGAGAGCCAGTCGCGATGAATACGCTCGTAGTCTTCAAGATCCTTGGCCGCGACGCGCAGGATGTAGTCATATTCCCCGGACATCAGATAGCAGACGAGCACATTGGGGCACAATTTCACCGCGGCTTCGAATTCGGTCAGCGTTTTGGCGAACTGGCCCGAGAGCGAGATGTGGACGATGACCATCATCTTGTAGTCGAGCGCGGCATTGGAAAGGCGTGCGTGATAGCCGCTGATCGTGCCGTTTTTTTCCAGAATGTCGAGGCGGCGCGAACAGGCGGATGGTGAAAGCCCGACACGCTCGGCCAGTTCCGCGTTGGATATTCGCCCGTGATCCTGCAATGTCCGCATGATCGCACGATCGATGGCATCAAAGCTGCTCATTGCGGTTTCTTCCGAAAAATGACGATCTGGCGCAATAATCCCCGAAAATCAGGGTTGCAGCAATCACTCTTCGCAAGGACATTCCGTCGCTTTTCTGATGTGCTCGTCGGGCAAAAAATCAACTGGCGATAGCCAATATAAAAGAGAGGAATGCTGTATGCGTGTCGGGTGCCCGAAGGAAATCAAGAACCATGAATATCGTGTCGGTCTCACGCCCGGTGCCGTGCGTGAATATGTGGCGCATGGCCATGATGTGATCGTGGAAACGAAGGCTGGTGCCGGTATTGGCGCGGATGACGCCGCCTATCAGGCGGCTGGCGCAAAAATCGTCGCTTCGGCCAAGGATGTCTTCGAAAAATCCGACATGGTGGTCAAGGTCAAGGAGCCGCAGCCGGCAGAGTGGGCACAGTTGCGTGAGGGCCAGATCCTCTACACCTATCTTCACCTTGCTCCCGATCCGGAACAGACCAAGGGCCTGCTCGCCTCCGGCGTAACCGGCGTCGCTTATGAAACGGTCACCGATGAGCGCGGCGGCCTTCCGCTTCTGGCGCCGATGTCGGAAGTCGCCGGTCGGCTGGCAATTCAGGCCGGTGCAACGGCCCTCCAGAAAGCCAATGGCGGTCGTGGTATCCTGCTCGGCGGCGTGCCCGGCGTTGCGCCTGCCAAGGTCACCGTTATCGGAGGCGGCGTCGTCGGGCTTCATGCTGCCCGGATGGCGGCAGGCCTCGGAGCCGATGTAACCATTCTCGATCGCTCGCTGCCGCGCCTGCGCCAGCTCGACGATATTTTCGCCGGCCGCGTCCATACCCGTTATTCGACCATCGATGCGCTCGAAGAAGAAACCTTCTCGGCCGATCTTGTCATCGGTGCAGTGCTCATCCCTGGCGCTGCAGCCCCGAAACTTGTCACGCGCGAAATGCTGTCCGGCATGAAGCAGGGCGCGGTCATGGTTGACGTTGCGATCGATCAGGGCGGTTGCTTCGAGACATCCCATGCCACCACCCATTCCGACCCGACCTATGAAGTCGATGGCATCGTGCATTATTGCGTCGCCAACATGCCGGGCGCGGTACCGATCACGTCCGCACATGCACTGAACAACGCCACGCTTCAGCATGGCCTCGCTCTCGCCGATCGGGGCTTACGCGCCATCGCCGAAGACAGGCATCTGCGCAACGGCTTAAACGTGCACAAGGGGCGGGTCACCAACAGGGCCGTTGCCGAAGCACTCGGTTATGAAGCCTTCGCCCCTGAAAGCCTGCTGAACGTCGCCTGATCTGCCTCAATTCTGCCAGTCTGAACGCCGGGTGCAGCAGCGCCCGGCGTTTTTTGTACGTAAAATCAATTCGATATTATTTAGATATATCGAAAAGCTTGCGTTATTAACTTGTTTGACTATCTTTAGATATATCGAAAGATAGTCTAAGGAGACGGAAATGTTTGGACACAGGTTTGATGGCCGCGATCGGTGCGGCGAACACGGAGGCCGAGGAGGCCGCAAGGGCTTCGAGGAAATCTTTGCCGTGCGCGGCGGCCCATTCGGTCGCGGCTTTGGCGGTCCCGGCCGTGGTGGGCGAGGTGGCCCGGGCGGCGGTCATGGCTTCGGTGATGAAGGCGACGGTCGTATCGGCCGCTTCCTGATGCAAGGCGATCTTCGCCTTCTGGTCTTGGCGCTGATCGAAAAGGAACCGCGCCATGGCTATGAGATCATCAAGCATATCGAGGACATGACCTACGGCTTTTACGCGCCAAGCCCAGGCGTCATCTATCCGACGCTGACCTATCTCGAGGAGGCCGGTTATGTGGTCTCTGAAGCCGATGGCAACAAGAAGCGTTACGCCATCACCGAAGAGGGCAGGGCCCATCTCGAAGAAAACCGCAGCTTTGCCTCCACCATTCTCGGCAGGCTTTCCGAGCTCGCCGAACGCATCAAGCAGCGGCAGGAACGCAACGAACATCACCAGCGCCGCGAACACGGCCCGGAACTGCCGCGCAGCGTCGACGCGGCGCTCCTCAACCTGCGCGAAGTCATCGCCGCCAAGCTGGCGACGGACGAAAGGAAAGCCGGTGATTTCGTCAAGCTTCTGCTGCAAATGGCCGAAGATCTCGATCGTGACGGGAACAAGGATACCGGTGGCTTGAGCTGACCTTTAGGCACCAATCCAGAGAACAAGTTGTTGCTCTCTGGATAACCTTCGCTTGCGGGGAAAAGTGCTGAAGGAAAGGCTGGTGAATTAAGCTCTATCGATCCGGCACTGATAACAGTTGTTGCGGGCCGAGCGCACATGCACATAGGCAATTTCGTCGCGTTCCAACAGGCTTGCCGCGCGTTCGGCAATGGTGTCGGTCGGCGTTACCGCGCCGCTGCCGTAAACGATACGGTCGTTGAAGCCGTAGCCGCAAACGATATAGTCCGGGCTAGAAAGGATCGGCGGCAAACCCTCTTCGCAGGCATAACGTGGGCAGGGGTTCGCATGCAGGAAGATCGGGCCTGTCTCGGCATAAGGCTGCAGCGAGGGAAAGGGCCGATAGGCAAGCACAAGCAGGCCTTCTCCTTCGTCTATGTTCTGCAGGCAGTGGCGGCAGGGATGGCCCGGACCATCCGAAACCATCGTTTCGGGCCTGTTTTCATAGGCATCGGCGCCGCCGTTCCAGAGGGCCTCGGCCTCTTTCGTCGGCATGGCTTGAAAGCGAATTGTAGACATTGGCCTCTCCTTGAATTGGAAAAGCCATGTGATGGCGGTGCTCGGCCAAAACCGCCACCCGTTTCTTGCCGGCCTTGGCCCTTATCCGTCCAGCGCCTTGAGAAGCTCCGCATCCGTAATCGGCACGATCGCCTCTTCGCTGGTGCCTACCGGCGAAAAACCCATCATCTGGTAAAGCTGGATTCCCCGCGGATGGTCGAGATTGTTGGTGGTGACCGTCACCTTCGACGGATTGTCCTGCCAGGCGGCATAAAGCGCCTGCAGCAGAAACCACTTGCCTATCCCAAGTCCCATCGCCCGTTCGAACAGGCCGAAATAGGAAAGCTCGACCACGTCTTCCTGCTGTTTGGCAAGCTCGAAGAAACCCGAGGGCGCGCCATCGACATAAAGCACGCTGATGGAAACCGGCTTGCCATGGATGATAGCCGCCAGTTCCTCGTCGCTCAGCCGCAGCCGCTCATACCATTGCCATCGCTTCCCCACCTGCCGGTAGAGATAGCGGTAGAAATGCAGCGGAATGTCGGGCGAGCGCATGATCGCCGTTTGCACATTGACCGGCACCGGCAGACTGCTGCGTGGTGCCGCTGTCATTTCAAGCCGCGTGACACGGACTTTCAGCGGGGAAGGTTTCTTTGCCATCAAAACTGTTCCGGCCTATCGAGCATCCGCCGGGCCAGTAACCACCGGTGCCTCTTCACGAGCGCCCCATTCCGTCCAGGACCCGTCATAAAGCGCATTGTCCTCGTGACCGAGCGATTCCAGCGCCAGCGTAATGATCGCGGCGGTGATACCCGATCCGCAGGTGGTGACGACCGGCTGGCCGAAGTCGATCCCCGCATCCTCGATCGCCTGACGCAGCTCCGGCAGGCTGCGCAGCTTGCCGTTGACGGAAAATGTGCCGGAAGGAAGGCTGCGGGCGCCCGGCATGTGGCCGGAGCGCAAGCCCGGGCGCGTTTCAAGCTCTGTCGCGGCAAACCGGCCGGCACTGCGCGCATCGGCGATCTGCCGCTTGCCGTCGACGACGATCGACAGCATTTCGCGAAAATTGATCACCTTGTCGAGGCGCAGATCGGTCTTGAATGTGGTGGTCGAAGGCGCCGGGGTCTCTGTCTCCAGCGGCCGCCCTTCGGCCTTCCAGCCGTCCAGCCCACCATCGAGCACGAAGACGTTTTCAGCCCCCATGATCCGGAACAACCACCATCCGCGCGGCGCCGAAAAGATGCCGGGGCCGTCATAAACCACGATCCGGTCCGTCTCCCTGATGCCCATCTTGCCGACAGCCTCGGCAAATAAGTCCGGGGCAGGGACCATGTGCGGAAGGCCGGTCGAATGATCGGCGACCTTGTCGTGATCGAAACGGATGGCGCCGGGAATATGGCCGGCAAGATATTCGGCATCTGCGTTGCGACCCTGCGCCGGCAGATAGAAGGAGGCATCGATAACCTTCAGGTCGCTCGCCCCCAGTTCGTTTGCCAGCCAGTCCGACGAGACCACGAAACGGCTCGTCTTTCCCTCAATCGCGTCGCTCATGCCATTTCTCCCTTGGCCTTTTCAGGCCTGTATTTCGGGCTCGCCGAACCTAATCCGGAAGCGGCGGTTCTCCTTGCCCTTCTTTTCTATTCTGGCGATATGGATCGCCCCGACCTCGCTTGTTCTGGCGACATGTGTTCCGCCGCAAGGCTGGCTGTCAATGGTGGAGTTTTCGCCGATACAGACCAGACTGACTCGCCCGAGGCCGACCGGCGGGCGGACATTCTTCGACTTCACGATGCCCGGATTGGCGGCCAGTTCCTCGTCGGTGATCCATTGCAGGTAAACCGGGTGATCCGCATCGACGAGTTCCATCAGCCTTGCCGTGACATCGTCCTTGTCGATCGTGTCGGTCATGTCGAAATCGACCCGCGCTTCCTCCTCGCCGACGGCAGCCCCGGTAATCGGATACTGGCAGACGACCGAAAGCAGATGGCAGGCGGTGTGCATGCGCATCAGGTTGAAACGGCGCGGCCAGTCGATCGACAGCGTAACCGTCTCGCCGACCAGAAGCTGGGCCTGGCCTTCGACCGGAACGTGAATGACGATATCTTTTGTCGCCCCATGTCGGGTCTGGCCGAGCAGAATGCGGCTTCCGTCCGCCCGGTCGAGAAAACCGGTGTCGCCCGGCTGGCCGCCGGAGGTCGCGTAAAAACAGGTTCGATCGAACTCGATCCCGCCATCGTCATGCGCGGATGTCACGACGGCCTCTGTCGTGGTCAGATAAAAGTCGTCGCGATAAAGCAGTTGGGAAGACATGGGATGCTCGCAGATGTCGTGATCAGGCCGTCTCGAAGGGCACGGATATCTGCCGCTTCTGCGTCAGCCATTTCGGCAGCGGCAGGCCTTTCGACTTCAGGAAGTCAGGGTTGAACAGCTTGGACTGATAACGGTTGCCATAGTCGCAGAGCACCGTGACGATCGTATGTCCCGGTCCGAGGTCCTGGGCAAGCCGGATAGCGCCGGCAATGTTGATCCCGGAGGAACCGCCGAGGCAAAGACCTTCTGTCTCGACCAGATCGAAAATATAGGGCAGGGCTTCCGCGTCCGGGATGCGATAGGAGAAGTCCGGGGTGAACCCTTCGAGATTGGCGGTGATCCGGCCTTGGCCGATGCCTTCGGTGATCGAATTGCCTTCCGACTTCAGCTCGCCATGGGCGTAATATTCATAGAGTGCCGCACCTTCGGGATCGGCAATGCCGATCTTGATGTCGGCATTCTTGGCTTTCAGGCCCATGGCCGTGCCGACCAGCGTGCCGCCTGAGCCGACCGAGCAGATGAACCCGTCCACCTTGCCGCCGGTCTGTTCCCAGATTTCTGGTGCCGTGGTTTCGATATGGGCCTGACGGTTGGCGACATTGTCGAACTGGTTTGCCCAAATCGCACCTGCGGGCTCTGTCTTGGCGAGCTGCTCTGCAAGCCGGCCCGAGACCTTCACGTAATTGTTGGGGTTGCGATAGGGAACCGCCGGAACCTCGACCAGTTCCGCGCCGAGCAGCCGCAGGGCATCCTTCTTCTCCTGGCTCTGGGTCTCGGGAATGACGATAACCGTCCGATATCCGAGCGCCTTGGCAACCAGCGTCAGGCCGATGCCGGTATTGCCGGCCGTGCCCTCGACGATCACACCGCCTGGTTTCAGCAAGCCCCTCCGCTCGGCATCGCGGATGATGAACAGGGCAGCCCTGTCCTTCACCGATTGGCCCGGATTGAGAAATTCTGCCTTGCCGAGGATCTCGCAGCCGGTCTTTTCCGACGCATCCTTCAATCGGATGAGCGGGGTGTTGCCGATGATGTCGATGACGTTGGGATAGGAAACCATGATGAAGCGCCTTTTTTGGCTGATTTAATCAGCGTCTTTTCCACGGACAAGCGTTTGCGTGCAAGAAAATCCGTTCTCGACCTCTCGGTTGATAGGAAAAGCTCTGCTGCCTCGCGACAGGTTACGCAAAAGCGCGTCGAAACACGGCCTTTTTGAGCGGATGAGATGGAAACCATGCGCGCGATTTTGTGATCCGATTAGACGAACCCCTAAAATCTACCATCTTTACGTTGTGCAGATAGGCCTCTAGATTTGACAACAGACATGTTGCTGAACCTGGAACGACTGGATCTGCTTGTTGCTCACTACGTCGCCGGTTGCCTACCGGAGCCGGCGCATATCCTCGTGGGCTCTCATCTGGAGATGCAGCCGTCTTCGGGACGTTTGGCCGGTGAACTGGAAGTGCTTGCCGGGCAAAGCCTGGAAGATGCCGAGCCGAGCGCGTTGTCGTCATCCGAAAATCGGTTGAAAGCGATACTGGAATCGAGGCCGGAAATCGAAGTGCCGCCTGTAATCGCCAAGCGAGGCGATTCGCTGCCGCATTACCTTCGTTCTTATGCAGGGCGAAATCTCGATGATGTGCCGTGGAAGACCAAGCTTCCAGGCCTCAAGCAGCATGTGATCGAAAAATCCTCCGGCATGGAGGCAAGTCTTCTATGGGCAAGGCCCGGTCGTGCATTGCCGCATCATCACCATAAAGGGCTGGAGCTGACACTTGTCTTGCAGGGACAGTTTTACGATCACCGAGGTGCGTTTTCGCAGGGTGATGTTTCCGTTGCCGACGAGACAATCATTCATCGACCCGTCGCGGCTTCCGATAGCCCTTGCCTGTGCTTTTCGGTTCTGCTGGCGCCCATCACCTTGAGCGGGCCGACCTTCAGGATGCTGGGCGATATCTTGGGCGTGTAATGTTGCGCTGATACATGGCCGCAGCCCAAAAATGCGGCCACCCGACGGGTGACCGCAATCTGACTTCGTAAAAGTCAGTAAGCCAATCTCAATTGACGTGGAGCTGTGCTTCGCTCACCGCATTTTCGAACTCTTGCCGGGCCTCCTCGGGCGTGCGACGCCCATCGAGAGCTGCGCGGCAGCAACTTCTCGCCTTGACGAAATGTGGCCCTCGCAAATCCGGCCAGCGATCGGTCAGCACCATCAAGGCCTCCGAAGGGCCGCTGATCATCTCTGTCCCATGATTTCCGAATGCGACTTGAACCGGCTTTTGCCAATTTTCATGCGGCATGAACGATCCTCCCAGTGCTCAGCCCCGAACAATAGCGAGCCTACACCCCGCGCCTTATTGCGGCTACGATTTTTTTCCCGTTTAGGCTGCACGCGTTAGGCCAAGTTGCCGCATAAGCGCGGATGCTTGGAAAACACCTGCTCCATTCGCCGCATTGGTGAATTTGCAGCGGTTACGGATTATCCGGCCGATGCGGGCTCCGCTTCATATCGACGTCGGCTTTTGAGCCTCGTTTGCGCCGCGACCACCAGATCACCAGCCGGCGGCGCCTGCGCCGAATAAATGAGATGTCGTTCGACAGAACGATGAAGCCGAGCGGCAGCATCCAGAAGCCGAGTACCGGAAGAAATCCGAGTGTGCCTCCCACCATCAGGGCGGACCCCAGGCCAATGCGTCCGACGCGTGATCTCGGCATCGGAATACGCCATGTGCCGAGCGCCAATTTGCCGCTGCGAGGATCTATGCCGAAATGCCGTTTATGCGGTGTCGATGCCATCCAGTCGAAAAAACCTTTGAAAACATGAGAGATCTTGCTTTGAGATGGGGATGGGCTGGGGATTAAACAAGGAATTTCGTTTTTTTGTAAAAAAGCGCTTGGCAAATCGGAAAAGCATGCGTATTACCCGCCGCACACGCCGCGACGCGGTGTTCCCTGGTAGCTCAGCGGTAGAGCATTCGACTGTTAATCGACAGGTCGCCGGTTCGAATCCGGCCCGGGGAGCCAAATTCAAAAAGCCCTGTTTTCATGGATATCCATGAAAACAGGGCTTTTTTATTTCACATCCGTTTCTGCTATATTCTGCGGCGTTGCCTTGATGGCTATTGATCCCTTATCGATCGCCATAAGGTCCGAAGTTTTGTCTTAAAAACCACGGCGGGCCTTCCCAGCCTTTCAGATGCCAAGCGACCCAGCGATTCAGCATGGCCAGTTCTATTGTTGACTTCTCTCCAAAAATAATGGAACATAAAGTGAACATTATGGAGGTGCAGATGAAACGTGCCGAAGATGTCGCTGAACGTGCGCTTGCGATGGTCGCTGCCTCCCGTGCTTTGCGGGAGCGACACGAGAAGCAGCGCAAGGAAGTCTACGAGCGGGTACAGATAGCATCGCTGCGCAAGCTGAACATTCCCAAGGGGATACAGCTCAGATTAGACCTGCAATAGGTCCCGGCCTGGCTGGGCCATAGCGTGCCGGAATTCTTCTCCGCTCAACGAAGGAGAGCTGATCTGGTCAGCTGAAAAAGGTCGCGAGGCCTTGCCCGGCACTGAAGGCTGCGTAGGCAAGAATGCCGAAATAGACGATCGTAATCACGTTGAATAAATGGCCTACAAGTACGATCGCGCCGTCTCGCTGGAGTATGCCTGCAGAAAGCAGGAGTATGGCTATGCCGGGAAGTGTATTTGAGAACGGTATAAGCCCTAACGGAAACATTAGAAGTACGCCGGCAAGAGTGATGGCAAGTCCGTTCAGTCGGTTGATGGTGGTTCCGATCGTTAGCGCCCGCAAACGCGGCTTGAGGAAGCGGTCGAGGCGCGACACGATGTTTGCGCCTTTATGCAGCGCAGGCAGAAGTTTTTTCGTGTCCAGTTCGCGATCCAAAATCTTTGCCGGAAGCCAGGGCATCCGGTTCAGTGTGATTGAAATGCTGATCAGAATGATGGCAGCGCCGAACACCGTGCTGACGCCGGGAATGGAGACCGGAATAAGAAAGGGTAGGGCGGCGACGGCGCAGACGAGCAGTAGTCCCTGTTCTCCAATTCGCTCCATCAGATCCCGCAACGATACAGTTGGTCCCTGAATGCCTTTGATAAGACCTCGGAGAGTTTCGCTGAGGGATGTGCTGGTATCCTGAAAGTCGAACTTTGCCTGCAAAATAGTACTCCATTGCCGCCGCAGAGGTGGCAATGGATATCAGGAACAGCCAGTCAAGCAAACCCGAAGCTCCTACTCTCGCGCGAGATGGAGAGAGAAGTGCGGCATATGTCCGTGGTTTTGCTACTTGTGATGGGTCTCCAGCCAGTGGTCATAGATGCCGCAAATGACGACCACGGCTAATACGCCCAACACGATGGGATTGATGGATGTGAAAAATTCGACGTAATGCATGCCAGCCTCCTCCTGCTGCATATCCGATACCCGACGCCTTCCCCGCCTGGTACACAACCATTTTATCACCAACGCCGTCCCGACGCAAAAATATGTTACCCGTCAAAAGGACGCAGTATGCGGATCTTGCCGAATTTACCGGTGAGGGCGCTTCAAGAGAGTTGGTCGCCAAGTGAGCGGCGCACCAAGGTGCTCCGGCTCCCTGCCGTTTTTTGCTGCTGTATGGCTTGCCCGCGAGGAATGATTCAGCGGCGTTTGTTCTCAGTCGCGGGAGGTCGGGCAGGGGGAATTGGCTAGAAGAGCGCAAGCACCATGTGGAGCACATACAGGATGCTGGAGAGCGATATGATAGTCGCGAGCGCCGCGAAGGCGTCTGAAAAAGTCAGTTTCATGTCGATCATCGCCGTCATGGCGATCCTTCCGAAATAAAAGGTTACGGCAACATCGCCGCTAACGACATGATTAGGTGGCGCGCTTTAAAAAATGGACTAACGGGGAGTGTAAATATTCAGTTAAGAAGAGCTCGCTTGTTGAGCGTTCATCCAAGCATCTTTGCCTCAATGCTGGCGAGGATAAAGGTTTCCCTGACCTCGTCGAGCGGAACCCGTCTTTGCAGACATGCTGCGCATTCATTCAGCGCTTTTGCGTAATAGTCACCGTAGCGAACCGGCCAGCGCCAATTGAGGTATTCGAGCGCTTCACGTGGTCCCCTGATGGTTTCTATAAAGCCGTAGCCCACCCTTACCCTGACGGGCTCTGACCAGAGAATCGTATCTTGGATGTGCCTGTCGTCCATGTCCTGCACCTTTATTTGCGGCGCAGAAAACGGGCTGCGTTCGGTTCGGTTCCCAAATTCTTGCAAAATTGTGTTCCGAATTCGCCAGACAGGAGAGGCGATCACGATCTCAAGTTTCGGCGCGGATGCCGATTGCTAACATGTTGTAGATAAATGAAATTAACCTATGAGGAGGCTTTTGCCATATGGGGCAATGTCCACTTAAATATCGGGGAAAATTGGAGGCCTCGCCCGGAATTGAACCGGGGTACGAGGATTTGCAGTCCTCTGCGTCACCACTCCGCCACGAGGCCATCCGGTGCGAAATTCGCGTGTGGTGGCAGCGCTTTAGAACGATTATTCGATGCGCGCAAGCCCCTTCATTCTGAACGCTGTCCTTTTTTCGTTCTGAACGCCTGTTCGGACACTGTTCTATCCACAGGCGCATCTTCGATGCCAAACCGGCGCTTCGTCGCCTCCAAGACACGCTTCTCGGTGTCCTTGGCATAGCCTCTATAAGCTCCGCTGGTTCGGTGCTTCGACAAGGCCCTTCCTTGTCCTTCCGTGAGGCCACTCTCCTCCAATTCAGTCATGCCGCCGTGCCGCGCCTTATCTAGGGTGAAGTCGGCAAACCCGTTCTTGTCCGCGAAATCTCTGATCTCGTGCGACAGTCGGGTTCCATCTCCGAAGAGGTTGCCGTTCCTCTGGCACACAATCGAAGCTCCGTTTTGCGGAATTGCCTTCAAGATGCGCTCTGCATCGGCGTAAAGCTCGACCACATTCCCTTCCTCGTCGACGTATTCGAGAGGGTGCTCGGCTCGCTCCGATGTCTTCCTGTGCCCGATTATGATCTTGTCCGGCGCACTCTTCCCACGATATCCAGTCCATGCAGCATAGCCTGCACCGATCGAGGATGGCCGCATGAGCCATTCGAAGGCAAGGATTGCCGCCGCAGCCAATTCGCCGCGCTGCTTTTCAACGGCCTTACTCGCATAGGCATAGACCACAGAGCGGTCGACATGACCCTTCACTGCCTTTGCGCGGCGTTTGATCGTGACGCCTTCCCATGGGTTCGGCGTGTCCTGACGAAACATCTCTGGATGGTGAGGCTTCATGCGTTTCCACATGGCCTTGCAGTAGGTGACAACCTTCTCCGCCGTGCGGCTCGCACCTTCCTCAGTAAATGCGGTGTAGATCTTGGTGGCAGTCGCGACAGTGATGTTTGAAACCTTGGCGTCACCGATCCTGGCTTTCGTGCCGGTATCGGAGCGCGTCACCTCAAGAGCGCAGACCCGGTCTAGCACTCGCCGGTAGTCCGGTCGGCTAAATTCTGCAACGCGCTCAAGGAAAGCGTCGTGCTTCAGGTAGGAGTTGACCAGCCATTCGACGGTCCCGAATTTCGATATGTCGATCTCATTGAAAGGCGACTGCTCTTTCAACCAGCCATCTAGCCGCTCGTTCCAGATCAAGGCCGCTTCATGAAGATCCTTCTGCGACAGGTTCACGCCAAGAGCCGCAGAAAGATACGGGCAGTTGCGCTTTCGATAGCGGGTGGGGCACGTCCAATAGTACCCGGTGGAGCCATCCGACAGGGTCTTGAACGAGGTATACCGCGGCATCTCGACAGGGATCATCACCAGCCCGCCGGATCGCCGCCGACGCTTGCGGGATCGATCACCCTGTCCAGGTCGCTCTTCCGCCACGCTCTGAATTTCCCCTTGCCTGTGCCCGTCTCAATAAACGGCTTCGGCCATATGATGCCCACACGGCTGATGAAGGCGTCAACCGTCTTCTCGCCGGCATAGGCGGCCGCAAGCTCGTCTCGCAGGACAGCAGGCCAGCATCCGGTCGGGATCACAGCTTCTTTCGCCATCAATCCCCACAATCCCCGTTGTTAACAGGCTGGTTATCCACAGGGGTGCATCCCCCCGCCCTCGTTTGCGGCGGTGCCGGCTCCATGACCTCGCTGTAGCGATAGGTGGTGAGCGGCTTGTCTGTCGGCTCTCCCGTCTCAAGGTCAACGATTTCGCATCCGTCCAGGCACTCGGCGTGCACGGTCAACAGTTCGATGTCGCTGGCGCAGATATCGTCCGGCTTGAAAGGCTCGGCGCAGATCGGGCAGTTGTGGGTGTCAGGATTTGTCATGCTACCTCCGGCCACTCGCGAATGAGAAGATCGGCAGGGATCGGCGCCTTGCGCGTCATCTGCTTCATGAAGAATGCGCGGCCCAGTTCGCGGCTCTGATCCCTCAGATATCGGAAGTCGTCAGGGTCGGTTGGTCGCGCCTTGTGCGGCCCCTGATCCGTCTCGCCACCGGTGATGATCCAATCGGGCGCGTATTTGTCGAGAATGATCCGCCCCAGAAGGGGTTCATGACTGCCGAACGTAAAGAGCGGTTCAAGGGCTTGCTTGACCTCCCAGAGCTTCATGCGGTCGCGATCGTACTCCGGTTGATTAGGTAGAGTAGCGCCGATCGCGGCGTTTCGCGGCAGCATCCGATGCCCTCGCGCCGGGTCTGTCATCTTCAATACATTGCCGATGCGCTTCGTAAGCAGGAGCCACACAAGGTTCGGCGTTGCCTCGATGAGGTTCATCAGGTCATAGCGCCACATCTCGTCAACTTCGTTGTCGAACACGTCAGCGAGAGAGGCGCAGAAAACGAACGGCCTGCTGTTGGTGGCGGCGGCTTCCTTGTCCCAGGCAATCGGCTTGCGCCAGTTGGCCTTGCCTGTGCGCTGTCGATCCTCGCCGGCTCCCCACTGGACGCGACCGTAGCGGTTTGCCATCAGGTTCTCCGCATAGCAGCCATCGCAGGCCGGCGAGACCTTTGTGCATCCAATCCAAGGGTTAAAGGTGTGGTCGGTCCACTCGATCTTGCTGTTCTCAGCCATTGTCCTGGCACTCCGTGGTGGCGGGCGGCGTGGGAAGCGGGCAAAAGTGGGATGGTTTGGGTTCGGTGTCCGCGTCGTCGGTCCAGAACCAGCCGCCCTCCGATGCCTCGAATTCGAACCACGCGTTAAAGTACCGGCCATTCTCGTAGGCCAGCACCTGGTTGTCAGCGTTAATCGATTTCAGAAGCTCGTAAGGGATGTCGTCTGGGACTTTGACCCAGCCCACATTCGGTGACGGTGATGGGTTTTCGGTCTTGGTCATTCGGCGGCCTCCCTGTACTCGATGAGGTGTTGGCAATTGGCGGCAACCAGCGCGGCCGCGACGGGTGGGGATACGGAATTGCCGACGCATGAAACCTGAACATTCTTCGGGAATGGCTTGCCGTTGGCGTCGGCGTCGATCTTGTAGTCGGCTGGGAAGCCCTGAGCGGAATACAACTCGCGAGGCGTCAACATGCGCATACCGATGTCGACGATGACGAACTCAGCCTCGCCTATGATCAGCGTGACGAACTCGCGGTCATCCCAGAAGCCGTAAGAGCGGAGGAAGTCGGCAACCTGTCGGGCGCGGTCGTGCTGGTCTGGCGTGAATGGTGGCGCGCTGATAGCCGCTTCGACATGGCTGAAACGCGGTTTCGTGGTGATCGTGTGAAAAGGCTCGTCTTCCGGCGTGTCCTGGTCGGATCCGTAATCGGCGTGTAGATGAGGAGCGACGAGCGCCGACTTGTTCACGCCTGCCGTGACAGTTGCCGATGGCTCGTCGACGCCATGGCCGATGCTCGCGCCGAACTGGCGGGACACAAAGGCAGAGACTACGCCCTGCTGCGCGCCGGTAGCGGTGACCGTGGCAATAGGTTCATCGACAGGACGCCCGGGGCGAGCCGCGTTCGTGCCATCCTTGCGGGGATCGCCATTGTGCTGGGCCATGAACGCCGATACGACAGCGGAATGGCCGCCACCGGCAAGCACCGTCGGGTGCGGCTCTTCAACTGAGCTGTCGCGCCGGTCGGTGCCTTTCATGCTCATGAGGCTGGGGATGATGACCGAGTTTTGGTCTTTCTTGCTCGCGCAGATGGTGTGGTGAGGGTCTTCGACCGACCGGTTAGCGCCGCCTTGCTGGGCGTAGGTCAGCACCGGCGCGACGACAGCGTGCCTGTTCTCGGTCGTGACGACGCGCACCGGCTCTTCAGCACTGGCCGAGCGGTCCTTGCCGCCAGCGCCTGGGCCATAGAAGGCGGACAAGCTCGGGGCGATGATACCGAGCGGCGCAGCGCCGCCGGGCTTCTTGATGTAGCTGTTGGCGGTAACCGTCGGCGCGGGCTCATCCATTGCCGATCCGGTCGCGCCAGTGTTGAACCGGGTAACCGACGGTGAGATGACAGCATGCTTTACGCCACCGGCTACAACAGTGCCGAGCGGGGCATCACCATCAAGGCACCGGGGATCCTGTCCCTTGCGCTCGCCGTAGCCTGTCTGGACGAGGAACGGCCGTGCCGCGTCGAGCACATACCGCTTGGTGCCGCGCGCTACGCGGGCCATCGTAGCGTCTGCCAACGGACGGATCGCCCGCAGACCGTGCTTTTCCATGACCTCAGACGAGGTGTCAAAGATCGACGGGCAAGGCAGAGACCAGTCAATGATCTCGGCGGCAGTACGCCAAGGCTGCTTGCGACCGGCGATCACATCGCGGTCGGTCGGCGCGCCGTGTGTAGGCTCCGGCCACACGATGGGCTGGCCATCCCGACGGGCGACAACGAACAGACGCTTGCGGATGGTGGGAGCACCATAATCGCAGGCACGAAGTTCGCGATGCTGCAGCTTATAACCGGCCGCCTTCATCGCCTTGCACCACTTCTGGAACGTCTGACCACGGCTGTCAGGGCAAGGCATCAGGCCGCGCTCGGTTTCGATGAGCGGTCCCCATTCCTTCCATTCCTCGACGTTCTCCATGATTATGACGTCAGGCTTGGCGCGCTGCGCCCATAGGACAATAACCCAGGCCAAGTCGCGGATGTTGCGCTCGACCGGCTTGCCGCCCTTGGCCTTAGAGAAGTGCTTGCAGTCAGGGGAGAACCAAGCCAAGCCGACATGCTTGCCGGCGACGTGGTCGAGTGGATCGACCTTGAAGATGTTTTCCGACAGGTGCAGCGTCTCAGGGTGATTGGCGGCATGCAGCGCCAGTGCATCGGCATTGTGGTTGATGGCGATGTCCGGAGAGCGGCCCAAGGCGATCTCGATCCCGGTGGATGCCCCGCCACCGCCTGCGAAGCTGTCAACGATCAAAGGCTCGATCATTCGGCATCACCCCGCGAATGTGGTGAGGGCGGCGTAGAGACGATCACGTCTTTCATGATCACCTGGAAGCTTTCCTTCGCACTCTCACGGTGTCCGTGCAGAAAGCGTCGGCTGTTGAATAGCTCCCATGCTTCGGAGACACCCCGCAAATTCGTTTCGGGGGATGGGAGCGGCGCACGGTCGTCGAGGCGCATAAATTCGGCGTTGATGATTGGCCGAATGTCGGTGGCGATCTCCTCCGCTAGGTAACGGAAGCCCTCGGCGGCAGGCAGGCCGTGGCCTTGCTGAACCGAAAGACGAGTTGCGATCGCGTCGATAATGTCTTCCCGAAACTTGGTCATGCTGCCTCGCAATCATCATCGGCAATGGTCGCCTCGGCCGCATGGCAAAGGAGCGAGCACTCGATGTTTGGTTCTTCGTCGTGGTTGCCGCGATCCGGGTCCAAGGCGTCCAGGCTGATGCGCTCTTTCGTCTTTCGCTCCCGCCAAAAATAGGAGCCAGGGCCAAGCTCCCGCTGTAGGGCGGCCATCCGCTCATATGTTTCAGGGAAGTCGCGCCGGATCTTGTTCCAGTAGCCCATCCCACCTTTAACGCAGCCGATGCAGTTGTTGTTGTGGTAGCCAAGCCGGTACATGGCAGGCAGTTCGATCCCGGCGCGCTCGATCATGGCGAGGCAATCCGCCTTTGTAAGACCGGCCTCAATCAGGGGCGTAAGCAAAGGCTGTTCGAAGTTCTGCTTGCGGAACGAAGCCGCGCGGCCCTTTTCCTCGAACGTGTAGCCAAAGACGAGGATATCGCCCGGCCGCTGGAACTCGTAGGTGGGGGCGCGCTTCAAGAGGCCGGTGCACTTCGCGCCGTTTTGACCGACGAGAAAGCGTTCCTTTTCGAAAACGTCCCACGTGTCATCGTATTTATCCGACTTGAGGATAACGATCTCGTGGTTAAACCAGCGCTGGCAATCAGCGAGGAAGCGTATGTTGTCGGGATGCTCGCTGCCCGGATTGCTGTACGTGATGACGATCCGGTCGCGATCAAATTGCGCCAGCGCGAGCTTGGTGGCAACAGCCGAGGCCGCGCCACAAGAGAACCGGCAGACGATGCGGGGTTCGCTCATGGCTGGCCCTCCGTGGTGAGGGCGGCGCGGGCGGCTTCCTCAAGGGTCTTTCCGAAGCCGAGAACGTCGCCGGTCTGATGCGGGACAATGCCGATCAGATCGCGATAAGGCTTCATGTCGATGGAGCCCGACTTGCCCGGGAGACGAACCAGCCACGGAGACGGGCAGTTCGGGTTGTATTGGATGGCGAACGTCAGCTTCAATAGCTCTTCCGGCACCACCATTTGCGCAACGGGCGCGGGGTTAGAAGTCTTTTCCTGCTGTGTCATGCCAAATCCCTCGATGGTAGACGGCCGGCATCTGCCAAGCCTGAAAGGATGCGGGAGGTTGCGCGACTGGTTGCCTCTTGCTCGTCGTAGTCCGACCAGATGCCAAAGAGGGTGTTTGCCAGCTCGTGCGGATTGATGCCGACCGAATCCCAGAAAGCGGATTCGGACATGTTGTGTTGGCGGGCGTGCTCGGAAGCGCAGACGGGCAGGGCGAACCGGTCCGGTGCCTTCGTTCCGCGAGCGCGGCCATAGTGTCCGTGCCATGGGGCGGCGAAAGAAACGTGGGCGGCCTGAACATCATTGCGGCCGGTGACGACGCAAGGAAGGCTGTGGAGCCATGCGAGATAGTTGCCGCGCTTCGCGGGTCGGCGCTTCGGCGGTTCTTCTCGGGGAATGTAGGCGATGCGAGATGCCATCACTCTGCACCTCGCAGCTTGGCGAGGCTTCGGATAAGCCAGTTGTGTTCGAACAGGCTGAATCGACCCGGCCCGGGTACCGGATCGGCTATGGGCTTCGCGAGGCGGTCGTCGTTGGCCGAGACGATCTCGACACCCCATTTCCGCGCAAAGGTCGCGCGCTTTGCCTCGATCACCGGGGCAAATGGATCTGGCGCCTTTTCAGGGAGACGGCGTGTATGGCTGGAGACTGAGGTAATGCGGGTCAAAACACATACTCCTCTTGCTTCGGAGCGGGTTCACTTGCCTTGATGCATCCTTTCGGAACCCAGACCTGCCCTTCGGATCGGTAGCAACGCTCTTCCTGCCCCTCGACCTGATAGCAGGTCAGGCAGACAGCCTGGGCGGGATCGTTGAGCGGGCGCATGTCCGCGGGCCGAACCTTGATCAGCAGAGCGTCGTTCTTCTTGAAGACCTCGGATGCGTCTATCTCTTCCTCGATGTCTTTGCCGCTATCCACTTGGACAACGAACTTGGTTCCTCGCTCGCGGATCACGGTGCCCTTGAACGTCAGGTGCAGGACGGACGTGTCATATTCGTCGGATTCGAATAGCTTCCAATCGAACACGACGCGCTGGCCGGGCGAGAAGAACGCACGGCGCTCGGGGCATTTGAATTTGACGCTATAGACGCCGTTACCTTTCAAAGCTTCGCGGATCGCGAGATGGCGCGGGCAGGTATAGCGATCATTCACGCAGTTGAAGCAGGTGGCGTAGTGGGTCACTTGGCCTCCTCCTCGAACTCTTCGAGGTCAACCGACCAGTCGGCAATCTTGCCGTCCGCGCCGATCGTCATGATGACGTAGTCGCCATAGCCAGATCCGCCGGGAGCCATGATGCCGGGAACGTAGCCGTCGATCTCTCGGACTACGTTCTTGTCGGCATCGAGCAGCTTGTAGATACCTGCATCGCAGACCTTATAGTGAACGTCTGCGATCGTCCCGGCAGGCCAATCCTGAATGATGCCGGTTTCAAGATCGATCAGTGGGCACCAGTCATCTTTGACGCGGCAGGGGATCAACGTGCCATCGGTGTCTTCCGTGCCGTTGACGTCAGCGTCCTCCCAATAGCGGACGCCGCATTCGGCCTGCAGGTATTTCACTTCCTTGCTGACGACTTGGGTCAGTTCAATGGTAAAGGTCATGCCACGCCCCTGTTATCCTGTTGAGGTTCGGACCATTCGACGCCGTGCTGAGCGCCGAAGCTGAAGATGATTTCAATGAGGATCGTCATCTCGTCCTTGGACAGATCCGATGACGACGTGCTGAGATTGACGAAGCCAGTCCCGTCTGTGTTCGGGACGATGCGAAGCTGCTCCCGCGTCTCCCGGCGCAGCGCGTCTAGCATGACGAGCTTCCAGTCGTCCGGCGCGAGCCGCTGACCATGCCAGGCAAGCTGAACCGAGAGATCGGTCAGCATGGCCCACATGCGGTCATTCTGCGGCAGGGTGCGCTTCGGTCCCTTGAACTCGACGCGGGTCTCCCATGGCGCTTTCTCTATCCACTCGATAGCGCGGCGCTTGAAACGGTCGTTGGCGAGGACGAGGAGAGCGCGGCCCATGTCAGCCCCCGTTCATCGGATGAAGCTGGGCGAGGCGGCGCGTCTTGATCGAGAATGCCGCATCGATCATGTCGGCATGGCCTTCGCTTTCCAGAGTGGCTGGCGCGTCGAAGTCGTTCCAGATTTCCTCGACGCTGGCTTCATCCGCCGCGCTGGCAAGGGCCGTCTCGACTTCTTCGAGATAGCCGCCTAGGTCGAATTCGTTTTCGGACTGCTGTTCGTCCTGAACCGGCTCGGCATCGATCGTCTTGGCCGACGGCGGTGCAGGTGGCTTCGGAGGCTTAGGCGGTGTCGGTCGGCTTTCGGAAGCCGGGGTGACGTCCCGCATCTCATCCGCGTCGGCGATCTCGCGAGCTTCGAACTCGTCGCGAATGCCGCCAAGCACGTCACCGAACAGCTCGCGGAGGCAGTAGCCGGCCGCGCGCCACGCGATCATGCGCTGGGGGTACTTGTACCAAGGGGCGTCGTTCGGCTGTCCGTCCTTCCAGATCGGTTTGTTATCTTCCCAAACCTTCTTCCGGATAGTCGGTCGATTGTCCCACAGGCCAGCGCGCTCGGCCTCCGCCTGGGTGAACTCAACGCGGCTTTCCTCGCCGGTATCGTTCCGTTTTGCGTGGCAGTAGCCGACCATCTGGCCATCGCGCATCTCGTGGCCGGTCTTGAGCAGGGCAACCTTGCCAGACTGGCGAACGACGTTGATCAGTCCGTCGCCGTAGAGGGCGGGCTTGCCGTTGATGACCGTGAAGCTCCGAAGGCTGACCATCGGCTTGAGCCCAAGCTCGGCGCCAGACATGATGCAAACCGCCACGGCAGCCGCCGCGTCATCGCCGGTCTTCTTCCCGATCAGAGCGGACGGTGCTAGGCCAGAGGCGACCACGGCGCGCGAGACGCGCATCGTTTCCTCGAAGGTCTGCGGCACGATAGCCATAACCTGTCCGCCGGCG
Organism: Agrobacterium sp. Ap1; assembly: GCF_017313375.1. Lineage (NCBI taxonomy): Bacteria > Pseudomonadati > Pseudomonadota > Alphaproteobacteria > Hyphomicrobiales > Rhizobiaceae > Agrobacterium > Agrobacterium sp. Ap1. The sequence continues at coordinate 201,943 of NZ_JAFLMY010000004.1, forward strand.
GAGAGTGTTGCTGGAACGTGTGCGTTCATGGTCATGCCGCCCTCTGTTCAGATTTGATTGCCATGCCGGCAAGCTCGACGCCGGAGCGCGCCGCGCGGTGCGCCAGCGTCTCGACGACTTCCTTGATCTCCGGCCGATCCTTCAAAGCCATGAGCAGTTTTTCGAAATCGGTGATCTCGGCATAGGTAAAGGTGCGGAGCGAGACCTTCGCGCCGGTGCGGCCGGCGCTTGCATTACGGGCCTGCGTTTCCCGTTCGGCGGCTGCCGCCTGCTGGGCGAGACGTTCAGCCTCGACTGCCGCTTCCGCCGCGCTATTATCGTTCTTAGCCGATGCTTGTTCGGCAGCGATCCGGGCGGCGTCGGCTTCACGCTGGATGCGTTCGGCTTCCTCGCGCGCCTTGCGCTGGCGTTCCAGTTCGATGCGCTGCTGTTCCTGCAGGTAAGCGTCGAGGTGGCGTTTGAGCTTCTTGCTCAGAGCGTCAGGCTCTTCCTTGAGGTCACGCCATTTGTCATCGACAGCTCGACCGGCTTCAAGGTGTGGGGCTTTTTCGACTTTGTGCAGGTCGGTGGCGCGCTTGGTAATGCCGGCGATGCGTTTCGACAGGACGCCGATCTTGTTAGCCTGATCCTGGGTTTCGACCTTGGACTTGAGCAACGTTTCGGCAAGCTCCTGCTCACCGGCGAACTCCAGCTTCAAGGCTTCGAACGGGTCGCTCGGAAGATTGTCGCCCATACCGCGAACCTGTTCCGGTTCATCGCCCCAGCCCTTGCCGGCCATCGCCGCATGATAGGCGTCTTCCGTGATCGGGTTGCGGCATACCCACGTCCAGATAGCGGCGGCGTCAGTCGTCTGACCGTTTCGAAGAGCGATCCACTCGCCGTTCTCCTGCCAGATGGCGACAGGAAGGAACGGACCATTCTTTCCGTCGCGGACACGGTAGTATCCCCATTCGGGTGAGCTATCGTGGATCGGGCCGAAGTTGCCGGCGAGGGCGGCTTGCCACCAAGCCCATGCGTTATCGTTGGACGACATGAACATTCTCCTGATTTTGCAAAGCCTGCCGTTTTCCGTCCGGCACGGCGAAGAAGACGAATGCGAGGGAGACGACCGAGGCGGTGATGCAGGTCGTCGCGGCGTAGGTGAGCAGCGCAAAGCCCGCACGGCGCTTAGCCTGGACGGTCGATATCTTGCGGTTGATCTCAGCGAGGCGTGCTGTCGCGCTCTTGCACTCAGTGCCGCAGTTGCAATCCTGAAAGGGTTTGAAGCCGCAGTGATCAGACATCGTCTTCCTCCAGATCAAATTCGCTAACTGTCCATTCGAGAAGGCAGTCTTCGCAGAGGGCCTCGCCATCGTCGTTGAAAGCGACGGCGATCTCGGAGCAACTACGGGCTTCACAGACCTGATTGCCGCTTCCGTTACAGGCTTCGCATTCGCGATCGCGCCAGACATCAGGATCGTTTCCGCCGTAGCGCGACTTGAAGATCGCGCCTTCGCCGTTGCAGGTTGAGCAGGTGAGGCGCATCACACGGCCTCCTTGAGATCGCGGGCGGTCTGGCCAAGCTCGACGCTGGCCTTTGCCGCTAGGTGCGGAAGGATGACGCGGAGTGTTTCGATCTCGGCGGCTACAGCGTCCACCTTTTCTCGAAACTCTGCTTCGACGGCGGCGACACACTCAGCCTTGATGATCTTGTTGGCGCGGTTTGCGTGTTCAACGAGTGCATCAGGAACCCGACGATTGCCGTATTGGTCAAAGCCAACCTGCATCGACTGGTAGTATTCCGATGCAGAGGCTTTCCGCTGTTCCAACGTCGGAACACTGCTAATCAGCGCATGGATCTTCGACAGGGCGCTAGCGAGTTCAATGCGAGCCTCAGACATCGGCCTTCTCCTTGAGAGCGGCGCGGGCAGCACGAAGGTGCTTGGCGTCGATCGACATTGCGGCCGGCGCTTCCCATATCGGGCTGCTGTCCTTGTGATCGTCGTCGAGGTTTTCGGCAGCATCCGCGAACGGTTCCAGCGCAGCCTTCAAGGCGGCGATCTCCGCGTCCTTGGCGGCGAGGGCGGCTTCGGCCTTGTCGGCTCGGTTGCGCTGCTCGCGGATCATCGCGTAAGGGTCGCGCTCCATTTTGTTGATGTCGCCCTTCGGCAACTCAAAATCGATGCACCAGCCTTCCATGTCTTCGGCCAGATCTTGCAAATAGTCGGCATGGTTCGTACTGCCGAAATAAGCCCGGTCACCTTCGTTCTCGGTATGGTCGGATATTTGCCGGATCTGCGATCGAGCGGTTTCCATGAGGGCGGCCATGGAGCGGTATTTGCCTTTGAAGAGATTGCGATCGGCCTCAAGGCTTTCGATCACGGTCCCGCGCCGATCCATTTCAGCGGCGATTTCGTCGACAGATGCCTGCCGGGTTGAATGAACGACGGACATCAGAAACCCTCCCGCATCATCTCGCGCTTGTGGTCGGCGGCGTCTTCGACAGCCATTTCGTGCTGATCGGCTGCCTCACCCATAAGCCAGTCCTTGAACTCTGAACGGCTGGTCATGCGGTCCTCGATTGACCAAGGCAGCTTGATTTCGTCGGTGCCATCAAAGAAGCGGACGGCGTCAACCTCGACGGTCGGCTCTTCGGCGGGATCGATCATCGTGGCTTTAGAACCGGGATGAACGGTGAAGGTGGCAACCATCGTCAGTTCAATCTCGGTCCCGCATTCGGAACCGGCGATAGAGATAACCTGTTCGGCGCGATACTTGTTGCTCACGACACAGCCTCCACTCTGGACTTCCTGCTCATGTCGGGGCGGGGAGAAGTGGTGATGACGGGAACCTCGCCTCGGAAGTCGAGCGACGAAACGATGTCGTCAGTTTGCCCGCGAGCCTTAACGAGGCGCTGAAAAGCTTCCTCTGCCTTGCGGGATGCGATGGCGCGAACGGTAAGGTTCGGATTGGTCATGTCGCCAAGGGCTTCGTACAAGTCCTTTGTGGCGTTGAACTGGGATGCGATGCTCATGGCGGTTACTCCGCAGCTTCGAGGAATTGAACGGGGGCGACCAGCTGGGCAGGCTCGAACGGGAAATCGGCGAAGACACCTTTCCACTCGCGTTCCTTGCGCTGTTCGGCGGTGAAGCCGACAAGCTGGTCTCTGAGAGGGGTAGGTTCGAGGTCAGCCCAGAGCGGACCTTTGGCACCGAGGGCGATGCCCTTCTCGCGGAGAGCGTGGCAAAAGCGGAGAGCGTCGACATAGGCCGCGGCAGCATTCGGAGAGCGCAGTCCCTTCGCGGTCCGCTGGCGGATACGGAAGATCTTCGCGTCAACGATCTTGAGGTTTTCCCTCAGTGCTGTGGCTGTGATGTCTGCTGCGGTTTGCATCGCTGTGATCTCATGTGGTGATGAGGAAAACGTACTTTATGTACGATGCGATGTAAAGTACGAAATGTACGATTTGTGCGATTTTGTTTTTTAGCGAGCGCTGTGCGAATCAGACTCGACTCTCGCTTTCCGTTCTGGCTGAATAGAACGAAAGGAGAACATTATGGGGCTGGCAGCAGTAAACAGTTCGGCAGAATTCACTCTCCACATCAGGTGTGAGAACTGCCTTAGAGACAGCGAGAAGTTAGTCGTGATGCCGGTAGGTGAGGGCGTCCCGCGCGATGCGGACGAACTGATCGAGAGCGTCTTTTTGGAAAGCATTCCTTTCCGATGCCAGCCGTGCGGAAGCGTAATTGGCAGGCTTGTAGGGATCAGTGGAGGAGACCCATATGGCTATTGAGCGAGAAGTCCTGAGTTTCATCATCGTGCCGCCATTCGAGCAGCGGGCGGCAGTCATAGCGGCGAAGGAACGGTTCGAGGATTATCTATCTCGCCGCTTTCCTGGCTATGATTTCAAGGTCGGGCCATTCGCGCCGGTCGGAGACGATGAGGCGTTTTGCGTCTTGCCGGTGATGAATTATCAGGGTCCGGACGGCAAGAGCTACATGTGCGATCCGCCGAAGCGATGGTTCCTGCTGGAGATAGCAGACGCTTGTGCCGCCTTCGATCTCAAGGGGAAGAGGAGTTATGCCGCCTGAACCTTGCGGCAGATTAACAAAAGTTCATTTGATATTAAGGATTGAATTCCTATTTTGTTCTTGTGGGCAAGCGCTAGAATCACCCCGAGTTGCCGAAAGGCGGCAGCACTCTTCGCAGTGTGGGACAGGGGTCTAGGGGCCCACGCCCTTCCTTTTCCTATCAATAATCCATTGCAGAAAGTTTTTCTGCGCGGCGGAGAGCGGGCACTTTGATATTGGCGGAACGATGGTCAGGCCATGGTTGAGCGCGTTGCCCCGTATCTTCAACAGCCTGCTTGCCAGTTCCTTTGCATAGCGGTCCTCGGATCGACCAAAGGCATTCGGCTCGAAGGCCTTCCAAACGGCGCTGGTAAATAAGTCCGCGATTTGAAGTCCAGCGCGGACATTATGGTTCTCGACCGCGATGTCTGCGGGATCAAGGACGGACCAGTCAATGCTTCTGATTGGCCGCATCTTCTCCTTCCCATCTCGCATGAATTCTAGGTATTCACGCATCTTATCGTAGTCCGTACCTTTTCGACGGGAAAAGACTATGCGAAGACTAGCCTTGCCGCCTTCTGCCTCTGCTCTCCTCCTGCATGTATGCGTGATGCGTTCGAGCATCAGTCGCGTAAGGTAGTTGTACAGATGCTGTGGCCTCTTGAAGACCTCGAGCTCTTCAGCCTCCAAAATGGTGATCTTATTCGACGAGACCACACAGGCGCCGATCGGTTTTGTCGCTATTGTCGCGCAGGCATGCACTTTTTGATCGTGGTTTAATTCTCTGAAATGCAGGTCGCGCTTGTTCTTCTTGGAAACAAACGAAGACATTATCTCATCGCGCCATTGAGGTATCTGGCGATCGTTGGCTTCGTTGACGATGGCAGCCCCTAGGGACAGCCAATGCGATTGAGCAGTATTCCCTTCAGCTAGTTTTCCGAATCCTTCATCTCCCGCCTCATCCACGTACGCGATGAATCGGCATACTTTCTGAGATGAACCAGACGGATTGTTCAGAGCGGAGCCCTCTTGCCTCGATAAGTCTTCGGCGGCGGTAGCGCTTCGTGCGATTGCGCCAAAACTTCCAACCAGGCAGCGAGGCCGACCGGAACCGCGATCTCTCCAGTCTCCAGCGCTTCAACCCACGAAAGATCGCATTGCAGCGCCGATGCCAGATTGATCGGCGTCCATCGGATCACGCGAAGGCATTCGTTGAAGCGGTCGGTTGTCATCTGCTTTCCACCGTAAGCGTTCCTGCGATCACATCGTCTTCTCTGTCGGTTGTCGATACGGCTGAGCAATGCGCTTTGCCCCTTAGCATCGCACCGAACGCGTTCTGCGCATCGTATGAGATAGAGACGCTGAAAGCCGTGACGGCATCCACCTGCGTGCGGAGTGCATCCACGCGCTCGATCATCAATGCGCGGTACATCGACGCCGTGTCTGCGTCGTAGCTGTCACGTATTCTGATCAGCTCGTGGTCTTTGTATTCGTCGATCGACAGTCGCTCACTATCGGTTTCCGTCTCGACCAACTGGAATGTTGACGGGGCCTTCAGTGATTGCTTGAGCCGTTCGATGCAGACGCCGGCCAACTTCGATGTGACCGGCTGGTTTGGTGATGGGAATAACCGGTCGAAACAGGAGAGGCGGGCTACTGCATCTGAAATCGATGAGCAGGACGCTGGCGAGAGAGGAGTAACGGCGAAAGAAGGTGTTGAGGCAGCCGACGCAACGACGGCGGCAGCCATCAACAGGGGCAAGTTGCAGCGGGTTTCGCGCTTGTCGTTCATCGTTAGAACCCCGGCATCTCATTCATCACGCGTCGGACCAGAGCGATCACCTGAACGGTCACCCCATCATCAGCTTCATGGTCGCTCTGGATGATGATGGGCTTGTGCTTGGCATTCGTCGATCGAGGATGAAACTCTGCTCGATCTGGGAATAGTTCGAGCTGTTTCACCGACCATTCACGAAAATGACCACCGTCGCGCTCACGCTGCACTACCACGACCATCCCGGATCGTAGCTCGACCTCGTGTCCGACATCCTCATAGGCGAGGCACACAAGCCGATCGCCCGGGAATATTGGCCGCGGGCGCAAATCGTTCATGCTGTCGCCAGCGCAGTCGAAAACAAGCTGCCTGGCATTCGGGAACTTCTCGTCGCGCGGGAGCATGATCTCGACAGGCTCCGATTGATCGAACTCGTCGACCTCACGGAAGGCGCCAGCCTCGACGACGCCAGCCACACGCCCCGCGACCATTCCTATCCTATTGAGGATGATGTCGCTGATGGGCGCCGGCGTCTCATCGTCGGCATCGCCAAACAAGATCCATCCAGCCTTTACGCCGAATAGCTCGCCATACTTCTCCGCAGCCTTTCGCGAGATCGGGCGGTTGCCGTTCTCGTTGCTGATCAGCGTGTTCTTGTTGATGTCGCGCGGGAACGCGTTCGCAGCATCGGTGGGGCTTGCATACCCCGCCGCAGCTCGCGCGCGCTTCAATCTGTCCTTCGGTAATTCCATTCGTACATTATCGCTCAAAATTATCGTGCAATGTGTACGATTTCATCTTGCGCCATCGCAGTACTTTTCGTACGATGACGTTCATGAGCACATCACCGACTTCCATTTCTGGCCTGATAGACCTCTGGGACACCATTGGCGATTTCGCTTCTGATGTCGGAGTTGAGTACGAGGCCGCGCGCCAGATGAGGCTGCGCGACAGCATTTCGCCAAGGCATTGGGATCGCGTTATCGCGGCCGCAACTCGGAAAAAGATCAAGGGTGTTGATTGGAAGTGGCTGTCTGCTCGCCACGCATCCAGCCGGAAGGCGGTTTCAGCATGAGCGCCGACAAGCAACTCAAGGCCTACATCGACCGAGTTCTCCGCTTGAAGGAAGAACAGGACACGATCGGCGACGATATCCGTGAAGTCTATGCCGAGGCAAAAGCCGAAGGATACGACAAGACCATCATGGGCAAGCTGGTTGCTCATCTGCGCAAGGTTCAGAAGTCGGGAGAAGATGCCGTTTCCGAACAGGAAATGAACTTCGACACGTATCTGCAGGCTTATCACCGTGCATCTGGCACGGCGGTTGCTACGCACACGCATGAGGAGGAATTCGACCCGATCACCGGAGAGTTTGTTTCCGATGAACCGGTCCACCAATCCCCGCGCAAGGCGGCGGAGGTGGTATCCGAGAGGACCGCAACCAATCAGCCGGAAACGGCAAACGAGACGCCCAAGCAGGTATACGGGGACAGTGTGGCGGCGGCGACGGCCCTTCCAAGTCAGTCTGTCGACATTCCTGCCGCCGGGGACCAAGGCCAAGAGATCGACGGATCGAATGACCGTTGCCCCGGTGAACTCTATTCGCCTGAAAAGGCACTTACATCGGATGACGACGCAATCGCTGCAGTGAAGGGCAAGGCCCGACTGGCGAACGTCACTGACGTTGAACCGTCGTCGTCCGCCCCTATCGCTCCGGCCTCTCAAGGCGAAGCCGAGGCCCCCAGCGCCGAGAGCGTAAGCCCCGAGATACACGGCAGCTTCGACGCCAACACAGGAGGCGAAGATGTAACTGCACCGAACGCCGCTCATCAACATCAGGCCGGGTCGGGCCTCGTCAGTGAACCCCGCCCGGCCAAACATCCTGCACTTCTCCTCCGCCCTCATCGCCAGCATCCCGGCGAAGAGATCTGCGGCGGATCGGGCAAAAACCATTGCCGCGCTTGTGCTGCGGCGATGCGTGAGGAGGAGGTGGCATGAGCGTCCTTCGCCGTCCAAGAAATTCTCCCGGAATGTTTGAGATCGGGACAAAGGTCACGAGCAATGCTGTCGGCAACAAGCCAGAGTTTGTTGGCACCGTCAGCGGCTACTTCGGACCCGACTATTACGTGACGGATCATCTCGGCGAAGTTTGGCATCGAGAACGCTACGAAATTCGGAAATTCGTTGAGGTCGATGCATGACCCAGCGCCCCGGCCCATCCGAAAAGCCATCCGACATTCAATCCGTCCAAACAGACATAGACGCTCAAGACGCCATTGAGGCCACGCAGGGCGCGGCCCGTTGGGAGCGGAAACAGGTTCAACGCGAAGGGAGCAGAGCATGATCACCGCATTCATCATCGTCGGCTGCATCGTTGCTGCCTGCCTCGTCATCGCTGCAATCGCAGCTGTCGGAATGTCCGGCGCTTGCGCGACTGCCGCAGAGGACGACGAGCAGGCCGCCACCCTCGCGGAACAGACATCGAAACGCCTCATCGCATTTCCGAATACGGCGGTCTCAGCCTCCCATTGAGCCGTCGTCACTGGTCCCGGGCTTACCCCCGTTCCCCAACGAGCCCGGGACCAGAACATTCAGCCTCACTCTGTCGTCCTGCAGCCTCAAAACGACGGCGCGGACGATAGAGCCAAGAGGCTCAAACGAGGGGTGTCCCGAGGAGGTCTCGGAACACCCGGCAGAGCCCAAAGCGGCGGCGGTGGCTCTGCGAGGGAACTGAATAACGGTTGGCCCGAGCGGCGGACCAGACGACGGAGCAGGGTCACCTGCCAGGGTGTTCGCTCCGTCGTCATCAATACCGGTCCTGCGCATCAAGGCATCTCCTTCGAACGAGATCATTGGTCGCACAGGAGCTTTCGGAAATGTCCGAATTTGATTTGGAGAAATCAGAAATGAGTACGGTTGAGTTTTGCCAGAGAGCTTTGAGGGAGGAAATTGCGCCTCCGTCCATTGGAAGCGTGAAGCTGCGCATCCGAACCGCTGCCCGCGATCTCGGCTGGTCCTACACCAGAACGAAGGACGCTTGGTACGCCGACCCCCGAATTTCAATCAAGCCTGAAGAGCTGTTCCGTGTCGAGGCGGTGAGCGGGCTTTCCTATGCAAGGCAGGAGATGCGCAAAAATGACCGAGCAATCGAAAGAGCCGAAGCTCTCCTCCGCGGGGAAGATACGCGTCTCGTTCGCACGCTGGTTGCTGCGGTACGCGAGGCGTTTGGCCTACGCGATCGCGCCTGAGATCAGGGAGGACGAGGAGTGAGGTACGGATCTGTCTGCAGCGGTATCGAAGCGGCCACTATGGCATGGCATCCGCTTGGCTGGTCCCCGGCCTTCTTCTCCGAAATTGAAGCATTCCCTTCGGCCGTCCTCGCTCATCACTACGGAAGCAACATGCCAGGCGAACCGCTGGCCAAGAACGGAATCCCTAACTATGGCGACTTCACAACGATCGGCCCAGACGCAGGACCTATTGACCTTCTGGTCGGAGGAACCCCTTGCCAGTCCTTTTCCGTCGCTGGAAAGCGTCTCGGACTGGATGATCCGCGCGGCAACCTCGCCCTCGAATATCTCGCCCTGGCTCGGCGCTTGCGCGCCCGTTGGATCGTCTGGGAAAACGTCCCCGGCGTCCTTTCCTCTCACACAGATGATGAACAAGGCGAAGAAGACGAAGTCGAAGGCGACGAAGGGCTCGAAAGCGCCGACTTCGCGACGTTCCTCAGCTTCGTTCAAGAATGCGGGTATGGGTTCGCCTACCGGGTTCTTGACGCTCAATATGTCCGAGTGGACGACTTCGCTCGTGCCGTCCCACAGCGACGGCGCCGTGTCTTCCTTGTCGGATATCTTGGAGACTGGCGACGTGCCGCAGCGGTATTACTTGAGCCCGAAGGCATGCGCGGGGATTCTGCGCCGCGCCGAAACAAGGGGCAAAGAACTGCCCCCACTGTTAGCACAGGCACTAGAGGCGTTGGCGACTTCGAACTCGGCGGCGGATTGATCGGCGGGTTCGACTACGAAAACAACGCTCACGGTCCCCATGATGCTACTGGGCCTTTACTGAAAGGCAGTCCCACAGGCGGCGGACGACCACTGCCTGCGGTCGTCTTTGGTAGTCGCCATATTGAACCTATCGCTTTCAACTCGCGAGAGGATCCAGAGGTCACCTGGGATCGGACTGGGGCGCTTAGTTCAGGCAGTCCTCAATCACAGGCCATCGCTTTCGCTCAGAACACCCGGGATGAGGTTCGCTTGTTTGGCGGCGATGGGCAAACTGTCGGCGCATTGGCCGCCGAACCAGGCATGAAGCAGCAGTCCTATGTTGCTCACGCCATTCAGGCAGGTGCGTTGCGCTCGAACCCGCACTGCGGCCCTGACGGCGTCGGCGTGCAAGCTGATGTCGCATATAAAGTTGAAGCCCGTTCGGAAGTGCAGGCGGTCGCCTGGTCTATCATGCCGCAGAATAGCGGAAAGGATTTCAAGGCACGGGAAGTCGATGTAGCGCAGCCGATCATGGCCGGTGGACCTGTAGGCGGGAATCAAGGTGGCGACTACATCCAATCTGCTTGGGCAGTCCGTCGCCTTACTCCGATGGAATGCGAACGCCTCCAAGGCTTCCCCGACAATTTCACCAACGTTCCATGGCGCGGCAAGGACACTGCTCCTGACGGCCCGCGTTACAAGGCCCTCGGCAACTCCATGGCCTGCAACGCGATGCGCTGGATAGGTCAGAGGATCGACATCATGGAAAAGCTCATCCAGGCAGGGAGGGTTTGATGACCGAACTCGACCTCCTCCGCGAAGAGATCAAAGACATCGAGGGCGACCTCTTCCGCATTCGCGGCAGCCTTCAGAAGCAGGACAACGGGGTCAAGCTGTCGCGTATCGCCATCAAGACCCGCACGCTCGACCGCCTCAAGCGGTCGCTGGCGAGGCTGGAGGTGCAGGCATGAACCGCGTCGTCATGAACATGGACGCTCAAGGCTGCTGGACGATCTACTCCGACGAGCCGATCGAGTTCTTCTGCGTCAACGATCATTGCCCAAGAGATCGCGTCTATCAGATGGACGTTGAGGTCGGCGTCGAGAAGGTGCGTCAGCAGCTCGGGAATGATCCGGTCGGCCACATCAACGACAGTCACGCCCTCGGTGAAGGATACGGCCCACGCAAACCGCCGTCGAAGCGAAAGCTTGAGGTGGTTAAATGAACGCGCTCAAGCTTTTCCGCTCCGGCATGGACTACATTTCCATCGCCTCCCACCTCAACACCACAGAGGCAGAGGTAGAGCGCCAGATACACAGGCTGCGCCGTATCGAGCGGATCCAGCCATATCTCTCGAAGCGAGCAAAGCGGGAAGCCAAGCGCGAGGCGCAACGCGTCGCCGCACAACGTGAGGCTGAGCGTCTGGCAGCCCGATCCATTGCCAGCGTTCCAAAGCCTCCCCGTGTCAAACAGACACCGGAGCAGAAAAAAGCCCTCAAGCAGGCCTACAACAAGCGCATGCGCGCCCAACTGGCCGAGATCAGGGAGGCGCACCGGGTATGAGGAAGCTTCGCGAATCCGACATTCAGAAAGCCGTCATGGACGCTTGGCGCCAGATGGGTTTTCCCGGCACGTTCGTCGGCGCTATCCCCAACGCTGGGGCATTTGGTCAACCGGGCCTCACCAAGGGTCTGCCAGACCTCATCCTGATCGCGCCGAAGCTCCACGGCTATCTTGAACTCAAGACCGAGACCGGCAAACTCTCCGGTCCCCAGCAGGATTTCCAATCCCTCTGCATCGCCAGAGGCATTCCCTTTTACGTCACCTATGGCCGCGACGAGCCTATCCGGCTTCTCGAAGAGCTTGGAATTGTGAGGAAAGCAGCATGAGCAACGTGGTGTCTCTCCATGACCATCAGGCCAAGGTCTGGGAAGCGTATGTCACTGCGAAGGCCACGGCCGGCAAGACGGGCGCAGCGGTCGACATCGCCGCGGCAAACTCTTGTTGGTCTGCCTGGCTAGCCCTCTTCGTCCCACGCGAACATCGCGGCTTGTCGGCTGCCTTGATTAAGGGGATGCGCCTGTGAAAACCTTTGCCGATATAGATATCGTCAAGTCCATCCGCTCGGGAGAGCGTGGCCAAAAGTATCGCAAATCCTGGAAGCGATTTGAGATCCGGTCGGCCGTTGCCCGCGCCGACGAGATGCTTGATCTGCCCCAAGACCAGTATTCACGGATAGTCAGGGAGATCGATCGTGCGGTGGATCTCTGCGAAAGCCCCATCGAGCAGGTAGCGCTCTACCAGATGGCCGGCCGCCGTTATGGTCACGACTTCCACCTGCCGCTTTATGCAAGTGTGTCTCCGGTCGTACCTACCAACGTATGGGAAGAAGACTTCGTCATCGTCCCTCAAGTCTGCATCGGCCCGTACCGCGTCGACTTTCTCGTCATGTTCCCCGGCGGTCGCCGGATCGCGGTAGAGTGCGACGGCAAGAAATTCCACGACGCTGAGCGTGATGGCGAGCGCGACGTGGTCCTCACAGATGGCTATGGCCTTAAGGCTGTGATCCGTGCCCGTGGCGGCGAGATATGGCGCGACAATGCTTGGACAGAACGTCTCGCCGCCGAAATCAGAAGGGTGTCGTAGCCATGAACAACCGTGCCTGGATGCCACTCCACATTGCTGACTATCTCGCTGACACAGGTCACCTGACGGCGACAGAGCATGGCGCCTACCTTTTGCTCATCATGCACTACTGGCAAAACGGCCACCTGCCAGAGAACGAGCGCGTCATCGCTCGCATCGCAAAACTGACGCCTGACCAGTGGGAAGAGAGCCGCGACATGCTCGCCATGCTCTTTGGTCCGGGCTGGACGCACAAGCGCATCGATGCCGAGCTTTCGAAGGCCGACGACATTATCGAGAAGCGCCGCGCGGCGGCTGAGGCACGGTTCTCGAAGACGAAAAAGCAGCCATCAGATGCAAATGCAATGCATGTGCAAAGCAAGTGCAATGATACGCGCGTGCCACCTTTAACCGACAACCAAGATACATCCTCACCTCGTTCGGATGTTTGCCCGGAGCCGCAAGCAGCTCCGGCCTCGCCAACGGTGATCGAGCTTCCGGCCACTCAAGGCCAATCAGTCGCCATAACCGAAGCCGATGTGTCCGAATGGACCGGCGCGTTCCCAGCCGTCGATGTTCTGCAGCAGCTTCGCGGCATCCGCCAGTGGCTCATAGCCAACCCTCAAAAGCGAAAAACCAGCCGAGGAATGCGGCGTTTCGTCGTGTCTTGGCTGACCCGAGATCAGGACAAGGGCGGCGCTCGTTCCAGCGGCCACCACTCGCAAGCCCCACCGTCTCGCAAGAGCGAATTTCGACAGCATCAGGACGACGTGAAGCAGGAACTCGAGAACTACTTAGGGATCAAGCGAAATGACAGAGAATTTGCCAGCAGCGGTCCAGCTTTCGACCTTGAACCGGGAAATTGGAAACCTCACTGAGGCTCTTTCCCGGCCAACCGCAGACGACATCGTGTCCGGTCTCAACTGGCTTATGGACGGCGGAATGAACTACCCGCCGAGCATAGCCAAAACGAAGGCGATCGAGGAATACAGCAAGGTGTTGTCGGCTGTTCCAAGCTGCGGACTTCGCCGCGCAATGACCAAGCTCAAGCACGGACAGTACGAGAACATCAATCTGGATTTTATACCGACTCCGGCAAATCTCGCCGCGATGGCGCGGGCCGAAGCAAAGGTAACGATCGATGACCTGACCCGGCTTCGGGAAAAGCAAGCCACTCTGCGCGATCTGCATGACAAGCCGGAGCCTGTATCGGAGGAGGCTAGGGCACGGGTGCGTTCGATGCTTGGTCGCTTCAATGCAAATCACGAGGCCCACAAGGCGCAACAGCGCGGCTATGTCGCCCCGGAACCCATGAGCGATGAGAAGGCCGAATACTGGCGCAAGATCGAGGCGATGAAAGACGCGCCGGAGGTGACGGACGAACATCAGCAGTTTCGAAACAAGATCAACATGGAGACGCCGGAAGATCGGCAGGAGGCAGCGCAATGAGACCCGCAGATATCCGCCGGGTAGGCCTCAAGGACGAGGTCATCCGTCTTCACTTCGCCAACCCAAAGGCCACCACAGACGAAATCGCAGAAGCACTTGGCGTTGGTGCCGAGTATGTCCGCTGCACCTTCCGTCGCAACGGACTCACCGCCGTCAGGAGGAAGAATGCCGAGCACAAGCTCATCAACGCCAATCCTCCGCTCTACAGCGCAGCAACCGCAGCTCGCTTGCAGCATGACGCAGAGCGCCGGGGCATCACAGTCGACAGGCTCATCTACATGGTTCTCCAGACCGTCGCAGCGGATCGGATGGTGGACGCAATTCTCGACGACATGGAGGACGCAGCTTGAACGGTTACGCAGCATATCCCCACCGCCTTCCTGGCGGCCGCTATTGGGCAATGATCCGTGTCTGCCGTGAAGCCCATCCGGCTCCGGTCATGGCCGGTGAAGATCGTCCCAAGGTCTTCGACACAAGAGGCGAGGCAGCGGAGGAGTGCTTGAGGCACCTCGTCGCCTTCATGAACGGCCGTCCGATCAGGGGCGAGACGTTCGAGGTGGTCAAGCCAGCGACTGTGGCGCGCGCGAAAGCAGAAATGCTGTTCCTCGGCGGGGCCAGAACAATCCAGGTTGAGCGGGTCTAAGGCGAGGGAATGAAGATGGCGAAGATCAGACAGAAGCGAACGAAAAAACCGAAGGGATTGCCGCCGCCTGGCTGCATGGTTCTGCCGGAGGACGATCCGAACCAGGTAACGGCGAAACACCGGCTCAATCCGCAGCCGCCGCGCCAGCCAGCGCCCCGCATCACGAAAGGAGAGCGCGTCTCCCGTACCGACGTGACCGAACGGCTTATGCGGGCATTGAAGACACTGCGAGCGCTACCTGATCGCGAGAAGCGGTTCTTCATCGTCAAGTCCTCATCGCCAGATTACGTGCGGGAATACATGGACGCCTATGACCCCGACAACGATTACGGCCCGCGCTTTCAGCCGACGCCGGCCGATGTCTCCGACTGCCTCACGGCCCTTTCGTGGATCCGGCATCTCGACAAGTCAGCATGGCAGATCGTGTGGTGGCGATCCTTCGACGTTTCGTTCGGTCTGATCGGCAAAAGGATCGGCCGAAGCGATGAGACCGCCCGCCGACGTTTCGAGGATGTCATCACTGATGCGTGGATAGCAGTGAATAATCCTAGAAAAGTGGCGTGATCTTAGAGAAAATGGTTGGCAAACGTGGCAATATGTGGCCTATTTGCCTATAAGATCAGGTGATTTGCACGTTCACCCAAATCAGGCGGCTTAGGTCGCCTTTTTGATTCCTGCCGACGCGCTTCCGACAGTCGGGCAGGTCTTAAGATGCTCGGAGCGTGGTAGCAGAGTGCAAGCGCCGGAAACGGTAGAGGCGGCTAGATGTTACAGGGGCGCGAAACCGATCAGTAGGATGCCCTAGCGGTATCCGAATCTCGGCCCATCGAATTCATATCGGGAAGGCGAACGGCCTGCCAAAGTTCCGTAGCGAAAGCTGGCTTTGGACCCGGGGTAAGTTGAGGGATCAACGCCTTCCTGACCAAACACTGCATGCGTCCGAACTCCTGGGTTCCACCAGAGCCGCAGGCCTACGGGTCGGCTAGGGCGCATGCAGGACCGGCCTTCCCGTACCAACCCAGCCCGTCGTCAGGTCTCCTGCCGGCGGGTTTCTCACATTCAGACATAGGTGATTGATGGAAGCGTTGATGATGATGGCGCTGATGCTTGTCGGCGTCCACTGGATCCTCGATTACCCTCTGCAGGGCGATTTCCTCGCCAACGCAAAGTTCAACGGCCCGCTTCGCTTCTATCACCTCGTTGCCCACGCTGGCATTCAAGGCACCGGTGTCGCGGTTGTTTTCTTCGTCTTCATCGGCCCGCAAGCTGTCTGGTTCGGCCTTTCCGAATGGCTGGCGCATATTGTCATCGACGAGCTGAAGGTTAGGGGCAAGACGACGTTCGCGGTCGATCAAGCTCTGCACGTCATTTGCAAGGCCTTGTGGCTCGCAATCGTCTTTGCCGCCTAACCCCCGCCTAACCCGAGGCAGATCATGAGCTAAGCGGCAACAAGTTCGCCGTGTTCTTCCTCCCACGATGCGCCGTCTTCAAGGTAGATGACCACATCTCGATAATCAGGCTGTAAGCGTACCATTGAGTGCGCTCGCCTGAGAGCATCCCCGATACTGAACCATTCATTCGGGATTGTGCTGAGATGATAGAGCCGAACAAGCGCGGTCTGATCTTGGCCGACATGGACCATAACGCTGTGCGGCTCCCATTGTGCCAGATCACTGATCTGTTCGTATCGCATGCACTTCTCCTTCCATAGCTGAGAAGCAGACCATCCTACACGTCATCGAATCGCTCAAGCGGTAGATTGACGCCCGAGAGATATCCACCGCCGTCCACAGGAGGCAGTGGTTTGAAAAACAATCAAAGGAAATCAAAATGGCAGAGCGCGGCGGAAAGCGCCCCGGCGCTGGCCGTAAAGCTGGTGCCCCGAACAAGGCGACGGCAGCAAGGCAGGAGGCAGTGGCAAGCAGCGGGTTGACCCCGCTCGACTATATGCTCTCGATCCTGCGAGACGAGACAAAGACCGTCGAGGACCGGTTCGAAGCGGCAAAGGCTGCAGCGCCGTACGTTCACCCGAAGCTTGCCACCGTCGACCACCAGTCGAGCGACGGCAGCATGAGCCAGAAGCCAACCACCATCGTGTTCAGATCGCCGGAAGTCGATGGAAGTAACGATTGATGAAATCCCGAAGATCACGCGCAACTTCGCCAGACCGGCAAGGACGCGGGTCTTCAAAGGAGGGCGTGGCTCGGGGAAGACGAGGGGGCTTGCGCTTCGATCGGCGCTGCGTGTCTACCAGCTGGCAGAGATGGGCGTCGAAGGTGTCTTCCTTGCGAGCCGCGAACATCTCAACTCCCTGGATGAAAGCTCCATGGAGGAAATCAAGGCGTCGATACGGTCGCAGCCGTGGCTAGCTGACTACTTCGACATCGGCGAGAAATACATCAGGACGCAGAACCGGCGCATCAGCTACGCGTTCGCCGGCCTGAGACATAACCTCGACAGCATCAAGTCGAAGGCCCGCATCATCGGCAACTGGACCGACGAAGCGGAGAGCGTTTCGGAGATTGCTTGGCGAAAGCTGATCCCGACACTCCGCGACGAGGGCCCCGGCTGGTATGTCGAGAACTGGGTCAGCTACAACCCGGAAAGTCCGGACAGCGCCACGCATAAGCGCTTCATCGAGCAGAAGGCTGATGACTGCATCATATCAGATGTGAATTGGTCGGATAACCCATGGTTCCCCGGCGTCCTTGACCAACAGAGGCAGCAAGACAAACGCCTTCGGCCTGAGACTTACGAACACGTTTGGGAAGGGGCATTCCTCACTCTCACGGAAGCGCAGATCTTCTCCGGCAAATATGTCGTCGAGGAATTCGAACCGCAACCGCATTGGGATGGCCCATATCAGGGCGGCGACTTTGGTTTCAGCCAGGATCCGACAGCCGCGGTGCGGTGCTGGATCGGAGATGGTCGGCTCTGGATCGAATACGAGGCCGGCAAGACCGCGCTGGAGCTAGATGATTACAGCACTTTCATCGGTGGACGCATTCCAGACTTCGCGCGCTACACGACGCGATGGGACAGCGCCAGACCGGAGGGCATCAGCCACATTCGCCGGCATGGCCTGCCGAAATCGGAATCGGTGGAGAAATGGAAGGGCAGTGTCGAAGACGGCATCGCCTTCATGCGCAACTTCGAGAAGATCGTCGTCCATCCTCGATGCGAGAAGACAGCCCGCGAATGCCGGCTCTACTCGTACAAGGTGGACAGGCTGAGTGGTGACGTTCTCCCGACCATCGTCGATGCGAACAACCACTACATGGACGCAATCCGGTACGCCCTCGGGCCGATGGTGAGGCGCGGGTTCAACTATGGCATGCTTGGGGTCGTTTAATGTTTCTAATTGACCGACTTCAGAACTTCGTCAGCGGCCTCGGCACTGCGAAGGATAAGCGCGTCGGCACGGCGTTCGTGTTCCAGCCGATCGATCCGCAGCAACTTGTCGCGATGCACCGGTCAGATTGGATGGCCCGTAAGGTCGTTGACATCATCCCCGATGACATGACCCGAGAATGGCGCGAGTGGAAGGCAGACGAGGAGATCGTCGAGGCAATCGAGAAGGTCGAGCGCGCTCCGCAGATAAATATCCAGGCGAAGGTCAATGAGGCCCTGCAGCTTGCTCGCCTCCGCGGCGGATCGGTCATCGTGCTTGGCGTGGACAGCGGCCGGCCGGAAGATGAGCTTATCCTTGAGCGGGTCACCAAGGGCGCGCTGAAATACGTTCATGTCCTCGGGCGCGATCAGGTCAGCTACACCGATATCAACCGTGACATCACGTCGCCCTACTATGGCGAGCCTATCATGTGGGAGTTCACCAGCAACGGCGGGCAGATGGTGCGGATCCACCCGTCGCGGGTTATTCGCTTCATCGGTGCGCCGATCCTCGACAAGTCGACCTCCGTCGATGAGATCTGGGGCGATAGCATCCTGCAGGTGGTATATGACGCCATCCAGAACGCCGCATCGTCACAGGAGCATACCGCGTCTCTGATCCCTGAGGCGAAGACCGATGTCCTGTATGTCCCGAACCTGTCGGAATATCTGAAGAACCCGACCACAACCCAGCAGCTCACCGATCGCTTCACCTACGCCAACACCCTCAAGAGCATGTTCAACATGCTTCTGCTGGAAGGCAACGGTGGCGATGGGGAGAATGCCAAGGGCGAGCGCTGGGAGCAGAAGACCATCCAGTTCGGGCAGTTCCCCGAATTGCTGCGTCAGTTCATGACCGTGGCAGCTGGCTCCGCAGATATCCCGCTGGTACGGTTTCTCCAGGATGCGCCGAGCGGTCTCGGTTCGAACGGCGAAACGACGATCAAGAACTATTACGATGGGATCGGCGCGGGACAGCGGAATAAGCTTTCCCCGGCGCTATGGCGCTTCGATGAGTGCGCGATCCGTTCAGCGACGGGCAGCCGCGACCCGGCCATCTATTACGAATGGTCTCCACTCTACAGCCAGACCGAAAAGGAACGGGCAGAGGTATTCAAGCTCTATGCCGATGGCGCGCGACAGCTTGTCGGGTCGGGGACAGGGCAGGAGATCATCGTTCGCGATGCAGTGTCCAAGGCGCTTATCTCGCGCATCGAGGAAGACGGCAACCTGCCGGGCCTCGCTGCCGCAGTGGATGAGTTTGGAGAGATTGGCGAGCAAGAGCCCTCCGAAGAGGAGCTTGCCGCCGCAGCAGCCGCACAGGCAGCCAACACCAACAACGTGACCCGCATGCAGGCCGCAGCGAACGATGCAGCGCCGCGGACTCTGTATGTCCGCCGCGACGTGATCAACCGCGCTGAGATCGTCCGGTGGGCGACAGAGCAGGGGTTCACGGATATCGTGCCGGATCTCCACGTCACGATCGCCTACAGCCGCCAGATGGTCGACTGGTTCAAGGTCGGCACCAGCTGGGCGGAAAGGCTTGAGATCGGAGCCGGTGGCCCGCGTCAGATGGACGGCTTCGGTGATGATGGGAAATACAAGGTGCTGCTGATCACCGCTCCCGAGCTGGTTTGGCGTCACCGCGAGATCATCGAGAACGGAGCATCCTGGGATCACCCGGAATATCAGCCGCACATTTCAATCCAGATCGGCGGCGATGTCGATCTTTCCGAGGTCGAGCCCTATCAGGGCAAGATTGTACTGGGTCCGGAAATCTTCGAGGAGCTTCGAGAAGACTGATGCTCATCAAGACCGTCACCGCAGTCATCACCACCAACAGCGCCGGGCAGACCGTGGAATCGCTGCCGGTGCGTCAAGCCGTGGCCGGTGAGACCGACATCGTCGGTCGTCCGGTCGATGCCATTGTTGTAGAGGAGAGCGTGGCAGGTGTTCCTGTCCGGTTCGTGACGGGCAAGGCGGTTCTCAACTCGGCTGGGCAGTGGGTGGATACGATACCGGTGAGCGGTGGGGTGGCCCCCATCGTTCCGCCTTATCCAGCGCCATCCGGATATGAGTGGGCATTCGTCGTCGAAAACGGAACGCAGGTTCCCGAGAACGGCAATCGTGTCATCGAACTGAAGAGGGCCGCATAGATGGCTGACGTTGAACTTCTCCCAACTCGGTCGGCCGGTTTGCGTCAGGTTGCCGGACGCTGCATGCCAGCAACCAACCAAAACGGTGCCCTAACCAGAGGCATGACCACGACGGCGCATTTTGTCCGCGAGAAAATCAGCGGCGGCATCGAGATCACCTACCCGAACTATCGGATGAACGGGACGACGGAACAGACGTTCGGCGCCAGCGATTTCAAGCTTGCCCTGAAGATGCCCGACAACTCCATCATCCTGTCGGAGCAGAACGCCGGGGGGGACTATGTATCCGTGCCGGCGGGGAATGCAAAGTTCACCTTTACGCTGAATAACCCGATCCCTGAAAATGCGATCATCATGCCCAGGGTAGCTCAGAGGAACCCGAACGGCATCCTATGGACGCAGGTTTCCGGAGGCGTTGATAGCGCCTACGGATCAGCCCCGCAGGAAGGCATGGAGATTGGGACCACCGACAACGACAAGACTACCAGTGGCACGATCTCGTTCGCGAACGGCATCTCTCTTTTCCCGCTCGTTATCGCCGCGCAGACGCGCCGTCCGTCAGGTATCGTGTTTGGCACAAGCCGCGAGGTCGGGGACTACATCTCCGATGCCACCCTCGACACCGGCCTGATCAGCAGCATTCTTTGCAAGGTCATGGGCGTCACCAACCACGCCATGTCCGGCACTTTGCTGAGCAACTGGAATGCCGGGACGCACACCTTCCTCAATCAGCTGATTGCTGCAGGCTACTGGACGCACGCGTTCGATGAGTACGGTGTCAACGACGTGCCTTCTCAGGCGGCGTCGGTGGTCATAGCCGCCCGAGCCACTTTCGCAGCTGCGCTGAAGGCAGCCCGGCCTGATCTTGTCGTCATCGGCAGCACGCTTTACCCATATGTCACCACCTCCGACATCATGCTCACGAAATCGGGACAGACCCAAGGCGTGGCGCAGCAGCGTATTTTCGTGCTCAACGACGCGATCCGAGCAGGTATTGCCGGGGAAGACTTCTGCTGGGATGCCGCCGATGGCATAGATCCTTTCCGAGAAGGGAAATATCCGGTCAGTCGCGATCCATCGGCGACCAGCCGCACCCCCTGCCTGTTCACCGGTCAGATTGCGGGAAGCACACTTACCGTCTCTGCGGTCTCTTCCGGTGTGCTCAGCCCAGGCGATGCCGTTGTCGATCCGGCGCAGCCAGTGCAGGGCGCGGTGCTCGCCTCTACATGGATTGTGGAGCAGTTGACCGGTACCGCCGGCGCGGCCGGCACCTATCGTCTCAATCGTCAGTTCAATGGTTCTGGTACCTATCCGAAGCCGAATGTCTCCAGCCGGGCGCTCTCGACTGCCGGCCTTCTTTCCGGTGACGGTTTGCACCTTCAGTTCTTTGGACGGCAGCTCATCGCGAGGAATAAGGGGCCGGAGCTGCTGTCGCTGATCCGGTAACCCTCCCCCGCCCTGGCATCAAACGACCGCCACACAGGCCGCCTCCGGGCGGCTTTTTCATTGAGGCAATGACCATGCAATTCACCGACGCTGTAACGGTGTCCGGCACGCGTCGGACTGCCGATGGATACCTCGTTGCCGAAGCCAAGTCGGTTCGCACTGGCATCCAGCTTTATTCCGGCAAGGAAGTAGGCAAGCCAGATCTCGACGTGGTGCGGGTCTATCGCCCGGCAGATCAGGTCTTCTCGCAGGACAGCCTTCAGAGCTTCAGCCACGCGCCGGTGACGATGGATCATCCGGCCGAATCCGTCACTGCTGAGAACTGGAAGCGCCTTTCTGTTGGCGAAGTCAGCACCGCGGCCAAGAAGGACGGCGAGTGGGTCCATCTGCCGCTGATCCTCAAGGACGCCGCCGCTATCACGGCGGTCGACAGTGGCAAGCGCGAACTTTCCGCTGGCTACACCTGCGAACTCGTGTGGGGCGACGGCGTCACCGAAGACGGGCAGGCGTTCAACGCCACCCAGACCAACATCAAGATCAACCACCTCGCTATCGTCGATCGAGCGCGGGCTGGTTCAAAGGCTCGGATAGGCGATGCAGCCTCCGACGTATGGGGCGCTGCCCCAATCAATGATCACCAACCTCAGAAGGAAACGATCATGACCCTGAAGACGGTTACCGTCGACGGCATCCCGGTTGAAGTAACCGACCAGGGTGCCATCGTCATCACCACGCTGCAGACGCGGCTGTCTGATGCGCTTGCCAAGATCACTGCAACCGAAACTGCCATGCAGACAGCGCTGGCCGCCAAGGATGCAGATCTCGCCAAGAAGGATGCCGCACTCGACGCCGAGAAGGCCAAGGTGCTTTCCGACGCCGATATCGACAAGCGCGTGCAGGACCGCGCTGACCTGATCGCCCTTGCTACCGCCATTGCAAAGGACGTGAAAACCGCTGGTCTTGCCGATGCTGCCATCCGCAAGGCTGTCGTATCTGCCAAGCTCGGCGATGCGGCCATTGCCGGCAAGCCTGACGCTTACATCGATGCCCGCTTCGACATCTTGGCTGAAGACGCCAAGAAGGCTGCTGTCGCTGATCCGTTCGCCCGCGTCGTTGCCGATGGCCTCAAGCAGGTTGACGGCGCTCCAGCCGCCACCGCTCACACCGCAATGGTCACCGACATGTCGACGGCATGGATGACCCAGAACAAGGGAGCTGCCTGATGCCTACGATCCAGACCAACTATCTCGCCACTCACGCCCGCTGGGTTGAGGGCATGGAACTGAACATGGAGCCGAAGGTCATCGTCACCCGCCTCGCGGAAGACGTTGAAGGCATCGGCTTCGGCAAGGTCTGCGTTCAGGGAACGGCCGACAACCAGGTCGTCGACTCCGAAGCAACCGTAAAGTTCGCCGGCATTGCCGTGCTCGACACGACCCGGCCAAACGGCAAGTACGACCAGTATGACAACGTCGCCGTCATGAAGAAGGGCGTCATCGTCGTGCAGGCATCCGTCGCGGTCGCCGTCGGCGATCCCGTCTACTACGTCCCGGCAACCGGCGTCCTGACAAACGTCGCATCCGGAAACACCCTCATCGCGAATGCCCAGTGGGATACCAGCACAACCGCTGCTGGCCTCGCCGCGCTGCGCCTCGGCTAACAGGAGCGACCTCAAATGAACATGCACATGAACGACGCTCAGCAGGTCGCGATGAGCTTTCTCATCCGTCAGGCCTCGCTGATCGAGCCGACCGTCTACGCGATCCGCTACCAGGATATCCAGTATCCCCAGCTGATCCCGGTCGATACGTCGGCTCCTGAATGGATTCAGTCCGTCACCTACTTCTCCATGGATGGTGTCGGCCAGGCACAGTGGTTCGCTGGCGCCGCGCAGGACGTCCCAAAGGTCGAACTGACCCGCGAGAAGTTCGAAACCGGCGTCTCCATGGCGGCGATCGGGTACGGTTACAACCTCGAAGAGCTTGGCACTGCCCAGCTTCTCGGCATGAATCTCTCCGCAGACAAGGCGCAGCTTGCTCGCCGCATCGCGGAAGAGAAGATCGATCAGGTCGCTTTCGTCGGCGATACCGGCAAGGGGTTCACGGGGTTGGTCAACGCCTCGACCCCGACCGCCACCACGGCGCCTGCCGACGGCACGGGTTCGGCGACGACCTTCGCCAGCAAGACGCCTGACCAGGTGCTTCGCGACATCAACGGCCAGCTTACCGGCATGTTCACCGGCACTCTGGGCGGCGAGATCGCGGATACCCTCCTGATGCCGTACTCGGTCATGCTGGATCTCTCCACACGCCGGATCGACGCCGTCAACCAGACCACCATCCTGGAATGGATCGAGCGGAACAACATCTACACCCGCACGACTGGCCAGCCACTGACCATCCGCGGTGTCTTCGGCTATTTGGATACCGCCGGAGCCGGTGGCACCAAGCGTCTCGTCGCTTACCGCCGCTCGCCCGACGTGCTGAAGATGCACATTCCCATGCCTTTCCGCTTCCTGCCTGCATGGCAGACCGGGCCGATGCGCTTTGATGTCCCTGGCATCTTCCGTCTCGGTGGCGTCGACATCCGTCGCCCGAAGGCTGTTCGCTACCTCGACGGTATCTGAGGAGGATCAGTCATGAAGATCACCAACACTCAGTCCGGCCCGCGCGGCGTCAACACCGTCAACGGGCCGGTTCTCGTTGAGCCTGGCGCAACAGTCGAGGCTAAGGTGTTCTCTCGGGAACGGGAGCACATTGAAGCTGCAGGATGGTTCACTGTCGACGGCGAATACACCGAAGACGACCAGAGCCGAAGCTCAGCAGCGCAGGTTACCGTCAAAGACGGGGACGGCAAGGATGGCGTCTACATCCCATCGGCAGAGTTCAATTCGATGCGCTCTGCTTTCGAGCAGCAGGCTTCGGATATGGCTTCCTTGCGAAGTGAGATTGACGGCCTGAATGCCGCGATCGGGGAGAAGGACGCTGAGATCGCCAAACTCAAAGCTGGCGAGACCCAAACAGCCTACACCGTCACGGAAACGTCGCCCGGCTGGTTCGCCGTCCTCGACAAGGACGGCAAGCAGGTCGGCAACAAGATGCGCGAAGACGATGCGAATGCCTTCAAGGCTATGACCTTCGAAGAGCAGAAGCAGCTCCTCGCCGAATAATCACTGACCCCGGCGGGCAACTGCCGGGCCTACTTCCCCTCAGGAGAACAACATGGCCGGATATCAGACCGTAGACGCGATGAAAGCGTATTGGGCCGAAGCCGGCTATGTCGTTCCTTCCGACGCTGACCCGGCCAAGCTATCCGCAGCTTGGAACCGTGGCGCGTCCGTCATCGATCGTTATGAGGCTCGGTTCTCCGGCGTTCGGTCGGGAGGCTTCGAGCAGGCGCATGCGTGGGGCCGCGACGGCGCAACCACATATTATGGACAAGCAATTCCGAATGGTGTTGTGCCAATAGCTATCGCCAACGCCTCATTCGAAGCTGCTTGGCTGGAGTTCGGTAAGCCGGGAATACTCAGCCCTGTCGTCACCGGATCTTCTATGGCGAAGCGGAAAAAGGTAGGCCAACTGGAAATCGAGTATGCATCGTCCAGCGCTACCGATATCGACGACCTCGTGAAACTGGCCACTCCGGTGGTGACGATCATCGAGGATCTGCTCTGGCAGTTCATGACGCCGGTTCTCCCGGCGATCCTGGTAGTCTGACGATGGCAACATTCGACTATGCTGAAATGCAGGCCGTTGCAGATGAGCTCATCACCGAGTTCGGCCAGCAGGGCACGGTGACGCGCATCACGTCTTCTGGCCCTTCGTACGACCCGACCCAGACAACGACAGAATATCCTTGTCGGCTGGTGATCATGGAAATCGATATTTCAAAGGTCGACGGAACGCTGATCGAGGCAACTGACAAGATGGGTTACGTATCCGTGGTAGGCCTACCTATCGCCTTGACTACCGCCGACAAGATAACCATTGATGGCAAACCCCATGCCATGAAGATCGTGAAGCCGCTTTCACCGGCAGGAACCACGGTCGTCTATGAAATCATCATCGCCGCGTAGGATCTTTCATGGCTTTCCCAACCGAGTTTCAAGCCGTTCTGGATAAGCTGGAGCCGGAAGTCCGGCAAGCTTTCCTTGACGCATTGTCGAAGATTACGTCTTCAGCGCAGATCAACACCATCATAGCGCATATCGAGGCCGGTAACGTCGAGGCAGCCATCCTAGCGCTAAAGGTTGACCCAACGTTCTTCCAGCCGCTCGACCGGTTACTTTCGGAAGCTTTCTATCAGGGAGGGGTGACGGCACTTGCCGCGCTTCCGAAGATACCAGACCCTTTTCGGGCGGTTCAGCGGTTTTTGGCTTCAATGGAAGACATGACCGCGCCGAAGCATGGGGACGAGAGCTCATCGCAGCCTTCATCACCGGCCCTCAAGGTCTCGTCGAGGGAATAAGGGAGACCGCAAGGGCTGTGATCCTCTCGGGGATGGAGCAGAACCGCACCCCGGCCGCGATTGCTACGGATCTTGCTGGGAGAAAGAACAAGGTCACACTACGCCGCGAGAATGGCATGATCGGGTTGTCTCCGGGTCAGGCAGAGTTGGTTTTGCGCCTGCGTAACGGACTTATCCAGGCCGACAAGACGGAGATAGCGAAATACCTCGGCTACAAGCTCCGCAACCGCCAGTACGACGCGGTGGCGCGAAGAGCGGCCGCCGAAGGCTGGGACGCGGCGCTCGCGGCCTTCAACAAGGGCAGAAGCCAGCCATTGACTAAAGCGCAGATCATCGCTCGCATCGTCGATGCCTATAAAGACAGGTCCATCAAAGCTCGGGCTGACCTGATAGCCGAGAACGAAACGCTTACGGCGATGCGTGCCGGCCGACATGAAGGGTATAGGCAGCTTCTCGATAGCGGCACGGTCAGAGATGATCAGATCGAGCGGACATGGGATGCGGCCAACGATAAAAAGACCAGGCTGTCTCACCAAGCGCTGGACAACCAGAAACAAACGGGCCTTTCGCAACCTTTCATCTCGCCAGTCACAGGAGCGCAGATGATGTTCCCCGGCGATCGGTCGCTCGGCGCTCCGACAGAAGAAATCATCCGTTGCCGCTGCTTCGAGCGCGTAAGGATCAGGTACATCCGCTAATGGCCCCCAGAGCTGACGCAAAGCACTTCCGCGCTCGGACGAACGTGATGAAGGAGCGGATGCGCGACGTGTTCGCGGAGGCCGTGCAGGATGTGGTGGAGATGGCCCAGCTCGAAAAGAGCAAAGGCGGGCGGATGCCTAACCGCATCACCGGCACACTGATCAACAGCCTTGCCAGCGGGCTCAATGGAACCTTCGCGAACACGGGCGAGGATAGTTACATCGTGACGCTGGCAGGCCTCAAGCTTGGCGACGTTGCGCGCTTCGCATGGACCGCCCCTTATGCGCGCCGCCTCGAGCTAGGGTTCACAGGGACAGACAGCCTTGGCCGGAACTACGCCCATCCTGGCAATCACTTCGTTGGGGCGGCTGCAGCACAGTTCCCACAGCGCGTGGCATACTGGTCAGCGAAGGTGAAGACATGATCCGAGAAACAGACATTGAGCTTGCGCTCAAGGCAGCGATCGAGGCCGGCAACCTTGCATGGCCCGTTGCTTGGCCGAACCAAGACCTGCCGGGCGACAAGCCGCACATCGTGGTTGAGATTGTCCGCGTCAATCGCCGGGATGAAACGCTGGCCGGCGAAAGCCCGATCTCGCTTGGGCGCCTCATCGCTACGGTGGTTGTTGCCAAGGGCACCTCCACCAAAGTGGCAAACGAGAAGGCAGACGCGATCTCAGAGCTTTTCCCGATGGCTCGGCGCATAGCCGTCCCGGGCGGCGAAATCGTCATACTGAAACCGGCCGACGTCATGGACGGCTATCCAGAAGGCGCCGACTGGCGCGTCCCTGTTCGCATATCCTACGAAGCTTCCTAACCCTGAAAGGAATAGCAATGAGCACGTCTGACATTGGGCATCAGCTCTATTTCAAGCCCGGTCTGCCGGCGACGTTCGACGAAGCTGGCTACGAAGCCCTGTTCGCCACCGGAGCCATCAAAGTTGGCGGCATCGTGTCGATCGGCCCCGTGGGCGGTACCAACAACATCATCGACGTGCCGGACCTCGAAACCGGCATCGTCATGGGTGCCAAAGGCGCGAAGACAGGCTCGGACACGGCTATTGCGCTGCGCGAAATAAAGAACGACGCTGGTCAGGCTGCCGTTAAGGACGCCGCCCAGGAAGGCCCGCACAACCTGTACTCGTTCAAGATCATCGAGCCTGGCGCTTCTGGCGAAGTCGAATACATTTCCGGCATCGCTTACAATTGGCAGCGCAACGAGCGTTCGACCACGAGCTACGCAGGCTTCACCTTCTCCATCCGTGCGAACTACGATTCCGTCGTAGCTGACGCTCCTTGAGGTGATTCATGGATTTCAACACCTTCGACAGCCGGAAGGCATCCGAAACGCCACGCGCGCTTCACCTGAAGCACCCTGGCACTGGCAAGTTGCTCTATGACGACGGCGACGAAAGCAAGCCGTGCCGGGTTCTCGTCCTCGGCATTGAGGGAGAGACGGGCCAGTCCGCCATTCTTCAGTCTCAGCGTGAGCGGATGAAGCAGGACCGATCGGCCAGCGAGCCGACGCCGGTTTCCGATATCCATGATGCTCTGGTGAAAGAGATTTCCCCGCTCATCACCGGCTTCGAAAACGTCAATCGAGGCGATAAGCCGGCGAAGGCACCCGATGACGTAGCTTGGTTCCTCGCCTTGCAGATGATCGGCGGCACGCGGGGACAGCAGTCCTTTGCAGAGCAGGTGAGGGCGTTCGCCACTGACCGCGCGGCCATCCTGGGAAACGGGAGCGCCAGCTAGTCCTTGCTGCTGAGCAACTAGGCTGGCTGGCTTCCACCATCGAAAACGAAAAGGTGTCCCGCGGGCAGCGGTACATCAATGCTGGGGTACCCCTTCCTTTAATCCCGATTGAGGCGGGCGAATATCTTCTTGACGCCTTACGCGAGTTAGGACCGATCAGGTCGAATGGAATGGGGCTTACTACGCCGGAATGGCAGGAGTTGGCAGCATTCGCGGGGGCAAATGGCTTGACGTTTGCGCCCTGGGAATACCGCGCAATGCGAAAGATGTGCTCGGCTTATCTGATCGGGTTTCAGTCCGGCAAAGAACCTTTGTCGATACCGCCAATGGAGAGGGGAGACTAACTCTTATCCGCCAGCATCGCTTCGATGCGAGCCAGGCGTGTTGTAACATCATGCAAAACGTCATCAACGCCATGATCAGCGAGAACTTTAGCCCGGGCAGCCAATCGCCGGTCGGTATCCTCTAATCCAAGAAGCAAGCGATCCGTTTCCTCTTCAGTCAGTTCACCGAAAGGTTCAAGGCCCTGCAGGATGCGTAGGTAATCAGCGTCACGCAGACCCTTCTCGAGGAGTGCGATAATCTCGGCATTCATCGATCGGTTGTTGGCATCAGCATGGTTGCGGATTTGATCTCGGAGGCCCTCAGGCATCCTAACTTGAAAGCGCTCTGCTAGCTGACTTGGATATTTATCACTCATCCTGTTGATGAATGCGACTTGCACTCAAAAATCAATGGGTGCGAGTTGACATCACGTCGAATCGACACTACGTTAATGAGTGCAAGTTGCACCCACGTAGAGGAGTACGATGTACCCAAGCGACGAAATGCCCAAACTCACGCTTCGCATACCGGCAGACTTAAAAATATGGCTGGAAAAGAAGGCAAAGAGAGAAAGCGCATCACAGAATACGCTGATAATCCAGGCGCTTAGAAAGGCGCAGGAAGCGGTGGCGGGGAAATAGCTTGCAGGCTGGCCCCGCCACCTAAACGAAACCCGCCTTGCAGGGCGGGCTCACATCACACCGGAAATAGAGGTTCCGATATGAATGAAATGATCAATACCACGGGCCGCGGCCCGCTTACAATGTCCAGCCGCGAAATCGCAGATCTGCTCGACCTGCGCCATGACAACGTCAAACGCACCATCTCGACGCTTGCTGGAAAGGGCTTGGTGAGTTTTACTCAGGCTGAGGAAAACTCCGCTGCTGGCACAGGCGGGCGTCCCGGCACCGTCTATCACGTCGACAAGCGCGACAGCTACGTCGTCGTGGCGCAGCTCTCGCCAGAGTTTACCGCTCGGCTCGTCGATCGCTGGCAGGAGCTCGAAACTGCGGCGGCAGACCCAGCACGCATCTTGAATAACCCGTCCAGCCTTCGGCAGCTTCTCCTCGACAATGTCGAAAAGGTCATCAAGCTCGAAGCGCAGGTCGAGGAAATGAAGGAAGATGTTGCGGCATTGGAGCATTTGACCGATGCAACGGGCACTTTCAACCGCACTGAAGCGGCAAAACACCTTGGCGTTCCACCAAATGTTCTAATTCGCTGGATGAAGACAAACGGTTGGACCTATCGCAGGGCAGGGGCGAAGGAAGATCTGGCCTATCAATCCAAGATGGCGTCTGGCTATCTTGACCACAAGGTAACCACTGGACCGCGTCCCGATGGGACCGAATGGATTTCAACACAGGTGCGCGTCACTGCCAAGGGACTTACTGTGTTGGCAAAAGCCTTCCCGAAACCCATGGAGTCTGTGTGATGAACCGCCGCACAGTCCTGAAAGCCGGTCTCGTTATCGCCGCTACGTCGCACGCCGCGACGAACACCTCGGAACTGGCGCCGGTCCCCGTATCCGTGGACGAGTTCTTGAAAGTCGCCACTCCGGCGGAAGTCGCCCGATATCATACGAACGCTCTTCTAGAGGCCTTGTCGGAGATGCGACCTGACCTTCGGTGGGCTGCTTTCACCGACATCGACGCTTCAAACGTTTCGATACAGGGTATGGTCGCCTAAGAGTTACGCCGAGAGTTCTCTTTTCAACCTCGGGCGCGAAAGCGAACAAGGCAGGCTTGGCAAGGCGCGGCGCGTTGCGTCGTGTTACGGTGCGGTGGGTTACGGCTCGCTATGGCAGGCAAAACAGAGGCTCCCAAATTGGGAGCCTCTTTCTTTAGGAGGACGATGGAATGGATCTTACAAAATGGACGAACGAGGAACTGGCCCATGAATTGGCCGCTTGGTCCGCAAAGGGTGAAGCTGCTCGGCTCCCACCGGAGCACGCGATGAAAGCCCTGGCAGAATATGAGCGCCGGACTGGCGCCCAAAATTCCTTTGATGATCGTAAGCGATACTACTTGTCCGAGCTGTCGTCTGATGTCGCGTAAGAGCCGCGAATTTCGGATACTACTTGCTCAAGGTTTTTAGCTGCGATGCGCTGGTTAGCTTTCCCACCTTCGTCATCCGCTCTGGCCCAGGGTATGTTTTCAGCATCAACCAGACGAGCCCTGACCTTTTCAGTCACCTTATCGATGTCGGCTTTATCCAAAAGGCCGGCTTCTCGGATGATTTCCAGCAGGAACATCTCTCGAATGTTGGAGAGATTTGTTGAGATTGGGTGCAGTTGGTTGGTCATCTGCCAGCGGCCTTCATTAGTTGAAAGCTGCTGGACAGTTCGTTCAAGTTGCTCGACGCGTTTCGTGACGCTCTGGAACGCGTTGACGATTTCTTGCTCGCTGAGTGGCATTTATCTCTCCCTGTTAGCTTGGCGGGAGTAAATCAGCACGGCGGCAACCGGGAGTCGAGTCAGATAGGATCAAGCAGGCCGTTAGAGACGCACCATTTCCGGTTTCGCTCCTCCCGCTCGGTCAAGCCCGGCCCGAATGGTTGAGAGCATCTTTCTCTCATCCGTCCTTCGTCCTTATGTTGCATCTCGCGATATACCTGCTCCGCCTTCTGTCTCTCAGTAAGCGGCGGATTTAGCCTGCTCCATTCGCTCCAGGCAAAGTAGCCAATAAAGACCAGCACTGCCGCGCAAGTAGCGGCAACCAACCCTTTCAACCAAGAATCCATAACGTCCTCCAATTTGAGGCGGACGATAGTGGCCGGCCGTGAGGACGTAAAGCTTGTCCGATTTCGAACTCATGCTCACCGCAGATTCCAGAGGGTTGGTATCTGGCGAGCGGGCACTAGACAGCATTGCCTCGACTGCGGAGCGTACGCAGACGCGCGCAGGTAAAGCCCTTGAGCACGTTGGAAAAGCCGCAAACGACGTTGGCAAACAGTCCGTATTTGCCAGCCAGCAGATGCGCATGACCAGCATGCAGCTGTCTCAGGTAGCGCAGCAGGCGTCGGCAACTGGAGATTGGCTGCAGGCGATTGCTATCCAGTTGCCCGATCTTGCGCTCGGCCTGGGCCCGATCGGTATTCTCGCCGGTGCGGCTGCTGGTGCTCTCCTGCCGCTGGCGGCGAACTTGATAATGACGCAAGAGGAAGCAGAAGAGCTTGCTGACAAGATCGGCGACCTGGAGAAGGCAACCGATGCCTATGAGAAGGCGGTTGCCAACGCTTCAATGAGCGGCAGTGACCTTGTTGAGAAGTTCGGGGCGCAAGCGAAAGGTGCACAAGAGGTTTACGACGTTCTGCGCCAGATAGCCGAACTTGACTACTATAAAAAGCTTTCTGAAGCTCAAGCAGCCATTGGGTCGGCAATGTCCGATCTTCAGTCATCCGTAGAGAGAGTCCAGTCGGCAACGAAGAATTTCTTTCCGGAAGACGCAATTATGGTAGCGCAGCAGGAGGTGCAGTTTCTCAATCGAGAATTCGGCCTGACACTGATCCAAGCAAACAGCATCAATAATGCGCTTGACGATCTGGCGGCGGCAAAAGGCCCACAGGAAGCCGCCGCGGCGGCAAAGGAATTTTCCGAAGCCATCAAACAAGCAGAGGCAGAAGGTGCGAAGATTTCGCCTCAGATGAAGGAGGTGCAAAAACAAGCACTCCTTACTTACTTAGACACCTCGCGTTTCACAAATATGCTTGGACAAGCAAATGGGGCGGCGGCCACGCTTGAAGGGACTATGTCTGGGGTAGCTGATCAGGCAGCCCGTGCGGCATCAATCTTTCAAGCAATGGCTGCAGCGGGCGGCGCTATTACCGCGAAATACCCAAGCCAGGGCGCGTACGACGGAATAATTCGGACTGGCGATGGGCCTATCCAGGGAAGTTCCGATCCCGATCTTCCGTTCAACGGACCGGTACCTACCCCTCGTGGAACTCCGGAACTAAGCGGCTTTCCATGGGAGAACTTCGGAAGCCGGCGTCGGGGCGGCGGGGGTCGAAGCCCTGCGATGAAGGCACTCCAAGATGACCAGCGCGAAGCCCAGAGGATTTTCGAGGACACCCGAACGGAAGCCGAGAAGTACGAAAAGGAGATGGAGAAGCTTGATGATCTGCATAGCCGTGGCTTCATCAACGCCGACACGTACTCTCGCGCCGTCAAGCAGTTAGGCGACGATTTTAAGGATACAGGAGAGTCCGCGAGGTTCCTTGAGGACATCAATGAAGACTTGAAGGAAGGCATTCTAGACGCGATCGTCGAAGGCGAAAATTTGGGCGATGTCTTCGAGGACCTCGCAAAGAAGATCGCAAAAGCAGCTCTCGAAGCAGCGCTTTTTGGCACAGGGCCTTTCGCGCAAGGCGGCGGAAAATCGGGTGGTGGAGGTCTCGGCGGGTTCCTTGGCGGGTTCCTCGGCAAGCTCTTTTCATTCGACGGCGGGGGCTACACCGGAGACGGCGCCCGCAGCGGCGGCTTGGATGGCAAGGGTGGTTATCTTGCCATGATCCACCCTCAGGAGAGCGTGGTAGATCACACGAAGGGCGGCAGCACGGGTGGCGCAATGCGGGTGACCTTCGCTGTCGATGCCGATAGCAACGGGAACCTTATGCCATTCGTGACAAGCGTTGCCAGGAGTGAAGCGGGCGGGCTGGTCGGCAAGTATGACAAACAGCTTCCCGGACGGGTCAAGGATGTGATGGAGCGCAACGCAGTATGAGCCTTCCCGTTGATTTCCCCGTGAAGTCCGTTCCAATTTTGGATCCAGCTATCGCACTCGGGTACAGCACCCGGCCAGGGCTGCAAGCTACAAATGGGATGCGGCGCTCTCGCGGGATGTCGGGTGCGCAGTTCCGGCTGTCATTCCGCGTTGCCGTCTTTAACGAGCAGATCGCGCGAACCATGCGCGGCTTTTTCTTCAACATGGAAGCTGACACGACCCTCGTCCGCGTTCGGTTGCCGGAAGTTTATGGGATTGATGGGCCGTATGCCGCCGCAACGAGGTCCTACCGGATGGCAAACGCGCTCGGCATCCCGTTCGCGACCGATGCCATGTATGCGACCGGGGTAGGGCATGCCGTCCCGACGCTGGAAACGAGTTTTAGAGACCCGGCCGCTCTCAATGACAGGGAAATTTATGTTACCGAGAGCACCGAAATACCGGGCGGATGCGCGCTCTCGATCGACGAGTTTTGCTATGGCATCGCCGGATCGTGGATAGAAGGAGGAGTGCAGAGATTGCGCTTGTCGCCAGTCCTTAGGAAGCCTGCGGCTGTGGGTGACATGATTTCACTCGCGCCCGTGTTCGTCGGTGTTTGCGTGTCAGATTCCCCTGGGTTCGATGCTCTTTCTCATGGGCGATATGGGGAGCACAGTCTCGAGTTCGTCGAAGATCTCACCCGTCTAGTTGAGGATGTTGATTGATGTTCAGCGAGACGATCAAGCTAGCCACCCGAGGTAATCGAGTTCATTGTGTCGTCCTCGTCGAGATGCAGTTCGTCTCTGGCACTATGTACGTCCACAATGAAGGCGGCGTCCTGCGATCGCGTGGGTTTGATGGAACCGTCGAGGCTATAGCATGGAAGGGGATGCAAGGCCTCGCGCAGGTTTCCGGCCTTGGCGCGTCGAAGATAGGCTCATCAAGACAAGTCACTGCCACGCTGGACATGGAAAACACCACGATCAAGCAATACTTCTTCGAGGCTGATCAGCGCCAGATCAAGGGCAGGCGGTTCCGGTTCTGGGGGCAGTTCTACGACGCCGACCTTCAGCCGCTCGACCCTCGGTTTCACATCTACACCGGGCTTGGTGACAGGTTGCGGATGGAAAAGAGCGGGCCGTCGTCGCGCTCGATAACCCTCATGCTTGAAGACTGGTTTGTTCGCCGCCGTCGCTCGGCAAATTCGATGGTGACGCATAGTGATCAGCAGAAGCGCGACCCCGGATCGACAGGCTTCATTTACGTGCAGAAGATGGTTGACCAGACCTTGAACCTGTTCGATGCGCGAAACTGACCTGCTCGACAAGTACCTGGCGGAAGAGAAGGGGAAGCCTTTCTCTTGGGACAGCTTCGGAACCGGCGACTGCATGACTTTTGTGGCCGGCTGGGGGATGCTTCTCAATGGCATCGATTTCGCTGCGCACCTGCGAGGCCGGTATAGTGATGAGGCCGGAGCAAGAGCGATGCTCAATGCCGAAGGGGGTGCCGTGGTCTTCTTCGACCGCGTGTCGGGGCCCCGCAAGGCAGAAGGCGAGCGCGGCGACATCGGTCTGATGGCTTTCAACGGATGGCACCTCGCCATGATCTGCACTGGCTCGATGTGGGTATTGCGCGCCGGCACAAGCGGCATCCGATACATCCGCCGGCCGCCTGAATTCGTATGGTCGCCTAATCCGGCAAGACCCTGAGGCATCATGAAAAAACCTGACATGACCGAAGTGGGCCGGATCGGCGCACGCAAATTCCGCATGCCTCAAGCGCTCGGATTTGTTGTCCTCGGTCTCCTGCCCAATGCGGCTTTCGCCGGCCTGGTCGGGGCAATTGGCTTCGCGGGCGTGGGCGCTCTGGCTATGGGTATCGGGGCAGGCGTTCTTTTCGGCGCATCGCTCCTGTTGGTCAAACAACAGAAGCCGCCGACGCAGAACCCGGCAGACGTGCAGACCAATATTCGGCAGGAAATCTCAGCTCGCCGGCGCATCTATTCCAGGTATCTGACTGGCTCTGTTATCGTCTTTGGCTTCCGCCGCGGCGAGAAGAGCTACCTGCTTCACTACATCTGCGAAGGACCGATCCGTGGTTTCGTGTCTTTCCGGCTAGATAAGAAGCCGGTCACGCTCGATGCGAATGGGTTTGTCACAGATGCTCAGTATCAGGTGAAGGGCCGCTCTCGGGTTCAGATCCTGAGTAAGATCGGGACGATGACTGATGGTCCGTTTGCCGAACTGATTGCGGCCTTTCCTGAGTTGAATACGCCGCTGACGCCGTTCCGGCATCGCGGCTGCGCGATGGTCCTTCAGATTGTTGAGCAGGTTCCACAGGACAAGCTGCAGGACACGTATCCTAACAACATGCCCAGTCTGCAGTTCCTGGTGGATGGCTATGACCAGGTGTGGGACCCGCGAACCGGAGCGCGCGACCTGTCAGGTAATGCCGGGGCCTGCCTCCTGAATGAGATCATGGACGTTTACGGGCTGACGCCTGACGACGACGATGACATCAACTTTGAGAGCTTCGCGACATTTGCTGATCATTGCGATGAAGATGTGAGCCTGAAAGCGGGAGGCACTGAAAAGCGCTACCGCTGCGCCGGTCAAATCAGCATGAATGCGGAGAATGAAGCCCGCGTTCAGTCGATCACGACAATCTGCAATGCTGACGTCTACATGGACCCTCAGGGAAGAATTGCCGTTCGGAAGAAGATGGGGGAAACTCCTTCTATCGCGCTGAGAGCCAAGAACGGCGACCATCTCGACTTACAGCTTGAGGGCGGACGCTCACTCCAAAGGCTCTTCAATACGGCTCGGTTCACTTACGTTGAGCCGGCTCTCAATTACAAGGCAAACGAAGTCCTTTGGCGGCACCCCGACCTATTGGATGATGACGGGCAGGAATATTCGGAGGCGATCGAAGGTCTGCTCTGCCCATCAGGAACACAGGCCCAACGGTTGGCGAAGCTGGCGGTCTATGAGGCAAATCCAGACTATGCTGGCTCGCTTACCTCCGGGCCTCAGGCGCTCGACCTGGCAGAGGATTACAACTTC
This sequence comes from Agrobacterium sp. Ap1, assembly GCF_017313375.1. Lineage (NCBI taxonomy): Bacteria > Pseudomonadati > Pseudomonadota > Alphaproteobacteria > Hyphomicrobiales > Rhizobiaceae > Agrobacterium > Agrobacterium sp. Ap1. The sequence continues at coordinate 238,469 of NZ_JAFLMY010000004.1, forward strand.
ACGCTGGACCTTTCACCGGAAGACGACTTCGAGCGGTCGGCCTGTGCCAGCGGGACGATAGAATATGACGGCGAAAGCATGACTGTTTCTGTCCCGTTCGTGGTCTATCGTGATGGCGCGACGAACTGGAACCCTGCGGCCGACGAACAGGACGAGGTAGTTATTCCACTCGATCTCCCTTCAAACGTCGATGACATTGCCCTGCAAGTCACGGTGACGGTGGAGCTTCTGGAAAACTCCGCGCCAGTTCTGCGGTTCGCTTTCGCGGCTGCTGGTGGAGCAACGTTGCCGGATAGCTATTCGCAGCAGGTTCAGGTTTCCCCGGCTGACGCTGATGAGTGGACCGATGCAATCGTCAATCAGGAGCAAAGAACCGCGCAGTTCTCTCCAGTAGCGGATGGCGGGGCTTACGATTGGCGAATCCGAAACATCGCTAGAGGCAAGACCTTCGACTGGCAGGAATCCAGCACCCCGGTGACAGTCGTTGTCGACGGTACTCCGCCCGCTGCCTTGATCAGCTTCTCAGCTTCAGATGGCGTTGGCCAGTTTACGGCCAATTTCGGATCTATCAACGATAGTCACCTTGCGTCGGTAGCGATTTATCGAGTTCCCGTAGGATCCTCACTCAACAAGCCGCTCCATCAGGTCGGCCCGCGCTACGCAGTAGCCCCGGGCATTTCGTATGCCCTGCCAATCACGTCAACGGCAGGCTCATTCAACATCTACGCAGAGCCCTTCAACCGCTCCAGCATCGCCGGGCCTCTTTCAGGACCAGACGGCGCAATCGTTTCCTAATCTCCCGGAGATCATCAATGGCAAGCATAAGTCAGCTTGGCCGCAGGGCCTGGCGCAAATGGGCTATGGACGGCGTTTCGTCATCAGGGGCGAATAAGCCCGACACAGCCGATATTTTCCCGTTTGTCGACGCCGTTGGATCGGCCATCGACGCTCTCTTGTCAGCGCAAGGGGCAGCCGTCGCGAAGGCGGATAAATCCTCATTAGATGCAGTTGCGGGCGACTATGCCAATGGTGACGTTGGTATCGTGTATTCGGGGCCGGATCGAGGAATATACAAGCATAACGGCGTCGGTTGGGTATTCGACCGCATTCTCCCTGAGGATTCCGCACAACAGTTTGCGGACGCGGCGGAGGCGGAGAAGCTGGCCGCACAAGCCGCGAAGGATGAAGCGCTGGCGGCGCGTGATCAAGCGGCGGGCTATGTCAATGATATCGTATCCGAGAAGGAGGTCCCGATCTTCTCGACGATCTCGGGACTTGCTTCGATCAACGTTGATCCGGCCATGACTGTCATTCAGGTCAATGGTCGGGCGTCTGCGACCGACGCGCAGGGTGGCTTGTTCACGACAACCAACACGGGCTCCAATGACACGTTCTCATCGGGCGACGGTCGGACGTGGTATCGCGTCAGCGATGATCGAGACACTGCATGGTTTCGGCTGCGCAACAAGAAGCTTCTCGCGATCGTGGGTTACGCGCTTCTGGCCGGCACTGCCATCTCGATCGCGTGTCAGGGCGACAGCCTCACCTATGGACAGGACACGGTTTCGTCTGACCGCATCGGGCCTGCAGCAGGGCACACGGCGGATCGCGCCTCGATCCAGTACCCGGCTCGAATGCATCTGAGGCTGAATGCCTGCACGAACTCTTCGGTCAACGTCATCAATATGGGGTTCTCTGGCGATACCGCCAAGCTCTCCTATCAGCGCTGGACCTCCAAGCCGTCTGCGCAGCTCGTCATCCTCATGCTTGGAACGAATGACGCGAACGGTATGGCGGGTGCGACGTTCAGCGAATACTGCCTGTTCTATGAAGCGATCGTTCGTCGATATATTCAGTGGGGAATTGGCGTAGTCATCGCCACGCCCAACGCCGTCAGCCTCAACAACGCCAACATCAGCCAGGCGCAGTTCGGCCAGTTCGCGAAGTCGCTGGCGGAAGCCTACGGGTGCCCTGTCTTCGATAGCGTCGAAGTACTGCAGTATTGCTACCAGCCGGACGTTTACTCGGACAGCATTCACCTCAACAAATACGGATATGCCAAGTTCGGTGATGCGATCGCCTCGTTCCTTATGAGCGGCGTTCTCCTTCAGCCAGCGCGCAACATCTCATCCGCCTGCCATTTTCAGCCTATGCGCGGCACGGAGGGAATTGGCGCATTCATGACCGGGGGAACGTTCGGGGCGACGGTGACGCAGAGCTACGTGATCTCCGGGGCGGCCATGGGGATTGCTGAAACGGGCGGATACTCGCAATCCTTCTATCTCGATGCTGAAGTGGCAGACGTCTACATCGCCGGGGCAGCAGATGGTGTGACCTTCGAACTTAGCGCACCGGTCGATGCTTCTGGCAAGGGTATTAATCGCGCCCCTATGAAGAACGCGTACCAGCGCGGCGCCCTCGAAACCACTCGCTATATTGCCGCCCAGTACATCCCGGGTGGAAAGACTTATGTCGGCACGCTTGTTGGCCGTGGTTGGAAAACCATCCGCCTTGTCGGCAAAGGCACTGGCAACGGTGTGGCGTACATCAATGAGTTCTTCATTGAACCGAAAGACCCCCGAGAGGCTGGCGCCGGCGGTGTGAATTTCAATGCCGCACGAGAAGAAATCACCGTTTTTAATAAACCTGCGGAAGGTGCTTCCCTGCCTACCGCGGTCAGTCTCGACGGCGATGTGATTATTCCGCTTCCGGCTGCCTTGTTCAGCCGAAGCAACGATCCCGGAAACTACGCAGCGACCGGCACGGTGGATGTTGAAATCCTTGCGGTGGGGACTCCTGGCGGAGCCAATAACGGCATTCGCAAATTCGGCCTCGCGCGTATGGACAATTCGAACCTTGTCGGGATTTGGCAGCAGTCGACCAGCAATGCCGGGGTGCCTTTGCCGACAGCTGCCGGTGTAGGGTTCACTCCCTATGATCAGGGCCCCGGCTCATTGAACAAGACAAGATACCCGACGACGCAGGAACAAGGTTGGCTTTGGCTGACCTTTTCGGGGACGCCGGCTGGCTATTACAAGATCACCTTCAAATCCGCAGCCCAGCAGGGAGCAGAGGCTACGGCTCTGTACGCTCCGACATGAGCGGATATGAACTTCTTCTGGCCTGCTATCTTTCGGGCCAGATATCGGAAGGCCAGTGGCAGGAGCATCTGAAAGACGAAGTATTCCGGGCGTGGCTTTGCCGAAGATTTCATGTCGAGACGCATGCCCGCCTGAACTGACATCATCAATATCGGAGAAACCAATGAACGGGGAACAACCCGCGCCGGTAACGGCTGCGGTGAAGCGGAGCTTTGTCTCCTCGCTGGATGTGTTCGGCTTGGAGCCGGTCGCGCACTTTGGCCGGGTGTTCAAGCGGGCGTGGTCAATTAGGCTCATCCTTCTGGCGGGCCTGTTCTCAGGCCTAGAGATCGCGCTGCCGATCCTCGACCAGTGGCTCTACCTGCCGCGCGGCCTGTTCGCTGGCCTTTCCGGCTTCACGTCGATGGCGGCACTCGTTTCGCGCCTTGTCGCACAGCAATCCGTATCGACTTCATCGAAGGACAATCCAAATGCCGATCAATAGCACTACATCGACGCGACTAAAAAAAGGAAGCTCCATCGCCGCCGCGGCAATAGCCCTAGTGGCTGCATGGGAAGGAGTTCGCACAGTTGCCTATAAGGACATCGTGGGGGTCCCGACCGTATGTTTTGGTGAGACCCGCGGCGTGAAGATGGGCGATCGCTACACCATGGAGGAATGCCGGGCCATGCTTGGCGATGGCCTAGTCGAATTCGAAGCCGGGATGCGGGCGTGCCTTACCAAGCCCGACAGTATCCCCGAAAAGCCCTACGTCGCTTTCCTCTCGCTTTCCTACAATATCGGCACGCGAGCCTTTTGCGGATCGACTGTGGCTCGAAGAGCGAACGTTGGCGATATTCGGGGAGCCTGCAATGCCATTACGATGTGGGACAGGGCAGGCGGCCGGGTGGTCCAAGGGCTGGTCAACCGTCGTGCTGAGGAGCGTAAGATATGCCTTCAGGGGGCAATCTAGGGTCCCTTTCACCATGCGTTGAAGAAAACCCATATTTTATGTTGGCCTCTAGGCGGCATTGCACCGCCTCAAAAAAATCATCGAAATTACCCAGATAGATGTTGCGTCGACACACCGTGATGTGCGCGCTCCATTTTTCCAGCTTCTTGTCATAGTGCACACCGGTGACACCGGACGTGTTCCTGCGGCTTCGAGATTGGTTCCTGCAATTCAATTGCTGATCGGCCGCTCTAAGGTTGACCAGCCGATTGTCTTCCGGATTGCCGTTTATGTGGTCGACGCCATTGGTAGGCCATACCCCATGAGACAGTAGCCATATCACCCGATGGGCTCGGTTCGGCTTGTTCATCAAGTTGCCACATCGATACCCGTTGGAATCGACGTATGTGAAAGCTTCTCGACCGGCGAATGTCGAGTTGAAGGTTTTAGCGAGAGCGTCTGGCTTGGTCGTATGGCGATAATGATCTGCAGATCTCTCACGCCAAAACAGCTTTCCGCTTTCTGGATCATACTTGAGAAGCGCACTGACCTGTGCGTAAGTCAATTCAGCCATCTGACACCTCATTCGTGTTGGCTTGGTTAGAACGCGTCGACGGCCTGCCAGCCTTCGGCGCGTTCGTCGTTTATACCACGAAAGGCAGGTATAACAAAGTGTTCACCAACCTCTCCGACATCATCAAAATCCCCGTCGCGGTGATCGCCGGCCTTATCCTGGCGGTGCTGGTCTACGAAGGCCTACGCCTACCTTGGATCGGGCAAGTCATCCCCGGCGTCGTTTGGTTTCGCGTGGATGCGGCAAAATCAACTATGGTCACCACCTTCGAACGGGATGCTTTGCAGGCTCAGCTCGACAAGGAGCGCCGTGACAGGGCAAGCGCAGAGGTTGCCGCGACAGAGGCGAAGAAACGCGCTGACGCCACGCTGAAGGCAAAAGAGCAGGCAGACGCCAAGGTTGCTGAGCTAGAGGCTGAAGCCCGCAAAGCAAACCTGCCGGGCTGGACACAGGAGGAGCTGGAATGGTTCGGAAAGCACTGATGCTTTTGCCGCTGGCTCTGCTGTTGATGAGCAACAAGGGATGCCAGACGATCGAGGGACGCTCTCAGGCCGCGGCGGTAGTAACAGGTGAGGCGAAGGCATCAACGCCTCTTCCGGCGCTGGACGCCTCCTGTGATGCAAAGACCGGCCGCGTCATTCCGAAGCCAGACGAACCTCGTGTCGTCACACTGAAGCGCTGGGAGGTGGTTGCCGATAACCGGGACCGCCAGTCGGAAGACTGCAGCGCTTGGTGGGCTGATCTCAGCAAGCGGTGGGGACGCTGATGGGCTGGCTCCACAACAATCCGCCTGCGGTCATGGCGATTGTCGTCTCCATCGTGGTCCTCGTGGCCACGGTTCTCTCATACTGGCTGCTCTCCTGAGCCTGCCTGAATAGCATACGCATAGAAAAGGGCGACGGGACGAATGGCGGCAGGGAATAACGATATGTCGAATGGGAACGGTTTCGATCCAATGGCTCAATACGCTCGATTATCCGAGCGAGTTGAGAACCAGGGGAAGGATATCGTCGATCTCCGATCGAACATGAATACCGGGTTCCAGAGTGTCAATGCAAGTCTGACAACGCTTTCGAATGAGCTTCGCAGCAACAGCAAGACCCAATGGCCGGTGATCTGGGCTGCTGCCGGCGTTTGCTTCACGGTTCTGGCTACAGGCGGGGCGTTCTTCTACAATAGCCTGAGCAAGGGCCAAGACCGTCTCGACACCGCTGTGGTGAAGCAGGCTGAGATCGCGCAAGCCTCGATCACCAAGCTCGCCGAAACCACACAGTCCTCTCTCTCGCAAATCACCTCGACGATGATCACCCGTCAGGAAATGGACTGGAGGCAGGCGAGGGGGCAAGAGGATCGCCAGCGCATGGAGCAGACCATAAAGGATATCCGCGATGGACTCGTTCCGAGAGCGGAACACGAACGGGTCTGGATGAACTACACGAGCAAGGACGAGGATCTGCAACGTCAGCTTGACGAGATGAAGCAGGCGCAGGGCTCGGTCTACGGCCAGCGCGATATCATCCTCGATCTTCGGGAGCGTCTTGACCGGGTAGAGCGCCAGAGACTGGGGCAACCCTAGGCTCCAGCCCGTTCCTCTCCCTCATGGCATCATACCAGTCCTCAACAGCCTTGGCAGCCTGCCAGTGTTCCGGCTCCCATCCCTGATGAGGCATGAGACGTTTCGGAAAGCCATCATGCTGGGCAGCACCGCCGGACCACATGAAATGGCCGCGCTTGGTGTGGGTGGTCTTGTCCCTCATGATTCGGCCGATGTAGAGGTCATCGTCATAGGCCGACCAGTCTTCGTGGCCTTCACCGGGCCATGTGACGCGCCATTCGTATTTCTTCTGCCAGGGTGCCGGTTGATTGGTCATGGCGGTTGAGCCGTAAAGATGCTAAAAAGCCATTCTGAACGCGGCTAAAAGCCGTGTAGAATCAATGGGCGAATAATTGAGAAAAATGGCGTTTCCCGGCGTCATAGTCAGAATGCGCATTGAAAACATTGATAGATGGCAGGATTTGCAGTCCTCTGCGTCACCACTCCGCCACGAGGCCATCCATGCAGTAGTTTGCGGTGTGTGTCGGGGCGTTTAGAACGAATCGAAACGCTGTGCAAGCGCCTTGACGATCAATGCGCATATTTTTCTTGTCGCATCTTGTGTCGCAGAAATTTCATGCAACCACCCAAGTCCCGCCACGGATCATGGTTAATTTTTAACTTCTTTACGCGAGCCTGGAACCGAAGGCGCGTCATGCGCTTTTAAGGCTGTACTTGAAGTGAATGGAGGATTTGCCCGTGCTCACCAAATTCGTCAACGCGTTTCGCCCGTCTGTCGCCGAGGTTGAGGGAACAGGAACCTATCCTGATGGTCTTTTTGCCGCCGCGCTTGCAAATCAGCTGGAATTTGACGGTGCGAGCGGTTTGCGATCCTCCTACGAGAAAGATTATCTGGCGGCGAAAAAGTTGAATCAGCCGCTAAGGCCACATTCATGACGCCTGTTTGAGTGAGACGCCGGGCCTGTCTCCTCGATTCTCTTTTATCTGGCGTTTTCGGCTTCGGTAACGGCACTCTCTGAAGGTTTTTTAATGAGCCGCCATGCGCCGTCTTGAAACCAGTGGGCTGCGCCAGTAATACGGTCGGCAGACAGTATACGAGGCGCAGGACATGATTGATTTCGAGGCCGCCCGGATAAAGATGGTTGAACATCAGATCCGGACCACTGACGTAACGTCGCACTCTGTTCTGCGTGCGTTTCTTTCCGTGCCACGTGAGGCTTTTGTTTCCGAGAAGGCTAAGCCGCTTGCATATCTCGATGCGGATATCGAGCTTTCGCCTGGCCGTTACCTGATGGAAGCTTCCCCTTTGGCTAAGCTGCTTCAGGCAGCCGAGATTACCAAGAACGATCGCGCGCTCGACGTCGGTGCAGGCAGCGGTTACGTGGCGGCGTTGCTTTCGCATTTGGCCGGTTCCGTCACTGCGCTCGAGAGCGATGGTGCATTGTGCGAGCTTGCAGCGGCCAATTTGAATGCGCTGGGCTGTCAGAACGTCACCGTCGTGACGGGCGAGTTGACCAAGGGATATGCGGCGGCTGCGCCATACGATCTCATTTTCGTCAACGGCTCGGTGGAAGAGGTGCCTGCCGCACTTCTGGAGCAGTTGGCGGAAGGCGGGCGCCTCGTTGCTGTGATCGGCTACGGTAACGCTGCGCAGGCAAAGATTCTGCTCAAGGAACATGGGGCCATTTCTGAAAGCTCCCGCTTCAATCTTTCCGTGAAGCCGCTACCGGGCTTCGCCAAGGTCAAGGAATTCGTCTTCTGACATCGGTATAATGGCCGTGACACGAGGGGCGCCAGGCGCCCCTTTTTGTTTTTAGCCAATATCGGCTGTTGCAAACGGGACTCTATGTCTGTGCAAAAGCTGTGTATCGCTGCCTTTGCTTATCCCCGTCACATTGTGTCTTGTCGCCAAGCCCTTACACTAGCAACGAGTTTACCACCGTCGAGAAGACGGTAGCACTCGGCAACTGCGAGGATGAAATGGCTCAGCCAAATGTAGCGCGTGAACCTTCCATGGAGGAGATATTGGCTTCGATCCGTCGGATCATTGAAAGCAATGATCCCGGTTCAGACGCGGCTGGCCTGCACGACGCTTCCTCGACCTTTGAAGACGACGAGATCGAGGATTTTGACGAATCTGCCGCTTTCGTTCCCGATTTGGTGGCTAACGATGCCGGTTTGCCGCGGCAACCGGAGTTTTCTATCCAGCGGGAGCCGGTCGCGGCTCCAGCAGCAACAGAACGATCCCTGTCGCTTGCTGATGTCGCCGCCCGGGTTCGCGCAGCCTCCGCACGGCATCAGGATATGGCGATATCCGGCTCCGGCCGCCCCTCCGATGTCGGCATCCCGTTGATGCGCGATACTGCGCCGGCCGCGAATGAAGCTCCGTCGCAGACTGTATTCAGCGAACCTTCCGCGCCGGTGATCCCCTTGCCGTTGCCCGAGCTGCGCCCGTCTTTCGACGATAGCGCGATAAAATCTCCGGTTGCTCCGGCGAGTGTCGAGGCCGTAAAGCTTGAAGAAGATAAGCCGAGTCAGCTTCCCGCAATTTCGGCGCCTGAGGCTGTCAATTCCGATCATGTAAAGCCGGAACCTGTTGCTTCCACAGAGGTAAGGCCGCAAGCAGTACAGGCGGGAGCCTCGATTGCCATGATGGCCGGCCTTCTTTCTGAAACCGCCGGTGCCCAGGTGGCGAAGTCCTTTGGCGAGCTCGCCGACGTGTTCGATGGCCTGGAGCGGCGCTCTGTCGAGGATATGGCGCAGGAAATGTTGCGGCCGATGCTGCAGGAATGGCTCGACGATAACCTGCCAACGCTCGTCGAGCGCCTTGTTCGCGAAGAAATCGAGCGTGTCGCCCGCGGCCCGCGCAGATAAACGCGCCGTCAAATCGCCGCTTACGCCATTGAATATGGCCGCTCCGGAAACGGGGCGGCTTTTTTATTGACTTGTCACCCCCCACATCTTTAACAACCGACCATCTCATTCATAAATAAAAACGGGTCAGGAAATGCTCGAAAAGACCTACGATTCCGCCGCCGTCGAACCGAAGATCGCAAAAGCCTGGGACGATGCGGATGCTTTCCGCGCTGGCGCCAATGCCAAGCCGGGTGCGGACACCTTCACGATCGTGATCCCGCCGCCGAACGTTACCGGTTCACTGCATATGGGCCACGCGCTCAACAATACGCTGCAGGACATCATGGTCCGCTTCGAGCGCATGCGCGGCAAGGACGTGTTGTGGCAGCCGGGCATGGACCATGCCGGTATCGCAACGCAGATGGTCGTAGAGCGCCAGTTGATGGAGCGCCAGCTTCCCGGTCGTCGCGACATGGGCCGCGAAGCCTTCGTCAACCGCGTCTGGGACTGGAAAGCCGAATCCGGCGGGCTGATCTTCAATCAGCTCAAGCGCCTCGGCGCATCCTGCGATTGGTCGCGCGAACGCTTCACCATGGATGAAGGTCTTTCCAAGGCCGTGCTCGAAGTCTTCGTCACGCTCTACAAGGAAGGCCTGATCTATCGCGGCAAGCGACTGGTCAACTGGGACCCGAAATTCGAAACGGCGATTTCTGATCTCGAAGTCGAGAGCAAGGAAGTCGACGGCCACATGTGGCACTTCAAGTACCCGCTGGCCGGCGGCGAAACCTATACCTATGTCGAGAAGGATGCCGACGGTAACGTCATCCTGTCGGAAGAACGCGACTACATCTCGATCGCCACAACCCGCCCGGAAACCATGCTGGGTGACGGCGCGGTTGCCGTTCATCCGTCGGACGAGCGTTACGCGCCGATCGTCGGCAAGCTCTGTGAAATCCCGGTTGGTCCGAAGGAGCATCGCCGCCTGATCCCGATCATCGCTGACGAATATCCGGAGCCTGATTTCGGCTCGGGTGCCGTCAAGATCACCGGCGCGCATGACTTCAACGATTACCAAGTCGCCAAGCGTAACAAGATTCCGCTCTATCGCCTGATGGATACGGTCGCTTCCATGCGCGAAGACGGCGATTCTTACGCCGAATGTGCAGCAAGGGCGCTTGCCATCACCAAGTCCGGCGAACTGCCGAGCGAGAGCGATGTCGACGAGATCAACCTCGTTCCGGAAGAGTATCGCGGCCTCGACCGCATGGTCGCGCGTACGAGAATCATCGAGGCGATTAATGCCGAAGGCTTGGCCGTCACGGTCAAGGATGCCGAAGGCAACGACATTCCCTATGTCGAGAAGAAGAAGATCATGCAGCCGTTCGGCGACCGCTCCGGCGTCGTCATCGAGCCGATGCTGACCGACCAGTGGTTTGCCGATGCAAAGACGCTGGCCGAGCCGGCGATTGCTTCCGTTCGCGAAGGCCGCACCAACTTCGTTCCGAAGAACTGGGAAAAGACCTATTTCGACTGGATGGAAAACATCGAGCCGTGGTGCATTTCGCGCCAGCTTTGGTGGGGTCACCAGATCCCGGCCTGGTACGGACCGGATGGCCAGTGCTTCGTCGAAAAGTCCGAGGAAGAGGCGCTCGACGCGGCCGTCCAGCACTATCTGGCGCATGAAGGCCCGTGGAAGGCCTGGGTTCAGGAAAAGCTCGAAAACTTTGCGCCGGGTGAAATCCTGACCCGCGACGAAGACGTGCTCGACACCTGGTTCTCATCTGCGCTCTGGCCGTTCTCGACGCTCGGCTGGCCCGACAAGACGCCGGAGCTTGCGCGCTATTATCCGACCAACGTTCTTGTCACCGGTTTCGACATCATCTTCTTCTGGGTCGCCCGCATGATGATGATGGGCCTTCATTTCATGAAGGATGAGGAAGGAAATCCGGTCGAGCCGTTCAACACCGTCTATGTTCACGCGCTGGTGCGTGACAAGAACGGTCAGAAGATGTCGAAGTCCAAGGGCAACGTAATCGATCCTCTCGAACTGATCGACGAATACGGTGCTGATGCGCTGCGCTTCACGCTGGCGGTCATGGCGGCGCAGGGCAGGGATGTGAAGCTCGATCCGGCCCGCATTGCCGGCTATCGCAATTTCGGCACCAAGCTGTGGAATGCGACGCGTTTCGGCGAGATGAACGGCGTTACCCGCAATGCCGACTTCAGGCCGGAAGATGCAAAGTTGACGGTCAATCGCTGGATCCTCACCGAACTGTCGAAGACGGTCGAGGAAGTCACGACGGCAATCGAGACCTATCGCTTTAATGAAGCGGCTGGCGGTCTTTATCGTTTCGTCTGGAATCAGGTCTGCGACTGGTATGTCGAACTCCTGAAGCCGGTCTTCATGGGTGAGGATGAGCAGGCGAAGGCGGAAGCGCAGGCTTGCATGGCCTACGTCATGGAAAAGACCTACGCGCTTCTGCACCCATTCATGCCGTTCATGACCGAAGAACTCTGGGCGCACACGGCAGAGCGTGATGGTCTTTTGGCTCACGGCGACTGGCCAGCTGCTGATTTCAGTGATGAAGAAGCCGCCAGCGAGATCAACTGGCTGGTCGATCTCGTCTCCGGTCTGCGTTCGGCGCGTTCGGAAATGAACGTGCCGCCGTCGGCGACCGCACCGCTGATCGTCGTCGGCGCAAATGAGGTAACGGCCTTCCGCATGCGTCGCCATGAGGCTGCGATCAAGCGCCTGGCGCGCGTCGAAAGCATAGAACCGGCCGATAGCGCACCCAAGGGCGCCGCCCAGATCGTCGTCGGCGAGGCGACAGCCTGCCTGCCGCTCGGCAACCTGATTGATCTGGCCGCTGAAAAGGCCCGTATCGAAAAGGCGATCGGCAAGACGGAACAGGAGATGGAGCGCTTGAACAAGAAGCTCTCCAACGAGAAGTTCATCGCCAATGCAGATCCGGAAGTCGTTGCCGCCGATCGCGAGCGTTATGTCGAACTCGAAGTTCAGCTTGCCAATCTCAAGATCGCGCTGACGCGGATCGCCGAAGCCGGCTGATTTTAGAGACGACTCAGCGATGTCAAATGCCGCATCCAGCCATGGGTGCGGCATTTTCGTATGCGCTTAGATGTCCAATTGCTTTATTGTGCAGATGCGTGGCCGGAGAAAAGGACTCTGTTGCGTGAAGGTCACAGACGCATATTACCACAAGATAAAATTCCAAGATCGACTGCGATTCGTCAATTTTGCGGTAATTTCATCTCCTGTCGGTCGATTCTCTCCCCGTTGCTGAGTAGCTTACGTAAATTTTGAGCGATTGTGCATTGCAATCGTCCCGACGCCCGAAAGTTGTTGTTTAGGATCAACGATCTACAGTGATGCCGGTAACTTACCGGGAGTGGGAGAAAACATGGTAAGACACTTTATTTCAGGCGGAGTTCTGGCTGCGGCGGCGGTCGGTATGCTGCAAACGCCAGCGCTCGCTGGGGGGCTTGAGCGCGGCGGTTACAACATCGATCTCTTGTTCGATACGTCCAGGTTTACGGCAGAGGCGACGTCGACCTTCGTCATGCCGGACCGCAAGCTGAAGAATGTGAGGGATATAGATCCCAGTCCTTTCAATCCTGGCGGCACTCCGCCTACGGGTGGTGGTGGTAATCTGACCGGCCTTCCGACATCGGCAAATGGCAGCGAGGACTACTGGTCGCCCCGTATTGGCGTAAAGGCCGGAATTGGTGACGCTGTAGACTGCATGTTCGATTATTCCGAACCGTGGGGTGCGCACAAAAATCCAGGCCGTAACTGGGCTGGGGCCAACGAGGACATCGAAACAGAGGTAAAGAGCCGCAACTATGCGACCACCTGTTCCTACCGTTTTGATGTGGGACCGGGGCAGCTTCGCCTCATCGGCGGTGGCTTCTACCAAGAGGTATATGGCTTCCAGGAACGTCTGGTTCAGGCGTTTCCTGCCGGATTTCCACTCTCCGGCGTCGGCCGTCTCGATTTGGAAGGCGATGGCTGGGGTTGGCGGGCAGGTGTTGCCTACGAAATTCCAGAATACGCATTCCGCGCGAGCCTGGTGTATAACAGCGAAGTCAAGCTGAACGACATTACTGGCACACTCGATCTCTCCCAGGTGTCGGGAACTCCCAAATTTGATGTCTATGGCTCTCAGGCGATGCCTGATGTTCTTGAGCTCAAGGTGCAATCCGGTATCGCGCCCGACTGGTTGGCATTCGGTTCCGTGAAGTGGACGGATTGGAGCCAGTTGCAGAAGGTGCCGTTCTTCTGCTCTTCCGGAGTTGCAGGTGTCTGCGCCGCCGGCACTCAGGTCACAACACTCGACCTCGGCTATCGGGACGGTTGGACTGTCATGGGCGGCATCGGCCATAAGTTCAACGAGCAGTGGAGTGGCGCTGTCAGCCTGACTTGGGACCGTGGAACGTCGCAAGGCTTTGGATCTCAGACGGATACCTGGGCGCTCGGCGTTCTCGGCAGCTACTCACCGACGAAAAATGTCGAATTCCGCCTTGCCGGGGTTCTTGGTCTGATGACCGGTGGTTCTTCCCGTACCGTTGTACTGGATGGCCTGACTTATGGGCAAAGAGCCAATTACGATTTCGACGACGATATCGTTGCCGCTATTTCGACGGGTATAAAGGTCCGTTTCTGATCTCTGCTTTGTCAAAGACAAAAGCCCGGTTTCGACCGGGCTTTTGCTTGTCGCGGTTATTCGCTTGGCTGCTAAAATACTGTGACGATTTCGCAACACTTTTTTGTGACGATCGCGGCGCGTTTCAAGGCTAGGACTTTTGTCCATTTCCCGCCACAAACGAGGCGCAGCGGTATGTAAGTAGAGAGCACGAACTGCGGGGGCGGAACGTGCGTGTTGGAGTATCATGGGCGGGTTTTCTGAAGATAAACGGGGCTTTGCTGGATTGGGCAAGCGGATTGCGAATTCGTTTTCCGTTGCTGCCGCGATCTTGTTTACGGGTCCAAGTCTTGCCGGAAATGGAACCTACAGTTTCTCTCGCCCATCGGGAGGCAGAATGTCGGGATCGTCTTGTCCTGATCTTCTGTCCGCACGGCCAATAATGCACGCTTCGGCTCCTAGCCGCGAGCGGGTCGAAAGAAACTGAACCATGCGGAAGTCTGGCACTGGATCCATGAGAGTATTGCTTCTTGGAATATCGCTGGCGGCATTCTGTGCCGGGAACGCTCTTGCCTTCGACATCAAGGCAGGTGTGTCGAAAGAATCTGGTCCTTTCGACCTCTTCAAGTTCGGCTTCAAGGCTTACAAGAACGGCCAGAAGGAAGATGCGGTCGAAGCCTATCGCTATGCTGCCGAAAAAGGTCATACCGGTTCGCGCTGGGCGCTTGCCAACATGTATGCCTATGGCGATGGCGTGACCAAGGACGACTATACGGCCTTCAAGATCTATAACGAGATTGCAGCCCAGGGCGTCGAGCCGGGCTCCGAGGACACGGGCTTCTTCGTCAATGCGCTTCTGTCGCTTGCGAGCTATTACAGCCATGGCATTCCGGGCAGCCCGGTAAAGCCCGACCTTTATCAGGCGCGTCAGCTCTATTTCCAGGTAGCCTCCACCTTCGGTGTGGCCGAAGCGCAGTATCAGCTTGCCCGAATGATGTTGTCGGGTGAGGGCGGCGGCTCAAACATCCAGCAGGCCAAGAAGTGGCTCAATCAGGCCCGCAAGACCGGCCATGCCGGCGCCATGGCGGTATTCGGCAATATCCTCTTCCAGGAAGGGCAGGCGGTTCGCGGGCTGGCATTCATGACGGCTGCGCTGGACCGCTGCATCGCCAAGGATTGCGGCTGGATGGAGCAGCTTCAGGAACAGGCATTCTCGGTCGCCGACGAACGGGACCGCCGCGGTGCGGTTGCGCTGTCGCACCAGCTGGCAGATACCGACGACTGACCCGAACCGCGTTTTAAAGCGCGTTCGCGTTGCCCTGGCGTTGCGGATCAGGCTGCGAAATCGAATATGCCGACCACCGGAACGTGGTCGGATGGCTTTTCCCACGCACGCACGTGTTTTTCGATCGAGGTTGCCTTCAGCCGGTCTGCTGCTTCCGGTGACAGCAGCAGGTGATCGATGCGGATGCCGTTGTTCTTCGGCCATGCGCCGGCTTGATAATCCCAGAACGAATAGAGTTTGGTTGCGTCAGTCGTGGCGCGCACGGCGTCGATCAGGCCGAGATTTTCGAGCCTGCGGAAGGCCTCCCGCGTCTGCGGCAGAAACAGCGCGTCTGTCGCCCACACGGCCGGATCGAAGCAGTCATGCGGTTCCGGAATGACATTATAGTCGCCGGCGAGGATCAGTGGCTCTTCCAGCGCAAGGCAGGCTTCCGCATGGCGGCGAAGCCTTTCCATCCAGGCGAGCTTGTAAGGGTATTTCACCGGATCATCGGCCGGATTTCCGTTCGGAAGATAGATCGACGCGACCCTTATAACGCCGCCGGCAATAGAGAAAACGCATTCGATATAACGCGATTGCTCATCGAGAGTGCCATCCGGCCCTTCACCGCCCGGTAGACCGCGCATCACTTCGTCCGGCTTGATCTTCGACAGGATCGCGACGCCGTTAAAGCCCTTCTGGCCATGCGTTTCCACATGATAGCCGAGCGCTTCGATCTCGAGCCGCGGAAAGCCCTCATCAACCGATTTGATCTCCTGAAGGCAGACGATATCCGGTGACGAATCGGCGAGCCACTGGCGCAGGTTGTCGATCCGCGCCTTGACGCCGTTGATGTTCCAGGTCGCGATCTTCATGCGTCATCCACTTCATGTTCCTGATCGTCCCTTTTAGACGATCGGGCGCAGGAAGGAAGCCGGGTTGGATTCAAATGCCGGTCAGAAAAAAGGATCAGATGGAGAAGCTGGTACCGCAGCCGCAACTGGCAACCGCGTTCGGGTTCTTGATCTGGAAGGACTGCCCGAGCAGGTTGTCGACGAAATCGATCTCGGATCCGGCCATGTAAATCAACGACATGCTGTCGATCAGAACCTTGGCATTGCCGTTTTCGATGACGATGTCGTCTGCCTCCGGCGCCTCGGCCAGATCGAACTTGTAGGAAAAGCCGGAACAGCCGCCGCCTTCGACGGAGACGCGCAGTGCCTGCTTGCCGCTATCGGCCGAGACAATCTGGGAGATCCGCTTTGCCGCGGCATCGGAGAGGGTTACATTTTCAGTCATTTCGTGTCTCCTGCCGGGGTAAAGGCCCGGTGAGCTGCAGGTCGTGCCTGAACAACTCGAAGATTATTGTCACCGGCTTTGCGCACAGCCTCACTATAGGTATGAAGACGTGAACGGCACGTCAATGGGCCGGGCGGAACGGAATTGCAATGGAAATGCAGGTGAAGGCATGACGATCGATACCAGGACGCTCGGTTTCGGTAGCGGCGAGCGGGCGGTTTATGCGTCGGACCCTTGGAATTCCCGGGGGCGGATGTTTGCCGAAGATGGCAGTCTGACGCGCTCGGAGTTCCAGCGTGACCGCGACCGCATCGTCCACACCACCGCCTTTCGTCGCCTCAAGCACAAGACGCAGGTCTTCATCAGCCCCGATGGCGATCACTATCGCACCCGTCTCACTCACACGATCGAAGTCGCCCAGATCGCCCGCGCACTGGCGCGCGCCTTGAAGCTCGACGAGGACCTGGCTGAAGGCGTCGCACTTGTCCACGATTTCGGCCACACGCCGTTCGGCCATACGGGAGAGGACGCCCTCGACGAGGTGATGAAACCTTTCGGCGGCTTTGATCACAACGCCCAATCGCTGCGAATCGTGACCAAGCTGGAACGCCGGTATGCGGAATTCGATGGCATCAACCTGACCTGGGAAAGTCTTGAAGGTCTGGTCAAGCATAATGGTCCGCTGATGACAGCGGGAGGCGAAGGGCTGGACGGGCCTGTGCCGCAACCGATCCGCGATTATTGCGAACTCCACGATCTCGAACTGGCGAGTTTCGCCAGCCTTGAGGCTCAGGTCGCTGCGATCTCGGACGATATCGCCTATAATACTCATGACATAGATGACGGCCTGCGCTCTGGCCTGCTGACATTCGAGATGCTGGAAGATGTACCGTTTCTGTCCGGTCTGATGCGGCAGGTGAGGGCAAAATATCCACATCTTGAGCCGAGCCGCTTCGCCTATGAGGTGACGCGCCGGCAGATCACCCATATGGTCGAGGACGTGATCGGTGTGGCGCAGGCCAATCTTGCCGATATCCGCCCGCAAAGTGCTGCCGATGTCCGGACGGCAGGCCGGGTGATCGCAACCTTCTCGCCAGAAATGGCGCAGACGGATCAGCTGATCAAGAAGCTGCTGTTTGCCCGCATCTATCGCCATCCGGAGATTATGCGCATCCGTGCTGGCGCTTCCAAGATCGTCACCGATCTCTTCGAGGCCTACATGAATGACCCGACCTTGATGCGCAGCCACTATTGGGTGGATCATATTTCCGGGTTGAAAGAGGCCGCCAAGGCCCGTCACGTTTCCGATTATCTGGCCGGAATGACCGACACCTATGCCGTCCGCGTACATGGAGAGCTGTTTGACCAGACTCCCGATTTGCGCTAGGCCGACCTCCAAACACCACCGGCTTTACAAGAGCCCGCTTCGCATTACGCGTGGATACGAGACATGAATCTTTTTGCTGACTTCGATAATAGAATTAAGAACGCGCTGGAAACAATTGATATTATCAAGGAAAAGCGCAGTGAAATCGATTTCGGACGACTGACTGTCGAGCCGCCGCGTGACCAGAGCCACGGCGATGTGGCGACCAACGCAGCTATGGTCCTGGCAAAGCCGCTCGGCACCAATCCGCGCGCGCTTGCCGACCTGATTTCGGCAGCATTGCGCAATGATCCCGACGTCAGCGAAGTTTCTGTGGCCGGCCCCGGCTTTATCAATATCCGCCTTTCGACCGGCTACTGGCAGCGTATCCTTGGCTCGATAATCGAAGCCGGAACCGATTATGGTCGCTCGACTTTCGGTTCGGGCAAGAAGACCAATGTCGAATACGTCTCGGCCAACCCTACCGGGCCTATGCATGTCGGCCATTGCCGCGGTGCGGTGGTTGGCGACGCTTTGGCCAACCTCCTGTCCTTTGCCGGCTACGATGTCGTCAAGGAATATTACATCAACGATGCGGGCGGCCAGATTGACGTGCTCGCCCGTTCCGTTTTCCTGCGTTACCGCGAGGCGTTGGGTGAGGATATCGGCGATATCCCGGCCGGCTTGTATCCGGGCGACTATCTCGTTCCCGTCGGCAAGGAACTTGCTGCAGAGTTCGGCCCGCGGCTGCACAGCATGCCGGAAGAAGAATGGCTTCCGCTCGTCAAGGATCGTGCGGTTGACGCGATGATGGTGATGATCCGCGAGGATCTTGAGGCTCTGAACGTCCACCATGACGTCTTCTTCTCCGAGCGCACGCTGCATGCCGAAGGCGCCAAGCTGATCCGCGCGGCGATCAACGACCTTACCTTCAAAGGCCATGTCTACAAGGGCAAGCTGCCGCCGCCGAAAGGCCAGCTTCCGGAAGATTGGGAAGATCGCGACCAGACGCTGTTCCGCTCGACCGAAGTCGGTGACGATATCGACCGGCCGCTGATCAAGTCCGATGGCGCTTACACCTATTTCGCCGCCGACGTCGCCTACTTCAAGGAGAAGTACGACCGCGGCTTCGACGAGATGATCTATGTGCTCGGCGCCGACCATGGCGGCTATGTGAAGCGGCTCGAGGCGGTCGCCCGTGCCGTATCCGACGGCAAGGCGAAGTTGACCGTGCTTCTGTGCCAGCTGGTCAAGCTTTATCGCGATGGCGAGCCGGTCAAGATGTCGAAACGCTCCGGCGATTTCGTCACATTGCGCGAAGTCGTCGATGAGGTCGGTCGTGATTCGGTTCGTTTCATGATGCTTTACCGCAAGAATTCCGAGCCTCTGGACTTCGATTTCGCAAAAGTTACTGAACAGTCGAAGGATAACCCGGTCTTTTATGTCCAGTATGCACATGCGCGCTGCATGTCTGTATTCCGGCAAGCTAAGGATGCGTTTCCGGGTCTTGATATCGATTCGCTCGATCTGGCCTCGACCGTCGGTGAAATAACGGATCCGAACGAGTTGCAGCTGGTTGGAAAGCTCGCCGAATACCCGCGAATCGTCGAAAGCGCAGCGCTTTCGCAAGAGCCGCATCGCATAGCGTTTTACCTCTATGATCTGGCCAGCTTCTTCCATGCGCACTGGAATAAAGGTAAGGAACAACCTGAATTACGTTTTGTTAACGATAAAAACCGAGAATTGAGCATCGCCAGACTTGGGCTGGTGCGTGCAGTCGCTTCCGTATTGAGGTCTGGCCTCACAATTACGGGTACGGCTGCGCCGGAGGAGATGCGCTAAAAACGCCCTCATTTGCCCATATTGCTCTGGCAGAAGCGTAGTAATGTAGGTGAGTGGACGACGTCATGGCGGATAATAACCTTGCGCGTAGCCGGAATGATGTGCCGGAATTTTTTGCTGATGGTGATCCGTTGGCTGAACTGGCGCGGATCGTCGGTTATGAGGATCGGGTTGTTGCAAACCCGGCCCCTCCTGTTGCCGAGCCCGTAGCGGCAAGGCGGACCGATCCGGTCTTCAACCTTGAAGATGAGCTTCTCCGCGAGTTCGAGCGTTACGATGCGCCTCGGCTCGATCCTGTCGATGATCTGGTCGTTGCAGAGCCTTCGATCGCTGCGATGGATGATGTTTCCGTCGAGCCTGCGTTCGAAGGCAACCGGTTTGTTTCCGGTCTCGATCAGGCAACAGGCGAAGATCAGGCGCAGGCTGAAGGCGATCCGCTGGAGCCGTGGGCTTCAGACGACATTTCGCATGATGCCGTGGCTTCGAACGATGAAGCTTCAGCTTACGAAGCAGAGTTGGTCGATGGCGGCGATCGCGGAATTGCCAATCACGCTTACGTAGAAAGCCTTCCGGAACCCCTACCTACAGAGCCTGAAGAGGCCAGTTCGTGGCATGTGCCGAATGAGGCTGTCGATGCAGTTCCGGCGTATCAAGCCGCTTCGTTGGCGGATCAGGATCTGTCATTCGACGAATTCGATCTGGCCGCGGAATTGGAAACGTCCTTCGTTTCCACCCCGGTTGTCGCCCCCGTTGTTGCGGCCCAACCCCTGTCTGTGGAGGCTCAGTCGCCGCCGATGGATGCGAAACGTAAAGGGGCAGGATATACGCCAAGCTTCCGCATGCCTCTTGCTAACTTCCAGTCAGGCGCAGGAGTGGCTTCCCACCAGCGGACAGAGGCCAAAGTCGAATTGCAGGCTGCTCCGTCAAAGATTGAACCGGTTTCTTTCGATGGATGGAATGTTGCCGCGCCGGTGTCGGCTGCGGTTTCTGCCCCTGTCATCTCGGATTTGCCAATCCCCGCGATGGATCTTCCCCTTGCTGGCCCGGCTGAGCCGATTGCCGCCAAGGTTGCCGCACCTGTCGGGGAGGTCGCGCCGGATCTGCCGAAAGATCAGTTCGCTGATCTGGATGCCCTTCTTTCAGGCGTTGATCATTATTCGGTCTCCTCGCGCACTGTGGCTCCGGTCGTTGAGACCGTGCAGGTTCCTGTCGACAGCGAACTCCTGTCGCCGGCTCCCGCGCAGCCGCAGGTATACGCAGCTCCCACCGCGCCTGTTCCCTCCGAATCGGTCGACGAAGCCTCCGATCCCTTTGCCGACTTGGATTTCGAGTTGGCGCTTGACGCTCTGGAACTCGACCTAACGGATATGGTGGTCGAGGAGAATAGCAAGGTTGTTGCTCCCGTCGTTGCCGCTGTCGACCCCGAGGTCTCCGCTCCTGCCACGGTTGCTCCCATCGCACAGCCTGCTCCGGCGCCTGTTCTTTCTTCGGCCGCCGCCGCTCCTGTTTATGCTGCGGCCCCGGTATATTCCGCTGCGCCGGCATTCGACCTGGAGCCTGAAGACGACGTGCCGTTTGATCCGGCTCTCCTTTCCGAGCCTGAAGAACAGCCGGAAGCGATTGCAGAACTCGATGTGCCGACCCTTCCTGTAGAGGAGAAGGAAGAGCAGCCTGCTTATCGGAACGATTTCGATCTCGATATCGACGCGGAACTCGCCTCTCTTCTGGAGGCACCTGAGACTGCGGCATCGCTCCAGCGCGGAAGTGTCCAACCGCAGCTCGCGGCTGTTGCCGCAGCACCGGCTGCTCAGAAATCCGTTTACGCGGATCTGGATGATTTCGAGCGGGCCCTCGAAGAGGATTTCCGTCGCAGTCTTGCAACCCCGCTTACCGCCAATGAAAGTTATGCTCAGGCCGAAGACTATGAGCAGAATGTCGATGACGTCGAACAGCGTGGATCTTCGCGACGTTGGATTGCTCCTCTCGTTGCCGTTGGTCTTGTCGCCGTTTGCGGCGCGGGTGCCTTTGCATGGTTTGGAAACTCCGCGTCCGGTCTTGGCGGAAATGGTGAGCCGATGGTGATCGCTGCCGACAGCGAGCCGGTCAAGATTGCGCCGGCGAACCCGGGCGGCAAGACCGTGCCCAACCAGGACAAGGCCGTTTACGACCGCGTCGCCGGTGCAGGATCGGAAACTCCCAAGCAGCAGCAGCTGATTTCGAGCAGCGAAGAACCGGTTGACGTCGTCCAGAAGACTCTGATGCCGGATACCCTTCCGCTTGAAGGGGAAAACGACGTGCAGATGACCGACGTAGCAGAGACCGAGGATCCACGTCTTCTGCCGCAGGATCAGCAGCAGGCCGGTGAACAGCAGGCCGTCACGGTTATGCCGCGCAAGGTCAAGACAATGATCGTTCGCGCCGACGGCAAGCTGGTCGAGCAGGAAGTCGAACCTGCCGCTACGGCAAAAATCGCTGCGGCTCCGGTTCGGGCTGATGCTCCGGCACAGCAGACGGCTGCAGCCTTCCCGACCGCCGCCCCGGCTCCTGCCGCACCTTCGACAGGTATCGTTCCGGTCTCGGCCTCAGCCGATACTGTATCGACCATGCCGGTCGCCGCCCAGGCTCCGGCATCGATTGAGCAACTGGCGGATACCGCACCGGCTGCCGCCGTTCGGGCTCCCGTTCCGACCACCCGTCCGTCGACTCAGCCTGCCAATGTCGTCGCCAGTGTCAGTGATCAGGGCAATGTTCGCCCGGCAGCACCTGCCGCCGTCGCACCGGCTGCGCAGAATACGCAGGTGGCTTCGCTTGGCGAAGGTGGATACGTGATCCAGATTGCTTCACTGCCGTCCCAGGCCGATGCGCAGAAGTCCTACCAGAGCCTTTCGAATAAGTTCGGCAGTGTGATCGGTGGACGTGGCGTCGATATCAAGGCTGCCGAAGTTGCCGGCAAGGGGACTTTCTACCGCGTCCGTATCCCGGCCGGTAGCAAGGAGCAGGCTGTCGCGCTCTGCGAAAAATATCGCTCGGCCGGCGGCAGCTGCCTTGTGGCGCGATAAGACTTGATTCAGCCGAAACAGACGGGGCGCGCGGCGCCCCGTTTTCGTTAGGGCAATTCCAGCAAAATTGAAAAAAACGGTTTTGCGTCCGGAAATGCTCCAGATCATCACAGCGGGTAGTTTGATATGAGTGTTTCGAAATCCATGATTCTCGGCGCCAGCGGCGCGACTTTGACTGCCGACGAAATCTCGCTCTATCGTGATGAGCGCCCCTGGGGGTTCATTCTCTTCGCCCGCAACTGCATCGAACTTCCTCAGATTGCCGATCTCGTTGCCGCCATGCGTGACGCAGTCGGCAGGCCTGATGCACCGGTTCTGATTGACCAGGAAGGTGGCCGTGTGCAGCGTATCCGTCCGCCGATGATCGAGCGTTATCCTTCGGCCACCGCTCTGGGTGAAATCTATCGGCAGGACAGAGAAAAGGGCCTGCGCGCAGCTTGGCTGATGTCGCGCCTGCATGCCTTCGACCTTATGAAGCTCGGCGTGACCGTCGATTGCCTCCCCGTCCTCGATGTTCCTGTCGAGGGGGCGAGCAATGTCATCGGCGATCGCGCCTATGGGTTCGATCCGCAAACGGTAGCATCAATGGGCAAGGCAGCAGCCGAAGGGCTGAAGGCGGGTGGCATGCTGCCGATCATGAAGCATATGCCGGGCCACGGCCGAGGCATGGCCGATTCTCATCATGAACTGCCGGTCGTCACCGCTTCGCGCGCCGAACTCGAAGGTCATGACTTCGTACCTTTCGTCGCGATGAAGGACGAGTTGATGGCGATGAGCGCACATATCGTCTTCACCGCCTATGACGATCGCGATCCGGCAACGATTTCGCCGGTGGTGATCGAAGAGGTCATTCGCGGTCATATCGGGTTTGACGGCCTGCTGGTCTCGGACGACACATCGATGAATGCCCTGAAAGGCACGATCGGCGAACGTGCCGCACGAATCATGGGGGGAGGTTGCGATATTGTCTTGCATTGCAATGGCGTCATGGACGAAATGAAAGCGGTGGTGAAGGAAGTTGTGCCTTTGTCGGGTAAGGCTTTGCAGCGCGCCGAGGCCGTCGAGCGCGGCTTTGCAGCTCCCGATGCGTCCGACGAACAGGCGCTGCGTGCAGAATTTCACGAAATGATGGCGGTCGCCTGACGAGTTAGGGCTGCCGAACGAGAGAGGTGAACTGGTTTGGCGGGGAATTCGGGGCAGGGCGCCATTCCAATGGACAAGCTCTGGCAGGACGTGTCCGAACGTGCTGCCGACGACCCGGCATTTGTCATCGACGTTGCCGGATTCGAAGGTCCGCTCGATCTTCTCCTGCATCTCGCCCGTAGCCAGAAGGTGGATCTCTCCCGCATCTCCGTGCTCGCGCTTGCAGAACAATATCTTCTTTTCGTCGATAGCGCGCGGCGCGTGCGCATAGAACTCGCCGCCGACTATCTGGTGATGGCGGCTTGGCTTGCCTACCTGAAATCACGCCTGCTCATTCCTCAGCAGGTCAAGGGTGATGATGGCCCGACCGGCGAAGAGATGGCGGCGACACTTGCCTTTCGTTTGCGGCGCCTGGAGGCAATGCGGGAAGCGGCAAGCCAGCTTGTCAATCGCAACCGGCTGGGACGTGATGTCTTTGCCCGTGGCGCGCCGGAACATATTCCGCATCGCGTTCAATCCGCCTACGATGCGAGCCTCTACGATCTCTTGTCAGCCTACGCCAACCTTCGGCAGCGCACGGCGATCACCCAGGTCACGATCGAGAGGCGTAAGGTGTGGTCGCTGGTGGATGCACGTGAGTTGCTGACGCGCATGCTGGGCGAGATCGCTGACTGGACGGCATTGCAGACCTATCTGCTTCCCTATCTGCCGCCGGAGGATCGGGTGACGGCAACGGCAAGCGCCTTCGCCGCGTCTCTGGAACTCGTGCGTGAGGGTAAGCTGGAGATCCGCCAGGACGGCGCCTTCCAGCCGATTTATCTTCGTGGTGGCAACCGGCAGCGATCCGCCCAGTTGCCTGGAGGTGGCGAATGACGTCCGGAACCGACGGAATCGAAACCTTTTCGAACGCTGGTCACGATGTGGATGACGGTCATGCCGGGGGATTTTCGGACCTCGAAGCCGAGCGCATCGCCGAGGCACTGATCTTTGCCTCGGCCGAGCCTGTTCCTGAGCGATTTCTGGTCGATAGACTGCCGCGCGGAACGGATATCCCGGCGCTTTTGGGCCGACTTGCAGAAAACTATGCCGGCCGGGGCGTCAATCTTGTCCGCATGGCAGATTGCTGGGCCTTCCGCACGGCTCCCGATCTTTCTTTCGTTATCCGCAAGGATGATAACGAGGTCAGAAAGCTGTCGCGTGCAGCGCTCGAAGTGCTGGCGATCATAGCCTATCATCAGCCTGTCACCCGCGCGGAGATCGAGGATATCCGTGGCGTTCAAACCTCCAAAGGTACGCTCGACGTGCTGATGGAGGCCGGCTGGGTTCGTTTTCGCGGTCGCAGGCGATCGCCCGGTCGCCCGGTCACGCTCGGGACTACAACGGATTTTCTCGATCATTTCGGTATCGAGGAACTGCGTGATCTGCCTGGACTGGAAGAGTTGAAGGGTGCCGGCCTGTTGAGCGGCCGTATACCCCCGGGGTTCCATATTCCCATGCCGGGTGCGGATACTGATCTGTCGGATGAAGAAGATCCAATCACTCAGCTTGATCTTGAGGAACTTGGTCTGCTGAGCCCTGGCGGTGCTTCGGACGATTAGTTTTCGCAATTTATCGCAGAGCGTGTATCGGCGGCCAATGATCTCGCATGGCGCTAACGAGCGCGTGATTAGCGATGTATCATGCAAATTTGCTGTTTGAAAAAGCGCCACAAAGCGCTTACATCGAAGACTAATTCGAATTGGAGTTGGACTAATGGGTTCTTTCAGTGTGTGGCATTGGTTGATCGTTCTGGTCATCGTGCTCGTCTTGTTCGGGCGTGGTAAGATTCCGGAGCTGATGGGCGACGTCGCAAAGGGTATCAAGAGCTTCAAGAAGGGCATGACCGACGAGGACGCTCCGGAAACGACCACTGCGAAGACCGTCGACCACAAGGCTGACGAGGCGAAGGAAACCACCCGGTCCTAGTGGAACGGGTAGGGGCTTCAGGAGCTTCGTTGCATGTTTGATATCGGTTGGACCGAACTGCTCGTCATTGCGGTCGTACTTATTGTTGTGGTCGGTCCGAAGGATCTGCCACCCATGATCCGCGCATTTGGTAAAATGACAGCCAACTTCCGCAAGATGGCTGGTGATTTTCGCACGCAGTTCGATGAAGCCTTGCGTGAGGCGGATATGGATGACGTCCGCAAAACCATATCGGATGCGCAAAAGCTTAATCCGACAAATGCCCTGCGTGATGCTATCAATCCGCTGAGGCAGATGGGGCAGGATATCAAGTCGGACCTGCAGAAGGCGACTCAGATTCCCAGTCCTCTCGCCGAAAACACGACCGAATTTTCACCGACAGATGCTGAGGCGCAGCAGTCGATCGAAGGGGCCGAGCCGATTTCTGCTGCTCCTGAAGTTCCGGCAAGCGTCGAGCCGGCAGCCGCTGCAACAGCTGCTCCTACGGCAGTGGCCGCAAATACGGTGTCAGCCCCGGTAACGCCGGTACCCGTTGTTGCCGATGCGAAAAACCTCGCTCAAGCTGCGCCTGTGGCTGCGACGCCGGCCAAGGTAGAGGCTGCCGTTGCAAAACCTCGTGCACCCCGCACGTCGGTGGTGAAGGCCGGCGGAGAAGCCAAGGTGCGCAGCAAGTCTTCCAAGAATTCCGCGGGTTCCAGCAAGACGATTGCAGAAATCGCACCTGTGGTTGAAAGGCCCAAGCGGGCCAAGGCCGCGCCGAAGAAGACTGTCGAAACCGCATCCGTTGCCGTTGAGGCACCGGTTACCAAGGCGCCCGCCCGCAAGCGCACGCCCAAAAAGACTGATACTCCGAAGGACGAAGCATGAGCGACTACGAGGACAAGCCGCAGCCGCTCATCGAACACCTGATGGAGTTGCGCACCCGACTGATGTGGTCGATCGGCGCCTTCTTCATCGCTTTCGTCGTCTGCTTCTTCTTTGCCAAGCAGTTGTTCAACCTGCTCGTCATTCCCTACAAATGGGCTGTGGTTTGGGCGGGGCTGGATATCGCCAAGTCCGAACTGATCTACACCGCCCCACAGGAATTCTTCTTCACCCAGGTGAAGGTCGCGATGTTCGGTGCATTGGTGATCGCTTTTCCGGTGATCGCGTCGCAGATCTACAAGTTTGTCGCGCCCGGCCTCTACAAGAACGAGCGATCTGCATTCCTGCCGTTCCTGATCGCATCCCCGATCCTGTTTCTTCTGGGCGGCGCACTGGTCTATTTCTTCTTCACGCCGATGGTGATGTGGTTCTTCCTCGCGATGCAGCAGGCGCCGACCGAAGGTGAAGTCGGTATTTCGCTTCTGCCGCGCGTGTCGGAATATCTCAGCCTGATCATGACGCTGGTCCTGTCCTTCGGTCTGGTCTTCCAGCTGCCGGTCGTCACCACTCTGCTCGCCCGCGTCGGTCTGCTGACAAGCGACTGGCTGAAGGAAAAGCGCAAGTATGCGATCGTCATCGCGTTCATTGCCGCAGCAATCCTGACGCCGCCGGATCCGATGTCTCAGATCGGTCTTGCTATACCGACCATCCTTCTCTACGAGATTTCCATCTATGCCGCGCGACTCGTCGAGCGCAAACGCAGTGAAGATTCTGAAACTGCAGAATCTTCCTCGGAAGTCGCCGAGACCGATAAGGCTTGAGGATTTTCCTGGCCTGATGCGCGCGGCGTCTCGCGTTGAAGGCTAGGATTATGCTTGATATCAAATGGATTCGTGAAAACGAACAGGCACTCGATGAGGCGCTCGCCAAGCGTGGCGCCGGGCCGATGGCCGCTGAACTCGTGGCGATGGATGAACGTCGCCGCAGTATAATCCAGAAGCTTCAGGACATGCAGTCCCGCCGCAACGCCGCCTCCAAGGAGATCGGCGCTGCCATGGCGCAGAAAAATCTTGAACTGGCGGACAAGCTCAAGATCGAAGTCGCCGAGATCAAGGAAACCATGCCTGCCGCCGAGCAGGAAGAGCGCGAAGCGATCGCCGCGCTTGACGATGCGCTGTCGCGTCTCCCCAATATTCCCTTCGATGACGTGCCGGTCGGCAAGGATGAGCACGACAATGTCGTGAAACGCGTCGTTGGTGAAAAGCCGCGCTGGAACCATCCGGCGAAGGAGCATTTCGATATCGGTGAAGCGCTCGGCTACATGGATTTCGATCGCGCCTCGAAGCTGTCGGGTGCACGCTTCACGGTTCTGACCAGCCAGCTCGCCCGTCTTGAGCGGGCGCTTGGCCAGTTCATGCTCGACATGCACACAATGGAGCACGGCTATACGGAAGTCTCCTCGCCGCTGATGGTGAAGGCGGAGGCCATGTATGGCACCGGCCAGTTGCCGAAGTTCGAGGAAGACCTGTTCAAGACCACTGACGGCCGTTATCTCATCCCGACGGCCGAAGTGACGCTGACCAATCTCGTTTCGGCCGAAACGCTTGAGCAGGAAAAACTGCCGCTGCGCTTTACCGCGCTGACGCCGTCCTTCCGTTCGGAAGCAGGTTCTGCCGGCCGTGATACGCGCGGCATGCTGCGCCAGCACCAGTTCTGGAAATGCGAACTGGTTTCCATCACCGATGCGGAAAGCGCGATCGCTGAACACGAGCGCATGACGGAATGCGCCGAGAATGTTCTGAAGCGTCTGGGCCTGCATTTCCGCACCATGACGCTTTGCACCGGCGATATGGGCTTTGGCGCTCGCAAGACCTACGACATCGAGGTCTGGTTGCCGGGACAGGACACCTATCGCGAAATTTCGTCCTGCTCGGTCTGCGGCGATTTTCAAGGCCGTCGCATGAACGCGCGCTATCGCGTCAAGGACGAGAAGGCGCTTCGTTTCGTTCATACGCTGAACGGTTCGGGTACTGCCGTCGGTCGCTGCCTGATCGCGGTTCTGGAAAATTACCTGAACGAAGACGGTTCCGTCACAATTCCTGATGTGCTTCTGCCCTACATGGGCGGCCTGACCAAGATTGAGAAGGCATAAGGATATATCACGATGCGCATTCTGCTCACCAACGATGACGGTATCCACGCGGAAGGTCTCGGCGTCCTGGAACGGATCGCACGGACGATTTCTGACGATGTCTGGATCGTTGCGCCGGAGACGGACCAGAGCGGTCTTGCGCATTCGCTGACCCTATCTGAGCCGCTTCGGCTGAGGAAGATCGACGATCAGCGTTATGCACTGCGCGGCACGCCGACAGATTGCGTCATCATGGCCATCAGCGAGATCATGGGCGGCAAGCCCGATCTCGTCCTGTCTGGTATAAACGACGGTGGCAACCTCGCGGACGACATCACCTATTCCGGTACGGTCGCTGGTGCGATCGAGGGGACGCTGCAGGGCGTGCGTTCGATTGCGGTCAGCCAGGCGGCGCGCAAGGAAAATGGCCGTTTTACCCCATGGGAAGTGGCCGAAACTCATGCTGGTGATCTTATTCGCAAGCTGATGACGGTGGAGCTTCCGGATGGAACCTTCCTCAACGTCAACTTCCCGCATTGTGCGCCGGAAGAGGTACAGGGTGTCGAGGTAACGTCGCAGGGCAAACTCGATTTCGGCCTGATGATCGATGCGCGAGAGGATGGTCGCGGCCGACCCTATTACTGGCTGAAATTTTCGGAGCGGAAAGGAAATTTCCGTGACGGCACGGATATCCAGGCGCTTAAGGAAAACAAGATTTCCGTAACGCCGCTTAAGCTGGACCTGACCGATTATTCGGTCCAGGATCGTTTGGCTTCCGCGCTGGGAGCAGGAGTTGCCGGTTGAAAACTGGGATGGTCGAAAAAGAAGGATTTGCTGCACTCGTCCTGCGCCTGCGGGCTGAGGGTATCTCCGATCTGGATCTTCTGACGGCCGTGGAGCAGACACCTCGTTCCCAGTTCGTACCAGCTCCGCTGGCCGAGGAGGCCTATTCCAGCCGCACGATCCCGATCGATTGCGGTGCCTTCATGGAAGGCGCCGACCTCGCTGTGCGCCTTCTGCATCGTCTGCAGGTAAAGCCTGGTCATCGTGTGCTCGAAATTGGCACAGGTAGTGGGTTCACCGCTGCGGTGATGGGGCGAATTGCCGAGCGCGTGACGACCGTCGAGCGTTACCGCACGCTGGTTACGGCAGCCAACGCCCGAATGGACGCACTGAGTCTTCGCAACGTCATCATTCGACAGGCGGACGGTAGCAACGGCCAGCCGGGTGAGGGAACTTTCGACCGCATCCTGGTGACTGCCGCATTTACCACTTTACCGCGGTTTTATGCCGAGCAGCTCACGCATGGCGGCTCCATGATCGCTCCGCTCATCCTTGATGACGAGACCTGCCTCATGACGCGTCTGACCAAGACCGGCAGCCGTTTCGAGCGTGAGGATCTGTTCCCGGCCCCCTATCTTCCGCTTGTTCCGCACGTGGCCGAAGCTCTCTGAGCTTGGCTGGCATGGTTAGCAATTTGACAAAATACCGACTTTTGGTGCGGCGCCTTAACCTGCCAGTAAGACTAACAGGTTTTAATGATCGTCATGATGGTGGCGTCATGAGTAGGTCGAGTCAATGCGTTTCAAGAGTTCATCCAAGTTCGGTACATCCGTTGTAAAGTTCGCAGCGGCAGCCTTGCTGGCCAGCGCTGCGACCGGTTGCAGTTCAGACGCTACGCGTTTTTCCGGTCTGTTCGACGGTACGGACAATATGACCACGGCATCCATTCCTCAGCGGCAGGGAGGTGGTGCATACGGTCAGGCTCCGGTTCCGCGTGGTGACGTGTCTTCGTCTCAGGGCATGCAGCCGCAGTACGGTTCGAATAACGTTGCTTCGTCTCCGTCTTATCCGCCTTCGGGTGGCTATTCGTCGCCGGCGCGCGTCGCTTCCGCGCCTTCGAGCGTTCAGCGTTCGGAGCTGTCTGCTCCAAGCAGTCTTCCTCCGGTGTCCGGCTCCGATTCTTCGACGCGCCAGCAGGCCATGGCTCAGCCATTTCCGCAGCAGTCGAACACGGCTCCGGTTCGTGGTGCAGACAACCTGACAACCGGCACGGTCAAGCCGATGTCCGGCTGGTCAACGGTCAATGCGCCGCGTGTCACGCTGAGGCCAGGCGAGTCGGCCAAGACATTGGCAAACCGTTATGGCGTTCCTGAAAAGGAAATCCTGCGGGCAAATGGCGGTACGCTCGCAGCCGGCCAATCGGTCGTAATTCCGACCTTTGGTCCTGCGCGCAATACTGCCAAGACTGCCGCTGGCGATATCGATCTTCAGAACAATGCACCTGCGCCGGAAAACCAGTCCGAGCAGAAACTCGCTGTTCTGCCGTCGCGTGACAAGTCGCTGGCGGAGCCGGGCAAGATCACGCCTCCCGGCGGCAAGCCGCTTGGCGGCACATACACCGTCAAGCCCGGCGACACGCTGACCAAGATCGCCCGCGAAACTGGCACATCGGTCGACGCGCTGAAGGCTGCGAACGGCATGACCGATGGCACCGTTCGCATCGGCCAGACGCTAAAGGTTGCCAATGGCATGACCGACCCTGTTCGCACAGCCTCGGTTCCGCAGAAACCTGCCGAGCCTATGCAAGCAGCGCCGAAGGCTGCAGCTCCGCAGCAGCCGGCTGTCGCCAAGGTTGAGCCTGCCGTAGCAGCACCGTCCAAGCCTGCCGCTGCAGAAAATGCATCGCTCAGCGAAGTCGAAAAGAAAGCTGATGTTGCGTCTGTCGCCCCACAGTCCACGGGGATCGAGAAGTACCGCTGGCCGGTCAATGGCGCGGTCATTGCCGGCTACGGCTCCAACGTCAATGGCAGCCGCAATGATGGTATCGACATCTCGGTTCCGGAAGGCACGCCGATCAAGGCAGCCGAAAACGGTGTCGTTATCTATGCAGGCAATGGCCTGAAGCAACTCGGCAACACCGTGCTCGTACGTCACGACGACGGCAAGGTCACCGTGTACGGCCACGCCAGCGCGATCAACGTCACCCGCGGCCAGAAGGTTACCCGCGGCCAGACGCTGGCATCCTCGGGTATGAGCGGCGACGCACAGCGTCCGCAGGTTCACTTCGAGGTGCGTAAGGACGCAACGCCGGTCAATCCGAATACCTACCTTGAATAATGTAGTGCGTTTCAAGGGGACAACGAAAAAGCCCGGCTCTGCCGGGCTTTTTTGCGTTTTTCGCTTGATTTCAGTAGAAGCGGCAGCCGTGGTGTGTCCGGAATTATGCCTTGGCGATCGAGTTCTGTGACGTCATGTGCGATCCAGCGGCTTGCGCAGTCGGCCGGCGAGATCCTGAATGTATTGCCAGGCCACACGACCCGAACGGCCCCCGCGTGTCGTTGCCCATTCCAGTGCTTCGGCGTGAAGTGTTTCTTGACCCAGGCCCAGGTTGAAATGCGCTGCGTATCCGTCGATCATTGCCAGATAATCGTCCTGGCTGCATTTGTGGAAGCCGAGCCACAGGCCGAAACGATCTGAAAGCGAGACTTTTTCTTCCACGGCCTCGGACGGATTGATGGCCGTCGACTGCTCGTTTTCCATCATGTTGCGGGGCAGGAGATGGCGACGGTTGGACGTTGCATAGAAAAGCACATTGTCCGGTCGCCCTTCTATGCCACCGTCGAGCGCGGCCTTAAGCGACTTGTAGGCGGTGTCGTCATGATCGAAAGACAGGTCGTCGCAAAAAAGGATCACGCGCTGCTTCGATGATTTGAGAATGTCCAGAAGGCCGGGCAGTGAAGCGATATCCTCGCGGTGGACCTCTACGAGTTTGAGGGATGAGCCGGTTGCCACACGCACATCTTCATGCACGGCCTTGACCAGCGACGATTTGCCCATGCCGCGCGCGCCCCATAAAAGCACATTGTTTGCCGGATATCCTTCGGCGAAACGAAGCGTGTTTTCATGCAGGATATCGCGCACATGATCGACACCGCGGATCAGCGTCAACGCGATACGGTTCGGCCGCGGCACTGGCTGGAGCTTCAGGTTGGATGGCACCCAGACGAAGCAATCTGCGGCATCCCAGTCGTTGACTGCGGGAGGCGGTCCCGCAAGACGTTCGACCGCATCGGCAAGGCGCCTTATTTCGGCAAGCACCTGTGCGTTAATGTCCTCGCTCATGACGCTGCCCTTCCTTTTCCTCTGTTTCGGGCCGGGTAACACGCTCGTCATTGCATAGAAAGGCTTTGAGCCGTGGATTCGGTACGCAAATTGCCGCTTTCTGTTGCATTCCGGGCCATCGCAACTATATTCCGGCGGCTTGAACGGGGGCGGGGAGTCTCCGGTAGTTTTAGGAGTTCTCGATGTTCATTACCGAAGCATTCGCCCAGGCGAGTGGCGCAGCAGCCCCCTCGGGCACCGATTCCATCCTGCAGATGGTCATGCTGTTCGCACCCCTGATGGTGGTGTGGTATTTCTTTCTCATCCGTCCGCAGCGTGCTCAGGCCAAGAAGCGCAAGGAAACGCTTGATAACATTCGTCGTGGCGATCAGGTCGTTCTCGGTGGCGGTATCACGGGCAAGGTAAGCAAGGTCATCGACGACAACGAACTGGAAGTCGAAATCGCCGAAGGCGTCAAGATCCGCGCCCAGCGTGCCTATATCGCCGAAGTCAAGGTAAAGGGCGAACCGGTCAAGACCGAATCTGCTCCGACCAAGTAAGCGGCACGATAACCGGCTTGCTCGAAAGTCGGCTACCTGATTGCCCGGATCGTTTCTGTCCATCGGACGGAGGCTTGATCCGGGCAAAGTTGTTCTGGAAGGAAGCCATGCCAATGGCGAAAGGCATCGAAATCCGAGACGCTCATTTTCCGGGCCGCGCGCCGATCGATGCCTACGGCAATGGTGGTTTCCGTTTCGCTGACATGTCCCATCGCGGCTCCATTCTATGCTTGCCCTCTGGCATTCATGGCTGGGACATGCGGGAGGGCGATCCCCTGACGATCGCCTCTCTAGAGCGCGTACTGGCCGATGCATCCGGCATCGAAGTGCTGCTGATCGGCGCAGGGGCCAACCTCAGGCCTATACCCGCTGACGTGAAAGCTGCGCTGAAGTCCAGAGGCATCTCTTCCGATCCGATGAGCACCGGTGCAGCCGTGCGCACATTCAACATCATGCTGGCCGAATCCCGTGCTGTCGCGGCGGCTCTCATCGCGGTTTGACATGACCGATACCCTTTCCGAAAACGGCGCGCTTTGCCTCTCCATGCTGCGAGAGACGGACCGCGACCGGTATCTGGCCTGTCTTCTTTCGCCTGAAGATAAGCGGGGTGCGCTTGCCTCACTTTATGCGTTCAATGCGGAAATTGCCCGCGTTCGCGACGTGGTGCGCGAGCCGCTTCCCGGCGAAATCCGACTGCAATGGTGGCGGGATCTCTTGGAAGGTGGAGCCGCAGGAGATACCGGCGGCAATCCGCTCGCCGCTGGTCTGTTGGAGACCATAGACCGTTATCGTTTGCCACGGCAAACACTGGTCGCCATGACAGAGGCACGCATCTTCGACCTCTATGACGATGCCATGCCTGACCAAAACGCGCTGGAGGGCTATTCGGGTGAGACTGCATCGGCTTTGATCCAGCTTGCTGGTCTTGTCTTGTCACCCGAAGATGCGACTCAATCGGCCGATGCTGCCGGGCATGCTGGCGTGGGACAGTCGATAGCCGGCTTGCTGATGCTTTTGCCGATCCATAACCGCAGGCGGCAGATCTATGTCCCGCTCGATATCCTTTCCGCAACAGGCCTTGATCGTGACGGCTTTTTGGCCGGCGAGGACAAGTTGCGCATCTCGGCAGCGATCGAGGCTTTTTCCGGCCTGGGGTTGGAGCATTTGCAAAGGGCCCGCCATGCAGGGCCGATCGCCAAGCCACTTTTTCCGGCCTTTTTGCCTGTCTCTCTGGCGGAGCACATCTTGAAGCGGGCCAGAAAACTGGGCGCTTCGGCGCTTTTCGGTGGCTTGCAGCAACCGCAATGGCGTCGCCAGATCAGCATGATGAAAGCGACGCTGCTTCGCCGCTTCTGATGCGACATAACACTCGCGCAAGCCTCGCACGCTAGGCACTATGCAACCCAAAAACCTGCCCCCCAAACCTTCCATGCCTAGGAGAAGCGGTTTGAGTGCCCTTATCATCTGGATCACGATCGTTGCGCTGATTCTCGTTCTCGTTTTCTACATAAGGCGAATTGCCCGTAGGAACGACGAACAGGGGCGTTACGATCTCGGGACCGCAATCCTCGAATTCGGCCGGGCCTTTCCGGAAGAAGCGATTCGCAGCCTGCATGGCACAAAGGATGGTGATGTCTTCGTTCGCCTGCATAACGACAAGACGGGCTTCATGCGCAATCGCCGCAACCATTATGCCTGCCATCTCATCCAGCCCGGTCGAGTGCGGATCGTTCCCTTGGCAAATGCTAAAGGGTTCGTTGCTGAATTTCTCGATGCACCAACATTGAATGGCGAATTTGTATTCGTGAAGGAAAGTGAAGCAGCCGAAGTTTCTCTCTGGCTGCTCGACAATTATGTCAGCGTTACAGGTAAAATCAGCGACGACGGCCAGCCGGATGGCGGGCGTGAAATGGCCGCCGCCGATGGTGATGCCTCTACGCCAGACCGAGCCAATTAGCGCAATCTTTCAGCGCCCGCGCCGACAATAACTGCCGTTTCATAACGGTCTTGTCCTTGCCACGAAAACGTTTGACGCCTTCCGGCTTGACGATCGAGCCGGGCTCGAGTTCTGGAAAAAGGCCGAAATTGATATTCATCGGCTGGAAGGATCGTTTGCCGGGCTCCTCATCATGAATGAGGTGGCCACCGGTGATGTGGCCGAGAAGCGAGCCAAAGGCTGTGGTGGCAGGAGGTGGCGCAAGCGGTTCCCCCTTCCGCTCGGCAGCCGCAAATCGTCCGGCAAGGAGGCCTATCGCGGCGCTTTCCACGTACCCTTCACAGCCGGTGATCTGGCCGGCAAAGCGCAAGCCGGGCCGGCTTTTCAACGTCAGTGATTTGTCGAGCAGGATCGGCGACTGAATATAGGTGTTACGGTGAAGGCCGCCGAGCCGCGCAAACTCGGCATTCTGCAGGCCGGGTATCATGCGGAAGATCTCTGCCTGCGCGCCGTATTTCAGCTTCGTCTGGAAGCCGACCATGTTGTAGAGTGTGCCAAGCGCATTGTCCTGGCGCAGCTGCACGACCGCATAGGCCTTCACCGTCGGGTTATGTGAATTGGTGAGGCCCATCGGTTTCATCGGTCCGTGGCGCAAGGTTTCGCGGCCGCGTTCCGCCATCACCTCGATCGGCAGGCAGCCATCGAAATAGGGTGTTCCTTCCCATTCCTTGAACCCGACCGTATCGCCGGCGATCAGGGCGTCGACAAAGGCGTCGTACTGATCCTTGTCGAGTGGGCAGTTGATGTAGTCTTTGCCGTTGCCTCCAGGGCCGACTTTGTCGTAGCGCGACTGGTACCAGCATGTATCCATATCTATCGAATCGCGATGGATGATGGGTGCGATCGCGTCGAAAAAGGCGAGCTGGTCTTCACCCGTCTCCGCCTGGATGGATGCGGCAAGCGAAGGCGAGGTGAGGGGGCCGGTGGCGACCACTGCCAGGTCCCATTCCTTCGGTGGCAGTCCCTGGATTTCTTCTCGGAGAACTGTGATCAGCGGATGGCTGGAAATTGCGGCAGTGACCGCATCCGAAAATCCGTCGCGGTCGACGGCAAGAGCGCCACCCGCCGGAACCTGATGCTTGTCGGCCGAGGCGATGATCAGCGAGTTCGCAAGTCGCATCTCTGCGTGGATCACGCCGACGGCGTTGGCTGTCGCATCATCGGAGCGGAACGAATTGGAGCACACCAGTTCGGCAAGGCCGTCTGTTTTATGGGCATCGGTGCCGCGAACGCCGCGCATCTCGTGCAGGATGACCGGGATGCCGGCCTGTGCGATCTGCCAAGCTGCTTCGGAGCCGGCAAGGCCGCCGCCGATCACGTGAATGGGGGAATAGGATGTCTCTGTCATGGGCCGCGTCATTATCACGACAAGCTGCCGACAGGAATCAAAAAGCACTTCATTCGAAGTCAATTTGGCGCCTGAGGCGAACTAGAATCAAAAAGGCACCTGAGAAGGTGCCTTTGATCATCCTTGGGCATTTCAGCCGCTAGACTTGTTCCTCCGGCGGTTGGGATACCGCCCCCGTCAGGGATTAACGGAACGAACGAGCAGCGATGTTACGGATATCGTAACGGGTCAGGCCGATGTCGGAGAGGGCCTGGTTCGACAGATTGCCGAGTTCGTTCATCGTGCGGCGGTAGCTGACCCAGTTCTTTGCGATGCGGATCGGGTTCATGGTGGTTTCCTCAAGTCGTCTTTTTCCCGGCGCTCGTTATCGGCTCCGGCGATGTGCTTCTTATACGACCGAATAATAAGAATGTGCAGTGCAAATTATGTGCAACTGCCATGCATTTGTGCGGTGAATTGTCGCTTTTCTGGGCGATGGGCGAAAAATGAGCTGAGGATTTGCGCTATGGCAATTCTAGCAAAAGACAGAGCGATTTCGCGTTTCAACAGCAGGCGAAAAGGCTTCCAGGCAATAATGAACTGCACAAACGAAAAACGCCTCCCGAAGGAGGCGCTTTCGACCGACTGGAGAGTCGAGGTTTTATTAGAAGCCGACTGCAGTCCGAGCTACGCGGCGGATGTCTGCACGGCCGATGCCGAGGTCACCCAGTTCGCGGTCGGTCATGCGGCCGAGCTCGGAAACGGTTTCGCGGTACTTGCGCCAGTCGCTGAATTTCTTTGCGATGCTCATTGTGGGGATCCTTTGCCCTGTGGGCGTAATATCCGCCCTCTTCATCTGCTAATCGTTTTAAATGTTCTTCTGCACAAAAAACAGCGCCCGTTACGTATGCCACCTATGCGTCTGGCGCATTGCGATATGGAGGTGCGTGGCTCTGGTATGTTCGGGTGATGGAGACACTGCTGAAACAAATAACGCCCACCGGGGGAGGAGGTCCGGTGAGCGTCATATGGATGACCGGCGAATGGGAGGAGGAGTCTCGCCGGTCTGTACGGGACAACGCTGGGAGGAGGAGTGCGCGCCCCGAATGTCTTGCGGGGAAAACCCGCCTTTAAAGCTGCTGCATTTAGGAGGCGTTTGCCCCGGCCTGCTCTCTGCTTCGTTCGTTAAGCTGAACCTATATAAAGGAAGATAAATTGTGCACTGCAAACGCTGAATGGATGGCATGCTTTCTGTGCATGGCTGTTTTGGTCGGCGCACGTGGCGTCCGGGAGATTGTGCTGACACCGCCAGAACGAATATCCCCTGCTTTCATCCTGTTCTGACAGTCTTCTTTTGTCCCTGTCATTTTTCCTTTGCGTGCAGGAAAACGGATGATATAGAGACGCGCGCTCTGGAAGGCCTCCGGCGACGAGGTATTTCGACGCGGTTTGGGGCGCGGGTATGGTGAAATTGGTAGACACGCCAGATTTAGGTTCTGGTGCCGCAAGGCGTGGGAGTTCAAGTCTCTCTACCCGCACCAAGCACCGCCAAGGTGTGGTCTTGAGCCAAAGAATAGGGCGAACGACCGGCGCCTTTAATGCCGCGGCTGGTCTCTTTGAAGTTCCGGCGATGTGCTGACTGTTGAACGGCTGGAGATGCCGGATAGTTGGTGCCGCCGCCACGATATGAAGGTTTGAAAATGCAGGTTACCGAAACGCTCGCTGAAGGGCTGAAGCGCGAAATCAAAGTTGTCATCCCTAAGCAGGAGATGGAAGCACAGCTGAACGTGCGCCTCGCCGATGCGAAGGATAAGGTCCGCATCAACGGCTTCCGTCCGGGCAAGGTGCCGTTGGCGCACCTCAAGAAGACCTACGGCAAGTCGATCATGGCAGATCTCGTCAACGAGATCATCCGCGACCGTCCGGGCAAGATTCTTTCAGATCGCGGCGAGAAGTCGGCAACTCAGCCGTCGATCGCAATGACCGAGGATCAGGCAGAAGCCGAAAAGATCCTGTCCGCACAGGCTGACCTTGAGTTCACGCTCACCTACGAAGTCATTCCGCCGATCGAGCTGAAGTCGACCGACAAGATCACGGTTACTCGTGAAGTCGTCGAAATCGCTGACGAAGAAGTCAACGAGCAGATCGTCAAGATCGCTGAAAGCGCTCGTACTTACGAAACCAAGAAGGGCAAGGCCGCCAACGGCGACCGCGTCACCATGAACTACCTCGGCAAGGTCGACGGCGTAGCCTTCGATGGCGGCGCTGCCGAAGATGCCGAACTGGTTCTCGGTTCCGGCCAGTTCATCCCGGGCTTCGAAGACCAGTTGGTCGGCGTTAAGGCTGGTGACGAAAAGGTCATCACGGTTACTTTCCCGGAACAGTATCCGGCTGCAAATCTCGCAGGCAAGGAAGCGACCTTCGACATCACCGTCAAGGATGTTGCTGCTCCGGGCGAAGTCGAAATCAACGACGAACTCGCTTCCAAGCTCGGCATCGAATCGGTCGATCGCCTGAAGGAAATCGTTCGCGGCCAGATCGAAAGCCAGTACGGCAACCTGACGCGCCAGAAGGTAAAGCGTCAGGTCCTCGACCAGCTCGATGAAATGTATCAGTTCGACACCCCGCAGGGTCTCGTTGACGCCGAGTTCGACAACATTTGGCGCCAGATCAACACGGATCTCGCTCAGTCTGGCAAGACCTTTGAAGACGAAGACACGACCGAAGAAGAAGCTCGCGCCGAATACCGCAAGCTTGCCGAACGTCGCGTTCGCCTGGGCCTCGTTCTCTCCGAAATCGGTGAGAAGGCTGGCGTTGAAGTGACCGAAGAAGAACTGCAGCGCGCGCTTTATGCACAGCTGCAGCAGTTCCCGGGCCAGCAGAAGGAAATCCTCGATTTCTTCCGCAACACGCCTGGTGCTTCCAACTCGCTGCGCGCTCCGATCTTCGAAGAAAAGGTTATCGACAAGCTGCTTACCGAAGTGAAGGTCACCGACAAGACCGTCACCAAGGAAGAGCTGATGGCTGACGACGAAGCCGAAGGCGACGACAAGCCGGCCAAGAAGAAGGCTGCGCCGAAGAAGGCCAAGGCTGAAGCTGCGGAAGGCGAAGAAGCCGCTCCGAAGAAGAAGGCTGCTCCGAAGAAGAAGGCCGCTGAAGACAGCGCCGAATAATCTTCGCAGAAAATGATTGGAAAAGCCGGGTCGGCAACGATCCGGCTTTTTTATTGTCTACAACCCATCAACTGACGTTTGCCGAGCCATGATCCGTATCGAAAATATCAGCAAGTCGAACAGCCATCGCATTCTCTACATCGAGGCTTCGGCTGCGCTCAATCGCGGTGAAAAAATCGGCCTCGTTGGCCCGAACGGCGCCGGCAAGACGACACTGTTTCGGATGATCACCGGCGGTGAGATCCCCGATGAAGGCCAAGTTTCGGTCGAGAAGCACGTCACCATCGGCTATTTCAATCAGGATGTCGGCGAAATGTCCGGCGTCAGCGCCGTCACCGAAGTGATGGATGGCGCGGGTCCCGTCAGCACGGTTGCGGCCGAACTGCGCGAACTCGAAGCCGCCATGGTCGATCCGGACCGTATGGACGAGATGGATGCCATCATCGAGCGTTACGGCGAGGTTCAGGCTCGTTACGAGGAACTCGACGGTTATGGGCTGGAAAGCCGGGCACGTGAAGTGCTTGCCGGTCTCTCCTTTAGCCAGGAAATGATGGATGGCGATGTCGGCAAGCTTTCGGGCGGCTGGAAGATGCGTGTGGCGCTGGCCCGCATTCTTCTGATGCGCCCGGACGTGATGCTGCTCGACGAACCATCCAACCATCTCGATCTCGAAAGTCTGATCTGGCTGGAACAGTTCCTGAAAGGTTATGACGGCGCGCTTCTGATGACCTCGCACGACCGCGAGTTCATGAACCGGATCGTCAACAAGATCATCGAGATAGATGCCGGGTCGCTCAATACCTATGCAGGTGATTACGGGTTCTACGAGCAGCAGCGGGCGCAGAACGAAAAGCAGCAGCAGGCGCAGTTCGAGCGCCAGCAGGCGATGCTCGCAAAGGAAATCAAGTTCATCGAGCGCTTCAAGGCGCGTGCGTCGCATGCCGCTCAGGTTCAGAGCCGGGTGAAGAAGCTCGACAAGATCGAGCGCGTCGAGCCGCCGAAGCGCCGCCAGTCGGTCGCTTTCGAATTCCAGGCACCGCCGCGTTCGGGTGAAGACGTTGCCAACCTCAAGGGCGTTCACAAGGCTTATGGCAGCAGGACGATCTATGAAGGCCTGGATTTCTCCATTCGCCGCAAGGAACGCTGGTGCATCATGGGCGTCAACGGTGCCGGCAAGTCGACGCTTCTGAAGCTGATTGCCGGTTCGGCCGAACCGGATCAGGGATCTGTTGCGATCGGTGCCAGCGTCAAGATGGGCTATTTTGCCCAGCACGCCATGGACCTGCTCGATGGCGAGCAGACCGTGTTCGAATGGCTCGAATCGGAGTTTCCGCGTGCCGGGCAGGGCGCACTGCGCACGCTTGCCGGCTGCTTTGGATTCTCCGGCGACGATGTAGAGAAGAGGTGTCGTGTGCTTTCAGGGGGCGAAAAGGCGCGCCTCGTCATGGCGGCCATGCTGTTCGATCCGCCGAATTTCCTCGTTCTTGACGAGCCGACCAACCACCTCGACCTCGATACCAAGGAAATGCTGATCAAGGCACTATCCGAATATGAAGGCACGATGCTTTTCGTCAGCCACGATCGCCATTTCCTTTCCGAGCTTTCCAATCGCGTGCTGGAAGTTTCCTCCGAAGGCGTCCATCGTTATGATGGCGGCTACCGCGAATACGTCGAGCGCACCGGTTACGAAGCTCC
Organism: Agrobacterium sp. Ap1; assembly: GCF_017313375.1. NCBI lineage: Bacteria > Pseudomonadati > Pseudomonadota > Alphaproteobacteria > Hyphomicrobiales > Rhizobiaceae > Agrobacterium > Agrobacterium sp. Ap1. Next base: position 279,936 of record NZ_JAFLMY010000004.1, read on the forward strand.
CGGCCTTGTCGCCTGACGTCCCCGTCGAGCACAACATTGGAAATTGTGATCGGCTCTCTGGCCGGTTACTGGTTTTGAATGTCTTGATCCGTAGCGCCTTGCGCCTAGCTAGTCCTCCGGTGGCTGGTAAAGGTAAAACGGCGATGTTGGATTATGAATTTTCAGACACTGTGTTTGCGGGCCTTCGCCCGGCTATCGATTTTGAGTATTTTGCTTGGCGCATGCACGATCCCGCCGGATACGTCGCGGGTTATCGGTGAAAATTCGACGGTAGCGGCGGCGCGAACCGAACTCGTCGGATTGGATGAAGACGATGTTCGCATGTGTGCAGGTTTTCCGACCGCAAGCACTGCGACTACCGACGGCGGCACGATCTGGGCCTATCGCCGTGACATGCCGCGCGGAAACTGGAACGTCGTCAATCCGTCCTTCACCCTTTTCGGCGCGATACCCGCGGTGAACACGTCGACGAGCGGATCCTCGGGCGGCAATTGCAGCACGCAGTTTCGATTCGCGGAAAACAGGCTGAAGCAGGTGGAGTTTGCGGGTGACAACAACACCGCAACCGATCTGAACGGTCTTTGCGTCAGCATGATCGACAATTGCCTGATCTATGCCCGCAAGAAAAAGGCGCGATGAAGGTAGCGCCATCTCATGAAAAAAGCCGCGCAATGCGCGGCTTTTGTAGGTTTGCGATATGCCTCAACGGCAGACGCGGATAGATTCCATATGCCAGCCGCCATCATAGGCGTTGCGAACCCGCTGATCCTCGAACCAGCAGCGCGGCGGAGGCGGTGGTGGCTCCACGTAACGGGGACCGCCGCTATTGGCCAAGGCCCCGCCGATCAGGCCGCCGACAATACCTGCAGCCAAGCCTCCGGCAATGACCTTGCCGGTATTGTCGTGGTGGCGATGATGACGGTCACGGTCGCGATCCCAACGTGGCGGTGGCGGTCCGCGACGGTCGTCCCAACGCGGCGGCGGTCCGTCGCGCCATTGCGCCATCGCTGTTCCGGCCGGGGCCATGGCCGCGCTGGTGAGGATGGCGATGGAGAGGACAGAAAGAGCAATCTTCTTCATGTGTTTCGTCCCTGGGCGCCGGATTGTCCTTGGCGCTTCGATGGCGGACATTGCGCCAGTCTGCCTTAACGTAGCTTGAACGAAATCGCTCTTTCCTTGGGTCTAGCTACAGTCCTACTGATGGATCGTGTAGGATCCCATGGCGCAGAGATCCTGAGTATCTTCCATGTCCTCGAAATTGGAATCTTCGGTAAACTCGAAACGCATGTCGTATTTGCAGGTCCGGCGACCGTCGGCGATCGTGATCTTCATGCTCTCGCCCGGCTCGAGAACATCATCACCGAACACGTCATCTTCCCAATTGTCGACACCGGTCGGCGAAGTATAGAATCGCTCAAGCGTGCCGCTGGTTTTGTTGATCAATGTAAAGACGAGATCGTCTGCGGCGCGCGAGGCACCAACAGAAAGAATAAGCGCTGCAAACGCACCGGTGGCGATGGAAGTGAACCGTGTCATGTGAAAGATCCCAGCCCATGATTGGGCGGTAGATCATTACCCCATTGGTAAAGACCTTCAATAAGCCTCCGGATTCATGATGAATCTTGGCTTTCGTCAATCAAGTGGTTTGAAGGGCAGATGCTGCCATGTCGTCCTTTTCCACCGCACGCTGATAGGCGTCGCGAAGAGCGATGCGCCCGAAATATTGCTCGAAGGCCGGCCGTTTTTCGATCGAGCCGAATTGCAGCCCCCAGCCGATCTGCGAGCCGACATAGACATCCGCCGCGCTGAATTTTTCGCCGGCTATGTAGGAATTGCTGCGAAGGGCGAATTCCAGCCCATCCATGACTTCGGCAAAACTGCCGTAGCCGATCATCCGCTCGCGGCCGGGTGGAACTTCAAAGCCGAGCGCACGGTTGCTCACTGCCGCTTCGAGCGGACCGGCAGCGAAAAACATCCATCGATAATAATCGGCGCGGTCTGCGAGCGAGGGCGCCAAACCTTTTTCGGGAAAGGCATCGGCAAGATAGGCGCAGATCGCCGCACATTCCGTCACCGTCTTTTTGCCGTGAATAATTGCCGGGACCTTGCCCATCGGATTGACTGCCTTGTAGCTGTCATCCTTCATCGTCGTGCCGAATTGCAGGATCTCCGTGCGGTAGGGCGCGCCGATTTCCTCCAGCATCCAGCGGGCAATGCGGCCGCGCGACATCGGGTTGGTGTAAAATAGAATTTCGTCTGCCATCCGTTGTCCTCCTGTTGCCGCTCCTTGTTTTGGAGCGTGCGGCATACAATTAAGGTCTGAAGTTCGCGGCAATGGCGACCGGATTGCCCGGCCCGGCTGGTAGTATCTGCTAAAGCGGCTTGCGATACTGGATAAAACCCGGCGCCACGGCGACCCGGTCATAGAGACGCCGCGCCGCGTCGTTCTTTTCCTGCGTCAGCCAGTAGAGACGCCCGGCATTCTTGTCCCGGGCAAGCAGCGCCACCTTCTCGATCAACGCCTCGCCGACGCCGCGGCCTCTCTGGCTGTCATCGACATAGAGGTCCTGCAGATAGCAGGTCGTGTCCGGCAGCCAGGTCGAGCGGTGGAAGAGTGCATGCACGATGCCGACAAGCTTGCCCTCGTCGAATGCGCCCAGTGCATGCATAGGTTCTTCCGGGTCGTGAAACCGCGACCAGGTGATGTCGTACTGCTCCTTCGGTAGTTCCGATTCATAGAAGCGGATATAGGCCTCGAACAACGGTTGCCACGCCTCGCGATCGGATGGCGCGAGAGGGCGGATTTCGACAGGACGATTGGCAGACATGCTAAGCCTCCGGCGCAAAAGAAAACGGCGGGGAAAACCCCGCCGTTCAAATGTAATCCGAAGATTATGGCTTACGCCATGGCCTTCTTAAGGTTTTCGTCGATCTTGTCGAGGAAAGCAGTGGTCGAGAGCCACGGCTGATCCGGGCCGATGAGCAGCGCCAGGTCCTTGGTCATGAAGCCGGCTTCGACCGTGTCGATGCAGACCTTTTCCAAGGTGTCGGCGAATTTCGTCAGTTCCGCATTGTCGTCCAGCTTGGCGCGGTGTGCGAGGCCACGGGTCCAGGCGAAGATCGAGGCGATCGAGTTCGTCGAGGTTTCCTGACCCTTCTGGTGCTGGCGGTAGTGGCGGGTAACCGTGCCGTGTGCTGCTTCGGCTTCAACCGTCTTGCCATCCGGCGTCATCAGAACCGAGGTCATCAGGCCGAGAGAACCGAAGCCCTGTGCAACGATGTCGGACTGGACGTCACCGTCATAGTTCTTGCAGGCCCAGACGTAACCGCCGGACCACTTCAGCGCGGAAGCGACCATGTCGTCGATCAGGCGATGTTCGTACCAGATCTTGGCTTCGTCGTACTGTGCCTTGAATTCGGCGTCGAAGATCTCTTGGAACAGATCCTTGAAGCGGCCATCATAGGCCTTGAGGATCGTGTTCTTGGTCGACAGGTAGCAGGGAACGCCGCGCTGCAGGGCATAGTTGAACGAAGCGCGGGCGAAATCGCGGATAGAATCGTCGAGGTTGTACATTGCCATGGCAACGCCAGAGGATGGAGCGTCGAACACGTCATGCTCGATGGTCTGGCCATCGTCGCCGACGAACTTGATCGACAGCTTGCCCTTGCCCGGGAACTTGAAATCGGTGGCGCGATACTGGTCGCCGAAAGCGTGACGGCCGACGATGATCGGCTTGGTCCAGCCCGGAACCAGACGCGGCACGTTCTGCATGATGATCGGCTCGCGGAAGATGACGCCGCCGAGGATGTTGCGGATCGTGCCGTTCGGGCTCTTCCACATCTTCTTCAGCTTGAATTCTTCGACGCGGGCTTCGTCCGGCGTGATGGTGGCGCACTTGATGCCGACGCCGTGCTTCTTGATGGCGTTGGCGGCGTCGATCGTCACCTGGTCGTCGGTGGCGTCGCGGTTCTCGACCGAGAGATCGTAATATTCGATGTCGAGATCGAGATAGGGCAGGATCAGCTTATCCTTGATCAACTGCCAGATGATGCGGGTCATCTCGTCGCCGTCGAGATCGACGACCGGGTTGGCTACCTTGATCTTCTGCATGGACTTCCTCTTGTCGTGTATGGGCCGGACCGGCCCCGAATGGATCAACGGGTTGCGCTATAACATCGCAGGGCAGGTGTGCAAAGCCGTGAGACAGGGATTGGCGGCTTTTCTGTGAGATTTCAACGCAGGGCCCTTCTGGCTTTGAAAAACAGCAAGAATGGTCATTGCCAAATAAAGGCCGAGGGGTAATGTCCGCGCAAATCGCTTCGAATACGGATCACCGCCATGCGAACTCTGCCGCTCGCTCTTGCCCTGTCGTTTCTGTCCACGGTTTCGGTTGCTGCCGAACCCGTCGATCCGGTCAAGGAGGTGATGAAGGTCACCGAAGAAAATTGGAACAGCAACGACAGCGACTGGAAGTTCATCTTCGATCCCGATCCGCTGGCGCGCCTGTTCAGCAAGCGCTTCCAGACGGCCTATGCCGATGCCGCCAAGCATCCGGCCTATGAAACGGAAAACAACCAGCCAGGCGACCCATTCGGTTACGATGTCGTCACCGCCTCGCAGGATGGCTGCCCGCTGCAGGATATCGTCATCGCGCCGGGCGTAGCGGTAAATGGCAAAACCGACTTCAAGGTCACGTTCAAGCAATGGACCTGCATCGATGACGCCGATCTAAAGGACACGGTCTCCGAAGTGCATTTCGATGTGATCGATGAGGGCGGCAAGCCCGTCATTGACGACATCCACCGTGTGGCCGATGGCGAAAGCGATAGCGTCGTCGAGGAAATGCAGTCGATAGCCAAGGGCGAGTGATGCCGGGCGTGCCCGGCTTTCGGCATGATACAAGCGATGTCTAGGGCGCGGCGGATGGCCATGACGTTTGCCGATCGCCTGCTGGCCCATGATCCCGCCTTGTCGCGGGTGAAGATGGGAGCGCGTGTGACGCTCACCATCCTCGCCTCGATCCTCGTCCTGATCGCCATTCATCTGGCGGTAACGCCGCTGCCGTCGATTTCCTATGCGCTGGCAATCGTGCTGTCGATCGAAGGCGGCGTCGCCGTGAAGGACAAGAGGCCCGGCGACCAGCTGACGACGCGCCTGATGGGCTGCACGGCAAGCCTTTTCTGCATCACGCTTGCGGCAGCGCTCGAACCTTACCGGCTTGTCGCCGACCTGACCTTCCTATGTGTCATCCTTGCGGCGAGCATTGCACGCGTATTCGGCCAGCGCGGTTTTGCCGTCGGCATGTTCGCGTTCATTTCCTATTTCATCGGCGCCTATTTGCGACCGACATTTTCGGAACTGCCGCTGGCGGCTTTGGGGCCGCTTTTTGCCGTCGCCTTCGGGCACCTGATCCGCAAATACCTGCTGGTTGACGACTGGCGTCGCGATCTGAGCAAAACTTTTCGGGCGATAGAGCATCGTGTGTCGGATATTCTGCTGCGACTTGCCGGGCTTGCCGCAAGCGGAACGCTGACGGAGAAAGATCGCCTCGAACTGCGCCAGATGGAAGAGCAGCTGAAGGACGTGGTGCTGATGGCGGAAGGCCTTCTCCCGCGCAGTGCTGACGGTTCCATGCCCAGTGACAGCAGTCCCGTCATGGCCGTTTCGATCGCCATCTTCGATCTTCACCTTGCCGCTGAAAGCGTCATCGTGCAATCGCTTGTGGCCTTGCCGCCTGCCGCTCTTGTGAATGCCGTGCTCCATGATGATGCGGTCGCGGCAAAGCTGATCGCGGAAGACCCTTCTATTGCGGCCAGTGAAGAGCGAACAAGGCATAGCGTCCATGCGCTGTTATGGCTGCAGCGGGCCTCTTCCGCCCTGCGTGAGGCTGCCACCGACCGGGCCTTCCAGCAGTTGATGGCCTTTGGCGACTTGCCGCGGGCAGGGCCGCCGGTGAAACCGGATTTCTCCTGGAAGAACCCGCTCGTGCGCGCGGCCATCCAGATCACCATCGCCTCCGGTATCGCCATGGTCTTCGGGCTGCTCCTCTCCCGTGACCGCTGGTTCTGGGCCGTGCTGACGGCATTTCTCGTGTTTAACAACACTCGCTCGCGCGGCGACGCGGCGCTGCGGGCGATCCAGCGATCAGTCGGCACCCTGCTCGGCGTTGCGATCGGGCTTGCCCTGGCGACGCTTCTTTCCGGTCATACGGTAGCAACCGTCGGCCTTGCGTCCGTCTGCGTGTTTCTGGCTTTCTATTACCTGCAGGTCTCCTACGCACTTTTGAGCTTCTTCGTCACCATCGTGCTTTGCCTCGTCTATGGCCTGATCGGCCAGCTCACATATGAGGTTCTTTTGCTGCGGCTTGAGGAAACGGTGATCGGCTCAATCGCCGGCATGTTCGTCGCCTTCGTCATCTTTCCATCCTCCACCCGCTCGACCGTCGAACTGGCGGTTGCCCGATGGTACGACGCGCTCGGACAATTGCTGGAGGCGGTGGACAACGGGGAAAGCCGCTACCGGCTGATCGAATTGTCGAACCGCCTCGATGAGACTTACCGAGACCTGACCGTTGCTGCGCGTCCGCTGGGCAGTGCATGGTCGCTGGTCACCCGGCCGGGGCCGATCCGCCAGACATTGGCGATTTTCCTCGCCACCTCCTATTGGGCCCGGATCCTGGCGCGGGATTTTGCAAATGCTGGAAACGGCAACGACCCGGAAATGCACCGAGCGATCGATAATGCAAGGCAGGCGCTGGAGAAGGCCACAGCCAGGAAGGCGGACTGTTTTTCCATCAAGACGCCGCGTCATGCTGCTGCAAGCGGCAATTTGCCGGCACCGGGGCAGGGCGCCGAACATGGGGCGGATATGGTCGCCAATCTGCTCAATCGCCTTTATCCACCGGCAGCAGATGAGCAAAAGAGCCAATAACCGGCTTGCCGTTGTTGGCCGACGGGTCTATTGCCCGGCTCCAAGAACAAGCGGAAACGAATATGTCGGGCACCAATAGCGAACGTGAACTCATTGCCGAAGGGCCGGCGATCATTCTGGTCGAGCCGCAACTCGGAGAAAATATCGGCATGGTCGCCCGCGCCATGGCCAATTTCGGCCTCGTCGAACTGCGCCTCGTCAACCCGCGTGACGGTTGGCCGAATGAAAAGGCGCGCTCTGCCGCCTCCAAGGCCGATCACGTCATTGACGGCACGAAGGTCTATGAGACTCTGGAAGAGGCGATCAGCGATCTCAACTTCGTTTATGCGACGACGGCGCGCGAACGTTACGGCTTCAAGCCCGTCCGCTCGCCGGTCTTCGCCGCCGCCACCTTGCGGGAAAAATTCAAAGCGGGTGAAAAGACCGGCATCCTTTTCGGTCGCGAGCGCTGGGGTCTGAACAATGAGGAAGTGGCGCTTGCCGACGAAATCGTTACTTTCCCGGTCAACCCAGCCTTCGCGTCGCTCAATATCGCCCAGGCCGTGCTCCTCATGTCCTATGACTGGATGAAGTCGGGCATCGACGATCTCGAGGAAACTCGCTTCCAGCCGATCGAACAGAATCCCTCGACCAAGGAACAGGTTCTCGGCATGTTCGAGCATGTCGAGGAGGCATTGGATGCCCGCGGTTATTTCCATCCGCCTGAAAAAAAGCCCAAAATGATCGACAACCTTCGTGCCGTCCTGTCGCGTCGGGCCTTTTCCGAACAGGAGATCAGCGTGTTTCGCGGTGTTATACGCTCGCTTGATCGCTTTCCGCGGCAATGGCCGGAAAAGATTGTTCCGAGACAGAGGAAGGCCTCAGAGGCAGGGGAGACAGAGGGGAATGACAGCGGCGAATGAGCTGAAGCCCATACTGGTGTTCGATTCGGGCATCGGTGGGCTGACGGTGCTGCGTGAAGCGCGCGTGCTGATGCCCGAGCGCGGTTTCGTTTATGTTGCCGACGATGCAGCCTTTCCCTATGGCAGTTGGGAGGAGGGCGCTCTGCAGAGCCGCATCCTTTCGCTATTCGAAAAGCTTCTTGCGGAACATCAGCCCGAAATCTGCGTCATCGCCTGCAATACGGCTTTCACCCTTGCCGGTGCCGCACTTCGCCAAAAATTCCCGCAAATGACCTTCGTCGGCACAGTGCCGGCAATCAAGCCTGCCGCCGAGCGCACCCGCTCCGGCCTCGTTTCTGTTCTGGCAACACCCGGCACCGTCAAGCGCGCCTATACGCGCGATCTCATCCAGTCCTTCGCCACCCAGTGTCATGTCCGCCTTGTCGGATCCGAAAACCTTGCCCGCATGGCGGAAAGTTATATCCGCGGCGAGGCGATTTCCGATGACGAGGTGCTCGCCGAGATCGCCCCATGTTTCGTCGAGAAGGATGGCGAGAAGACCGATATCGTCGTGCTTGCTTGCACGCATTACCCCTTCATGGCCAATCTCTTCCGTCGTCTTGCGCCCTGGCCCGTCGACTGGCTCGACCCGGCCGAAGCAATAGCAAGGCAGGCTCGACGCAAAGCGCCGCTCATCGAAGGCGCTGAACATCCCGAAGGTTTCGACTTTGCCGTCTTCACCTCAGGTAATCCGGATTTTGCCACCCGCCGCCTGATGCAGGGGTTTGGCCTGCGCACCGGCTGAGGCATGGCCTGATCGCCGACTGTTGCCCTCGTGCAACAAAAATACCTTTGAGTGCAATTTTCGATTGTGGGTGCTTGCGCGTTTGAAAAGACCGTGCAATGTTCCAGCATCCGCAACTCAAGCAAGGGAGAGCATCGATGAATACATTTTCTGCTTACATGCGCCTCTCTGGCGGATTGGTCCGAACCATGCGGGTGAATTACCCGCGCAATCTGCTCGGACTGGCTTTCCGCGGCTGATAACGCCCGGAATCCGCCTATTGGCATCTTTCTCGATCTAAACTCGATTTGACGTGACCGGTCTATCCGTCTGACGGCTATTGCCGTTAGCACTTCCGCGCGCGTCTTTCCAAAACCACGAAAGGACCCGCTCGCATGCGCGAGGCGGGGCGGAAAAGCTATGCGTGAAATGCACGTAATGGTTGCCGATGTTCTGTCGGCAGAAATGGACGCTCTTCACCGGCGCCACGGTCCCTGGCGTCTGATAAAGGCACTTGTCGCGACCCTCGTCAGGCGCTCTTCGCCGTTTTCGGCAAACCGCTCGTCCGATCTCGACAATCACATGCTTCGGGATATCGGTTTGCCCGAGAACGTTCCGGAGGTCGATTTCGTCCTGCAGTCCCGGTTCGTCGACTGGAGGAACTACCTGTGAGCGACGGTCTGACCTGCCGCCAACTGGCCCTGGCAGACATGGAGGCCGCATCGAATGTGTTTCGCACCACATTCCATGCGCGACTTCCATGGCTCGCCGGCCTTCACAAGCCGGAAGAGGATCGGGCTTTCTGGTCGGGATACCTGTTCTCGAATTGCGCCATCTGGGGTGCTGCCCGACAGGGTGAACTGATCGGCGTTATCGCGTTCCGCAAGGGCCGGGTCGATCAACTTTATATCCTGCCGCACATGCAGGGGCAGGGCATCGGCTCTCGCCTTCTCTATCTCGCCAAGGCCAGTCATGCGCGCCTTAATCTCTGGACCTTTCAGAAGAATACCGGTGCCCGGCATTTTTATGAAAGTCAGGGATTTGAGGCCGTTCGCGAAACCGATGGCGCAGACAACGAACAATACGAGCCTGACATTCTTTACAGCTGGCGCCGCTGCGCCTGAAACGCACACTTGTCATGCGGATCTTTCCGTGACTTGATCTTGCTATCTACCTGAGGAAATTTCCATGTCGCTCGAACACTGGCTTGCATTCGTTGCCGCATCCGCCGTGCTGCTGGCAATTCCGGGACCGACTATCCTTCTCGTCATTTCCTATGCGTTGAGCCATGGCCGCAAGGTGGCAAGCGCGACCGTGGCTGGCGTGGCGCTCGGCGATTTCACCGCCATGACCGCCTCCATGCTTGGCCTCGGTGCGCTTTTGGCAACATCCGCCATGCTGTTCACCGTGTTGAAATGGGTCGGTGCCGCCTACCTCATTTATCTGGGTATCAAGCTGTGGCGCGCGCCGGTATCCGGACAGGCGCAGGCCGTCGAAGAGGCAGATGCGGCGGCTATCCGCCCGTTCCGGGTCCTCCTCCACACCTATGCCGTGACGGCGCTGAACCCGAAAAGCATCGTATTTTTCGTCGCCTTCCTGCCGCAGTTTCTTGATCTGTCGCGGCCGCTCTTCTTCCAGATGGCGGTTTTTGAAGTGACCTTCCTCATTCTGGCAACCATCAATGCCGCGCTCTACGGACTTCTTGCCTCGATGGCGCGCGACACGATCCGCAAGCCCAAGGTCCAGCGTATCGTCAATCGCACCGGCGGTTCGCTGATGATCGGTGCGGGGCTACTGTCGCTCGGCTTCAAACGCGTTGCCGCCTGATCGCAAATGTCTGATCTTAATGCCTGTTGATTTTTCTCTCTTTCCCGAAGAAACGAATCTCGATCTCTGTTAAGGGGAGGGGTCGGCGCGCTGTGTCACCGCAGCAAGACCGCCGGCAAACCACCAATTTACGGCATACGAGGGCAGCATAGTGCAAGTCGGCATCGATATGGGAACTGTGACCGGCGGTGCGCCGGCCAAGCTCGATATCGAGGAGCTTCTGGCGACGCGTCTGCTTGTTCAGGGCAATTCCGGTTCTGGAAAGTCGCATCTCCTGCGGCGCCTGCTGGAACAGTCCGCCCCTTGGGTGCAGCAGGTCGTTATCGATCCAGAAGGCGATTTCGTCACGCTGTCGGATAAATACGGCCATGTGGTCGTTGATGGCGAGCGCACCGAAGCCGAGCTCGCCGGCATTGCCAACCGCATCCGCAAGAACCGCGTCTCCTGCGTGCTCACGCTTGAGGGTCTCGATCTCGAAGAGCAGATGCGGGCCGCAGCCGCTTTTTTGAACGGCATGTTCGATGCCGATCGCGATTATTGGTACCCGGTTCTCGTTGTCGTCGACGAAGCGCAGATGTTTGCGCCGTCAGTCGGCGGCGATGTCTCAGAAGATGCCCGAAAAATGTCGCTCGGCGCGATGACCAACCTGATGTGCCGCGGCCGTAAGCGTGGTCTCGCCGGCGTCATAGCAACCCAGCGTCTGGCAAAGCTTGCCAAGAACGTTGCGGCCGAAGCCTCAAACTTCCTGATGGGTCGTACCTTCCTCGATATCGATATGGCGCGAGCGGCCGACCTGCTCGGTATGGATCGCCGCCAGGCGGAAATGTTCCGTGACCTGAAGCGCGGCAATTTCGTTGCTCTCGGCCCGGCTCTGTCGCGCCGCCCGCTGCCGATCGTCATCGGCAATGTCGAAACATCGGCGCGCTCCTCCAGCCCCAAGCTGATGCCGCTGCCGGATGCGCCGCAGGATGTCGAAGACTTGATCTTCACGCCGGATCCGGAAGAATTCGCCCGGCCGATCACCGCAGTTCGCCGCCCGACACCGACGCCACGCCCGACCACCGATATTCTGGCTGAACTCTCCCGTTCGACGCCGGCAGCAGTTCAGCCAGCGGCCAACGAATCCCGTGTGGCCATGCCGGAATTGACTGAAGAAGAGCGCGAAGAGCGGCTGATGGCGGTGATGTCGGAAATTCTCGACGATCCGCAATCGGCTTATCGGACCGACAGCGTCCTCTATCAGGATTTTCTCGTGCGCGCCCGCATGCGCCGTCTGCCCGGCCCGCCGATCTCGCTCAGCGATTTCCGCCGCCGCACCGCGATCGCCCGTTCCGGCGTCGATGCGACCATGGCGGCGAGCGAGGCCTGGGCGACCGTGCTTTCGCTGTCGAATGGTGTCTCCGATGACCTTCAGGGCGTGTTCCTGATGATGGCCAAGGCGGCACTCGGTTCCGAGCCTTGCCCGTCTGATGCCCGCATCGCCCGCGCTTACGGCACCCATTCCGCGCGCCGCGCGAGGCGCCTTCTCGGTTATTTCGAGGAGCAGGGGTTGATCGTCGTCCACGCGGATTTCGCCGGCAAACGAATCGTCGCCTTCCCGGACCTGCAGGCCGAAACTGCGCCCGGTAGCGCCGAAGCGCCGGATGAGGGTGATCTCAAGATCGCTGCGGAATAAGGGGCTTAAAGCTATTCCGCTGTTGACAATTCCATGACAGCCCCCTAAAGACCGGCCCGGCACCGGGTGGCAACGCCCGGTGTTTTATTGACATGTCCCGTGGCACTCTCCGATCGCTTTCGTGAGAAGCCTGTCAGAACTTCCAAAACGAGGTTCAGAGGAGGGCGTGTTTCCTTCATCCGGTTTGGCAACAAACCGGTGCAACTGTTCGAAAGGAAATGCGATGAGCAAGCGCGAATCGTCCAAGTACAAAATTGACCGCCGTATGGGCGAAAACATCTGGGGCCGTCCGAAGTCCCCGGTTAACCGCCGCGAATACGGCCCGGGCCAGCACGGCCAGCGCCGCAAGGGCAAGCTCTCCGACTTCGGTGTACAGCTCCGCGCCAAGCAGAAGCTGAAGGGCTACTACGGCGATATCCGCGAGAAGCAGTTCCGCGCGATCTACGAAGAAGCTAACCGCCGCAAGGGCGACACCGGTGAAAACCTGATCGGTCTGCTGGAATCGCGTCTGGACGCCATCGTCTACCGCGCCAAGTTCGTTCCGACCGTCTTCGCTGCCCGTCAGTTCGTCAACCACGGCCACGTCACGGTCAACGGCGTTCGCGTCAACATCGGTTCCTACCGTTGCAAGGCCGGCGACGTCATCGAAGTCCGTCAGAAGTCCAAGCAGCTCGTTACGGTTCTCGAAGCCGTTTCGCTCGCTGAACGCGACGTTCCGGACTACCTCGAAGTCGACCACAACAAGATGGTTGCCACCTACGCTCGCGTACCGGCTCTCTCGGATGTACCGTACCCGGTCATCATGGAACCGTCGCTGGTCGTCGAATTCTACTCGCGTTAATCGCGACGAAAATTTGCGAAAATGGCCCCTTTCGGGGCCATTTTTGTATCTGCCGACTGCCACAATGTGGATACGAAAAAAGCCGCTCCTTTCGGGGCGGCTTTTTTCGTTGATCAGTAAATACTGGCTACTTCGAAGACGCCTTCTTCTTTTCCACCGTGACGGTTGGCTCCACCGTTGTCGGCGTGGCCGCATCGGTCAGCTGAACGGTTTTGGCCGGCGTTTCGTCCGTCCGTTTTTCCCCCATCCTGTTCCAGGCATCGAGGCCGGCGATCTTGTAGGCTTCGGCGAGTGTCGGATAGTTGAAGGTGTTTTCGACGAAATATTCGACGGTGCCTTTGAGGTTCAGCACGGCCTGGCCGATGTGAACCAGTTCGGTCGCACCTTCGCCGACGATATGCACGCCAAGCAGGCGCCGCGTCTTCAGCGAGAAGATCAGCTTCAATAGGCCACTGTCGAGGCCCATGATATGGCCGCGTGACGTCTCGCGGAACCGGGCGACGCCGCATTCGTAGGGGATTCCGCGTTCGCGCATCTCTTCTTCGGTCAGGCCGCAGGTGGAGATTTCCGGCACGGCGTAGATGCCGTAGGGGAAATATTTCTGCGGTTCCTTGGCCATGGCGCCGACCGCGACGCGGGCAGCGATTCGCCCCTGTTCCATAGATGTGGAGGCAAGGCTCGGAAAGCCGACAACGTCACCGGCAGCGTAAATGCCCGGAACGGAGGTCTCGAAGGTTTCCGGATTGACACGCAGCCTGCCTCTGCTGTCTGCGTCAAGCCCTGCGGCGGCAAGGTTCAGCGTATCGGTCGCACCGACGCGCCCGGCTGCATAAAGCACCATGTCGGCGACGATCCTGCGGCCTGTATCGACCGTCACGGCGACCTTGCCGTCCGCCAGTTTTTCCACCTTCTCGGCTTTTTGGCCAAGCAGCAGCTTCATGTTGCGGTCGCGCAGCTGGTAGGTGAAGTCCTCGATGATTTCCTTGTCGATGAAGTCGAGCAGCGTCGACTTCGGATCTATGACGGTAACAGCGGCGTCCAGAGCACTGAATATCGTCGCGTATTCGATGCCGATAACGCCGGCGCCGATCACCACGATCGAGCGGGGGAGATTGTGGATTTCCAGCAATTCGTCGCTGTCGAGAACCGTCTTGTTGTCGAACGGAATGGAGGCCGGCCGAAAGGGCCGGGTGCCGACGGCGAGCAGAATGCTCTTGCCCGAAACGTGAACCGTGTCGTCGTCGTCCTTGACGATCTGCATCGTATCCTTGGAAACGAAGCTCGCCTTGCCGCGAATATGCTGGACCCGGTTGCGGGCAAACTGATGTTCCAGAACGTCGACTTCATGGTCGAGCGTAATGAGCAGGCGGCGGCGCAGGTCTTCCGCGCTGATCTCCTGCTTAACCCTGTAGGAGCGGCCGTAAAAGCCGCGTTCCCGCCAGCCGGAAAGATTAAGCGCGGTTTCGCGCAGCGTCTTCGACGGGATCGTGCCCGTATGAACCGATACGCCGCCGACCCGCCGACCCTGCTCGACGACAAGCACCTTCTTGTCGAGTTTGGCCGCCTGGATGGCTGCACGCCGTCCGGCCGGTCCGCTGCCAACCACGATGAGGTCGTACTGGTGCATGAAATTCTCCGTTTAGAACTCGCTGGTCCCGCCAGCCAAAACAACCAGACCTGATCTACACGACTATTCTAAAATTCTGATTGCATCCGGCAATGTTTCGAAAATGACAAAAGACAAGTGCACGAGCAAGGCCCGAGCGCGTCTAAAAATACGACTATTGTGCTGTGCAATGATGACGGTGTTTGAGCCGTGGCCGGCGGCTATCGGCCGTTTCTTGCCATGCCGAGCAACTGCCTGACGCGTTCGGCATCAGCTTCGGTCATCGGTGTGAACACAACAAGGCCGAGATCCGGCCGGCCATCGACGGTAAAGGAGGAATATTCCATCATCAGGTCGCCGGCGATCTCGTGGCGGAAATGTTTTGTTCCGGCACCATAGTTCTGAATGTCGTAATCCTGCCAGATTGCGCTGAACTCGGGGCTTGCGTGGCTGAGATCTTCGACCATCGCCTGCAGAGCTTGCGCAGGTGCCGCCTTGATCGCTTCGGCACGGAAAGACGCGACCGCCGAGCGAGCGTCCCGTTCCCAGTTGACCATATGTCCGCGAACCCGTTGGTTGCAAAAGATCAGCTTCAGAATGTTGCGCTCTTCCGGTGGCAGGAGAGCGTAATCGGTCATGACCACGCTTGCCGCGGCATTCCAGCCGACGACGTCCCAAAGCGCGGTGCGCAGTACGGCTGGGCTAAATGTCATTGCGTCCAGAACCCGCTGTAATTGCGCTGATATGGGTTCAAAAGGCTGGTGGCGTATTTCGGGCGGCCGATGCTGCGCCAGCAGGAAAAGATGTTCGCGTTCGGCGCTGGTGAGCGCCAGCGCCTTGGCGAGCCGGTTCAGTACATCGCTCGAAGGCGAGCCGCCGCGGCCCTGTTCCAGCCACGTATACCACGTGGCGCTGACATTGGCGCGCTGAGCAACTTCTTCGCGCCTCAGCCCCGGCGTGCGGCGGCGTGTTGCTTCGATACCGAATTCCGCCGGATCGAGCTTTGCCCGGCGATCCTTCAGGTAGCTCCCAAGCGGATTGTCGTCCCGCGCTTTGTTGATCGCCTCTGCCATTGTCGCCAGCCTGTTAGTCCCGATACCGGTATAAGGTCACGGCTTTTATCGCCCGAATCCGGATCATATTCGACATCCGTCAACATGCGAGCATGAGGTTTTCATATGCGTGTCTTTGTTACGGGTGCAACGGGTTTTGTCGGCACCGCCGTCGTTCGGGAGCTTCTTTCCGCCGGTCATCAGGTTCTCGGCCTGTCTCGCTCCGATGCCGGCAGCGCCTCGCTGCAGGCTGCAGGGGCCGAGGTTCATCGCGGCTCGCTGGATGATCTCGCCAGCCTTCAAGCCGGAGCGGCTACCGCGGATGCGGTGATCCATACGGGCTTCAACCACGACTTTTCCAAATTCAAGGAGAACTGTGAGGCGGATCGACGGATCATAGCGGCCCTTGGTGACGCGCTCGCCGGATCCAATCGTCCTTTTCTGGTGACATCCGGCACGGGCCTGCTTCAGCTGGGGCGGCCGGCCACGGAAGACGACCTGCCGAATGTCGGCTCATCCGTCATTCCCCGTGTCGCGACTGAAGAGGCCGTGGCGGCAATCGCTGAGCGCGGCGTTAAAGTCTCTCTGATCCGTCTGCCGCCCTCGGTTCATGGAACCGGCGACCACGGTTTCGTCCCGATGTTGATCGCCAAGGCGCGCGATACCGGCGTCTCCGCCTATGTCGGCGATGGCGACAACCGCTGGCCGGCGGTCCATCGGTTAGACGCCGCAAACGTCTATCGTTTGGCGCTGGAGCGGGGAGCGCTTGAGCCACGCTACCATGCCGTCGCGGAAGAAGGCGTCCCGTTCAGGCAGATTGCCGAACTCATCGGCCGTCGTCTGGGCGTGCCGGTCGTCTCGAAATCTCACGAAGAGGCCGCTGCGCATTTCGGCTGGTTCGCACATTTCGCCGGCATGGACAGCCCGGCGTCGAGCGCGACAACGAAGGAGTGGCTGGACTGGAAGCCAATCCAGCCTGGTTTGCTGGAAGATCTCGATCAGGACGCCTATTTCGCCGGCTGAAGCAGGCGGGGGGTCAGATCAGCCTCAATCCCTTGAGGCTGGCATGACCATCCTTGCCGATGATGATGTGGTCGTGGACGGTGATGCCAAGCGGCTTTGCCGTATCCACGATCGTTTTGGTCATGTCGATATCGGCGCGTGACGGGGTCGGGTCTCCGCTCGGGTGATTGTGAACGAGAATGATGGCGGTGGCGGAAAGTTCCAGCGCCCGCCGCACCACTTCGCGCGGATAGACCGGCGTGTGATCGACCGTTCCCTTGCCCTGGATTTCATCGGCGATCAGCGCATTGCGCTTGTCGAGAAACAGGATGCGGAACTGCTCGCGGGATTCATAGGCCATGGCCGCATGGCAATAATCGATCACGGAAGACCAGGAAGAGAGAACCTGCTTTTCACGAAGCTCGCTGCGCAAAATCCGCTGGCCGACCGTCGCAACCAGTTTCAGATCGAGCGCGACGCTCTCGCCGATCCCCTTGACCTCCTGCAGCAGGCTTGTCGGGGCGCCAAACACGCCTGCAAGCGAACCGAAACGGGCCAATAGCGCTTTCGCGAGAGGTTTGGTGTCCCGGCGCGGGATCGAGCGGAACAGCAGAAGTTCGAGGATTTCGTAGTCGGCGAGCGACGTATCGCCATGGTCGCGGTATTTGTCGCGTAACCGCTCGCGGTGCCCGAGATAATGCTCGGCGGCTCCGGGCAGCTGATCCGCCTTGAGCGGCGGCCGTTTTCCCACATGTTCGGCAAAATAACCGCGCTCGTCGGCGAACAGGTCGTCGCGGCCCGTCTCCTCGGCTGGTTCATGCGAATCTTGCGAGGAGGCGGGGCGCTTGTTCATGGATCAGCCTTCGAGCGGCGGAAGTCCGGGGCGGTCGAAACCACCCGGCGAAAGGGTGAAGATCTCGCAGCCCGTGGCGGTAACGCCGATTGCGTGTTCGTATTGTGCCGAAAGCGACCGGTCGCGGGTCACCGCCGTCCAGCCATCGGCAAGAACCTTCACATGCGGCTTGCCCAGATTGATCATCGGCTCGATCGTGAAGATCATGCCCTCTTTCAATTCTGGCCCTTCGTCGGATCTGCCGTAATGCAGGATGTTCGGCGAATCGTGGAACAGCTGCCCGACGCCATGGCCGCAGAAATCGCGCACGACGGAGCAGCGCTCGGCTTCCGCATAGGTCTGGATCGCTTCACCAATCGCGCCGGTGCGCACGCCGGGCTTGACGACGGCAATGCCGCGCATCAGGCATTCATACGTCACTTCCAGCAGCCGTTCGGCAGCACGCTTGATCTGCCCGACGGGATACATGCGGCTGGAATCGCCATGCCATCCGTCGAGAATGTAGGTCACGTCGATATTGACGATATCGCCTTCGCGCAGCGGCTTGTCGTCCGGCATGCCGTGGCAGACGACATGGTTGATCGAGGTGCAGACTGAATATTTGTAACCGCGATAGTTCAGCGTCGCGGGAAGCGCGCCGTGATCCATGCCGAATTCGAAAACGAACCGGTCGATCGCCGCTGTGGTAACGCCCGGCTTGATGATCGAAGCGAGTTCGTCGAGGCAACGTGCGGTCAGAAGACACGCCTTGCGCATGCCGGCGAAGTCGTCGGCCGTGTTGTAAAGGCGGATTGCACCCGTGTTTTTTTGGGGGGCGGAAACCGCCTCGATGTAATTGACCATCATATTTCTCTCAATCGTTCCCCCGTTCATAATGCAGCACGCCCGCCTTAGTCCATGGCGAACAATAATTCCGACTGCATTCCTCCCGACAGGGGCTTCATTTCGATCAGATCCAGCGGTTCTATTCCTTCGGGAGAAACTGCGCATCTGAGCGCGTATGCCTCGACACCACGGTTCTGTGCCCGGGCGAATGCCGCAGCGTAAAACGGATCGAGGTCGGCGCAGATCGAGAAGCTTTGGCAATCCGGTCTCTGGATGAGGTAGATCATCACCGCCCGGTGACCAAGTTCCGCCATGTCGCCAAGTTCTTCCAGATGTTTGGCGCCGCGCTTGGTGACCGTATCGGGAAATTCGGCCAGTCCCGCCTGCCGACTGAAATGGACGTTCTTCACCTCCACATAGGCATCCGGCAGGCCGTCGCCCTTCAGCAGGAAATCGATCCGCGAGTTGCGGCCGTATTTCTGTTCTCTCAGGATCGTCGGATAACCGGAAAGGCTGGGGATCAGGCCGGCGCGGATTGCTTCCTCGGTGAGCTTGTTCGGCATGCCGGTATTGACGCCGACCATTTCTCCGTCTGCCTCGATCATCTCGAAGACATGTCGATATTTTCGTGTCGGGCTGTCATGCTCGGAAAGCCAGATCCGCGATCCGGGCGTCGTCAGCTCGCGCATCGAGCCGGTATTGGGGCACGAGCCGGTGATCGGCGTGCCGTCGTCCAGAATGGCGTCGAACAGAAAGCGCTTGTAGCGCTGCACCAGCGTGGCGGGAACAAGAGGGGGGTGAAAACGCATAAGAAGTCCGTCAGGAGCGCGCCAGAACATAGGTGCCGGGGGCGTCTCCAAGCGGTGACAGGGTTCGGTCGCCGGGAATGCGGGCCGGAACAAGGTCGGTATCCTGCGCTTCCACCCATGCCTGCCAATGCGGCCACCAGGAGCCGGCGGTTTCAGTCGCCTCCTTCAACCAGCCGTACAGCGTATCTGCAGACTTGGCACCTGTGTCGCCTTGGGCCCAATAACGATACTTCGTCCGGCTCGGTGGGTTGACGACGCCGGCAATATGCCCGGAGCCGGAGAGAACGAATTCGACCGGCCCGCCGAACAGGGCGTTGCCGCGAAAGACAGAGCGGGCAGGGGCAATGTGATCTTCGCGCGTGGCGAGATTGTAGATCGGGATGGTGATGTCGCGGAGATCGATCGAGCCGCCGCCGAGCTTCATCTGGCCGGCAGAGAGCGCATTGTCGAGATAGCAGCTGCGGAGGTAATAAGCGTGATTGGCGGCCGCCACCCGCGTCGAATCGGAGTTCCAGTAGAGCAGGTCGAAGGGCATCGGCTCCTTGCCCTTGAGGTAATTGTTGACGACATAGGGCCAGATGAGTTCCGACGAGCGAAGAAGGTTGAAGGCCGCTGCCATCTGCGACGCCGCCAGATAACCGCTTGCCTTCATCTGCGCCTCGATGACGGCAAGCTGTTCCTCATCGACGAACACCTTCAATTCGCCTGCCTCGGCGAAATCCACCTGCGCGGTCAAAAGCGTGGCGGAAGCAATCCGCGCATCTTTCTTCTGCGCATGCCATGCAAGTGCCGCGGCAAGCAGAGTGCCGCCGACGCAATAACCGATGACGTTGGATTGTTTCTCTCCGGTTGCCTGTTCGGCCGTATCGAGCGCGAAATCGATGCCTTCGCGAATGTAGGATTCCCAATCCTTTGCCGCATGCTCACGGTCCGGATTGACCCAGGAGATGACGAAGACCGTATGCCCCTGATCGACGCACCACTTGATGAAGCTCTTTTCCGGTGTCAGATCGAGGATGTAGAACTTGTTGATCCAGGGCGGCACGATCACCAGCGGTCGCTTGAACACTGTCTCGGTTGAAGGTTCATATTGGATGATCTCGCAAAGTTCGTTGCGAGCAATCACCTTGCCGGGCGTGATTGCGAGATTGTTTCCGACAGAGAACTGGCTGGCATCCGTCTGGCGCAGTCGCAAATGCCCGCCGCCGGCGATCACGTCTTCAGTCAGCATCCGCATGCCGGTGACGAGGTTCATGCCCTGGCTTTCCACCGTCGCGCGCCAGACCTCCGGATTGGTCATCGCGAAATTGCTGGGTGAAAACGCGGCGGTGAACTGCCTGACATAGAATCGGGCCTTGTATTTCGTAATTTCATCCAGCCCGTCCGCCTCGCTCACCAGCCTTTCGGCCCAGGAGGCGCTTGCCAGGTAGATCTGCCGCAGGAAGGAAAAGAACGGATTTCGATACCAGTCCTCGTCGGCGAAGCGCCGGTCCTTGTTTGCCGCCATCTCGGCCTCGGCGCTCTTTTCCTCTGTCCCGCCCGTCTGCTGAATGCTGCGCATCCAGATCTCGAAATAGGTGGACAGAAGCAGTGTTTGCGCTTCGAGCATCCGTTTCTGGTCGGAAGTCCAGTATTCTGTGAGCGCCGACATGGTCTTGATGAAATCGCCGATCGGCCCGGCGAAAAGATCATCCGATGTCTCGCCGCGTTCACGTGGACCGAGCCATTCGGAGGCGGCGCGACCCAGATTCTCGAATGCCCGCGCAGCATTCATCATCAGGGACTGGGGGTCCTTGATCGCATAGGCTTCGAAGAAACGCGCATCGAAGCCCGGAAATTCCTGTCCGGAATGCCCGTGATCGTCGGACTTTTGCGCCAATCGCAGCCTCCCGTGCATGACCGTTGTTTTCATTTGTACATCGCGCCCGAAACCGAATACAAGTGCCGGAAAGGACGACGATGGCGGATCACCGCCCGCGTCAAGGTCGGACAGGGTCCGATGACGGCATTGACGGAGATGGGGCAGGCCATGGGAATTCTAAAGCGCGGGATCGGATGTTTGTCTGTCGCGGCACCTCTGGCTCTATTGCCGCTGCTGGCCTCCTGCAACAGTCAGAGCTTTGCGCTTGACGACGGTATCCCCAGCACCGCGCCGCCGGCCGTTATTTCTCAGTCTAAGACTGAACGCGCGCCGGGTCCGCTGGTCAAGAAGGATACCGGCACCTATCCAACCTTCGATCGCACGCTTCTCGCCGCCAACGAGCAGATCGAGGACGAGGATTACAACAAGACCGAGCCTCGTATGGCAGCACTTGCTCGTGCTCGCCGCAGCGGTTCGATCAGCGAAGCTGAATACAAGAAACGCGTCGCCGAATATCGCAAATTGGCCACTGAGCACGGCACTGACGCGCTGAACACCATCTCGAAGTAACGGGCCGCCTCTCTTAGCACTTGCCTTTCGTCCTGTTTGGCCGCAAAGCAATCGGATGCGACACATTGATGTCGCTCAATTGCTGCTTCGTGCGCCAATGGGAAGAGAGATGGAAGAGTTTCATAAAGTCCGCAGACTGCCGCCTTACGTTTTCGAACAGGTCAACCGTTTGAAGGCCAGCGCGCGAGCGGGTGGCGCGGACATTATCGATCTCGGCATGGGCAATCCCGACCTTCCGACACCGAAGGCGATCGTCGACAAGCTGTGCGAAGTGGTTCAGGACCCGCGCACCCACCGCTACTCGTCCTCCAAGGGCATTCCGGGGCTGCGCCGCGCTCAGGCCGCCTATTACGCTCGCCGATTCGGGGTGAAGCTCAACCCGGATACACAGGTCGTTGCGACCCTCGGCTCGAAGGAAGGCTTTGCCAACATGGCGCAGGCGATCACCGCGCCTGGCGATGTCATCCTTTGCCCGAACCCGACCTATCCTATCCACGCCTTCGGCTTCCTGATGGCAGGCGGCGTGATCCGCTCCATGTCGGTAGAGCCGGACGACAGCTTCTTCCCGCCGCTTGAGCGCGCGGTAAAGCACTCGATTCCCAAGCCGCTGGCGCTGATCATCAACTATCCGTCCAACCCGACGGCCTTTGTGGCGAGCCTCGATTTCTACAAGGACGTCATCGCATTCGCCAAGAAACATGACATCATCGTGTTGTCTGACCTTGCCTATTCCGAGATCTATTTCGACGACAACAATCCGCCGCCGTCAGTGCTGCAGGTTCCGGGCGCAATGGATGTCTGCGTTGAGTTCACCTCGATGTCGAAAACTTTCTCCATGCCGGGCTGGCGGATGGGCTTCGCCGTCGGCAACGAGCGCCTGATCGCAGCGCTGACGCGTGTGAAATCCTATCTGGATTACGGCGCGTTTACGCCGATCCAGGTTGCTGCAACCCACGCGCTGAACGGCGATGGCTCCGATATCGCGGAAGTCCGCAATGTCTACAAGCGCCGCCGCGACGTGATGGTCGACAGCTTCGGCAAGGCTGGTTTCGAAGTGCCGCCGCCGGCTGCCACGATGTTCGCCTGGGCAAAGATCCCGGAAAAGTTCCGTCACCTCGGCTCGCTTGAATTCTCCAAGCTTCTCGTCGAAAAGGCTGACGTCGCTGTCGCTCCGGGTATTGGTTTCGGCGAAATGGGCGACGATTACGTCCGTCTCGCACTTGTTGAGAACGAGCACCGGATTCGTCAGGCGGCCCGTAATATCAAGAAGTTTTTCTCGACCGTCGACGAGACGATGCACAACGTCATTTCGTTGAATACGCACCGCTAAGTCGGTCATCGACCGTCATAATCCTCAAGCGGCCCGTTCGTGGCCGCTTTTTCAAACATCGGGAATGCGAAATGGCAGACGCCCTCAAAGTCGGCATCGCGGGTCTTGGAACCGTGGGTGCTTCGCTGGTCAAGATCATCCAGACACGTGCCAATGAACTGGCCGTGACATGCGGACGAGCGATCGAGATCACTGCTATTACCGCCCGCGACCGCAACCGTGACCGTGGCTTCGACATGTCCGGCATGGCGTGGTTTGAAACACCGGAAAAGCTTGCAGCCGAAGCCGATATCGATGTCTTCGTCGAATTGATGGGCGGCGCTACGGGTGCCGCGGCCGATTCTGTCAGGATCGCGCTGGAACGTGGTCTCCATGTCGTGACCGCCAACAAGGCGCTTCTGGCAGCTTCAGGTGTCGAGCTTGCGACGATCGCCGAAGAAAAGGGCGCTCTCCTGAACTTCGAAGCCGCCGTTGCCGGCGGTATCCCGGTCATCAAGGCGCTGCGCGAGAGCTTGACGGGTAACACTGTCTCGCGCGTCTATGGCATCATGAACGGCACCTGCAACTACATCCTCACCAAGATGGAGAAGGAAGGCCTTTCGTTTGAGGAGTGCCTGAAGGAAGCCCAGCGTCTCGGTTATGCCGAAGCCGATCCGGCCTTCGATATCGAGGGCAATGACACGGCGCACAAGCTTGCTATCCTGACGACGCTCGCTTTTGGCACGAAGATCGCGGCCGACGAGATCTATCTCGAGGGCATTACCAACATCTCGATCGACGACATTCTGGCTGCTGCCGATCTCGGTTACCGCATCAAGCTGCTCGGCGTTGCCCAGCGCACCGAAAGCGGCATCGAACAGCGCGTTCATCCGACCATGGTGCCGCATGACAGCGTGATTGCGCAGGTCGACGGCGTCACCAATGCCGTGGCGATTGAATCTGATATCCTGGGTGAACTTCTGATGGTCGGCCCCGGTGCCGGCGGCAATGCGACGGCCTCGGCCGTGCTCGGCGATATCGCCGACATCGCCAAGAGCCAGCCTGGTGCGCAGCGCGTGCCGGTACTCGGCACTCCGGCAATCGCACTTGCCCCTTATCAGAAGGCCCGGATGCGCAGCCATGAAGGCGGCTACTTCATCCGCCTGACGGTTGCCGACCGCACCGGCGTTTTTGCCAGCGTCGCGGCCCGCATGGCGGAAAACAACATTTCGCTGGAATCGATCGTCCAGCGGCCGAAGCCCGCACAGACGGACACCTCCAAGACGATCATCCTCGTCACCCACGCCACGACCGAAGCATCGATACGCAAGGCAGTCGAGGGGATCAAGCAGGAGACCTATCTCGTCGGCGAGCCGCAGGTGATCCGCATCGAGCGGCCCCGCGCATCCTGAAAAATCTCGGGCCGGCTGCGTAACAACAGCCAAGAACAAGAAGCCAAGGCGTAGCGTGTAGACCTGAAGGGGCGACGCGCTTTGGCTCTATTTTAGTATTTTGTGAAAATATTCCTGAATGACAGTTTGATGACTGGTCGCAGGGAGAAAATCGCCGTACACTCTCCTCATTCACCATCGCAGGAGGAGGCGTTTGCGTGATGTCTATTGACATGAGTGACGGCCTTTACGGCCAACCCAAGCGTCACAGCGGGCACAGCAGTGTGCCGTATCTGAAGCTTGTTTATTCGTTCAACGAGGATTTGGTTGGCGAAGACGATGGCGAGCCTGAAAGGGCAGGTTCATTTGTTGTCGCTATCCTCGCTGTTGCATCGGCGTCTATGTTCGCTGCAGTGTGGTTGTTGATTCACAACTGGCTTTGACGCGAAAGCATTTCCGCTTCTGCACGTCGTCGGCTATGGATAGCCGATGACGACAAAGACATTTACCGCTTTAACGCCCCAGGAACCCGCGGATCCCGTCCAGAGGGCATTTCTAGGAGTGGAGCGGTCTGCATCCGGGCAGCGCTGGATGTCCAGGCTCGATCAGGCAGCACAGAACCGTGCACTGGCAATCGCCCAGATTCATGGAATTCCCGAGATCATCGCCCGTGTTCTTGCCGGCCGTGGCGTGGCTTTGGATGATGCTCCGGCGTTTCTCGATCCGACCATCCGCTCGCTGATGCCAGATCCATTGACGCTGACGGATTGCGACAAGGCTTCGGCGCGAATTCTCGAAGCGATCCGCCGGCGCGAACGTGTCGCTATATTCGGCGACTATGACGTCGATGGAGCATCGTCCTCAGCACTTCTCTATCGTTTCCTGAAGCATTTCGAGATTGATGCCGAAATCTACATTCCTGACCGCATATTCGAAGGCTATGGCCCGAATGCTGCCGCCATGGAACAGTTGATCGCACGCGGCGCGAGCCTGATCGTCACCGTCGACTGTGGTTCGACTAGCCACGAATCGCTTGCGGCAGCCGCGGCGAAGGGATGTGACGTCGTGGTGATCGACCATCACCAGGTAGGAACCGAGCTGCCGAAAGCAGTCGCGCTCGTCAATCCGAATCGCGAAGACGATTTGTCGGGGCAGGGGCACTTATGTGCCGCCGGAGTGGTGTTTCTTGTTCTTGTCGCCACCGCGCGTCTTTTGCGTGAAGCCGGAGACCGGCGAGCGGCCAATCTAGATCTTCTTGCGTGGATCGATCTCGTGGCGCTCGCGACCGTGTGTGATGTTGTGCCGCTCAAGGGGTTGAACCGAGCTTACGTAGTCAAGGGGCTGATTGCGGCCCGCCATATGACCAATCTCGGCCTCGCGGCACTTTTCAGGAAGGCTGGCCTATCGGGACCGGTTACGCCCTATCATTTTGGCTTCCTCATCGGTCCGCGCATCAATGCCGGCGGACGCATCAGCGATGCAGCGCTCGGCAGCCGCCTCCTGACCCTCGAAGACAGCGTGCAGGCAGAGGAAATCGCAGCCCACCTCGATGAACTCAACCGGGATCGTCAAGCGATGGAAGCTGCGATGCTTGCCGAAGCGGAAGCCGAAGTGCTGGCCGAATACGGAGACGGCGAGGGCGCCAATGTTCTGGTCACCGCACATGAAGGCTGGCATCCCGGCATCGTCGGTTTGCTTGCAGCCAGGCTGAAGGAGAAATTCAAGCGCCCCGCTTTCGCGATCGCCTTCGATTCGCAAGGGAAAGGCACCGGCTCCGGCCGCTCTATCAATGGTTTCGACATGGGCCATATGGTGCGCGCGGCCGTGGAAGACGGCCTGCTGGTGAAAGGTGGCGGTCATGCCATGGCAGCTGGCCTCACCGTCGAGCGCAGCAAGTTGGGAGCGCTGAGGGCATTTTTTGAGGAGAGCGCCGCTTCGCGCGTGCCGTCTCTTGTCTCGAGCCACTCATTGAAGATCGACGGCGCTCTGTCGGCATCAGGTGCGACCCTCGACCTTTTCGACCAGTTGGAAAAAGCCGGGCCCTATGGGTCGGGTCATCCGCAGCCGATCTTCGCAATTCCCTCCCATCGCCTGAGGGATGTCCGTCCGGTGGGCACCGCTCACATCAAGATAACGCTGGAAGCAATGGACGGCTCACGCCTGGATGGGATCGCTTTCCGCGCCGCAGATACACCTCTGGGCGACCTCCTGATGAAATCCCGCGGCCTGCAGATCCATGCCGCCGGAAGCCTGAGCGCAGACTATTGGCAGGGCAGTCGACGGATACAGTTGCGCCTGCTGGATGCAGCATTGGCAAAATGATTTTCCGATTTTTGGATAAGGAAGTGGCACGCCCTAGGGGAGTCGAACCCCTCTTTTCAGAATGAAAATCTGACGTCCTAACCGATAGACGAAGGGCGCGTGCGGTGAGCGCTCTCATAGGGGGGAAGAGGAGATATCGCAAGCGAAAAATGCGTGTCTTCGCCATCTTCTGCGGAAAAAAACAGAAATATCCACAAAACCGAATAGGCTCTTTTGAACAACGACTTGGCAGAGAGGAAGTGGCACGCCCTAGGGGAGTCGAACCCCTCTTTTCAGAATGAAAATCTGACGTCCTAACCGATAGACGAAGGGCGCGTGCTGTGGCGCCCTTATAGGGGCGTCGATTAAAGACCGCAAGCGCAAAAATGCACTTTTCAAAGGTCAAATTAAGAAAAATTCCAAACTGCCATCAGATGGTAATTGGGTAATTCTAACAATGACTTGGCGGAGGGGGAGTGGCACGCCCTAGGGGAGTCGAACCCCTCTTTTCAGAATGAAAATCTGACGTCCTAACCGATAGACGAAGGGCGCGTGCTGTGGCGCCCTTATAGGGGCGTCGATTAAAGACCGCAAGCGCAAAAATGCACTTTTCAAAGGTCAAATTAAGAAAAATTCCAAACTGCCATCAGATGGTAATTGGGTAATTCTAACAATGACTTGGCGGAGGGGGAGTGGCACGCCCTAGGGGAGTCGAACCCCTCTTTTCAGAATGAAAATCTGACGTCCTAACCGATAGACGAAGGGCGCGTGCTGAGGTGCCTTATAGAGAGGGGATTTCTTTCCCGCAAGCTGCAAAACGATGTTTTTTGCAAAAAAATGACAAGCGGTAAAAACTTGTATGAAACCAGAGAAGGGCTCGTGAAATCAGCAGCTTATCATGTTTCCATTGACGTCGTTGCCACAAGCGACGGGTGTGCCGGTGCTGAATACGCTGCGCGTCATTGCGTTCACGCCGCCAGCCGGCATGGCTCTTGCCGCAGGATAGGGGGAATCGAGCGCAGTCGAGCCGGTCGTCATTGTCGCCGCCATTTCCGGGCCAGCCGCCTGGGCGTGCCCTGAAAAGATGCTTGTATTGCCGGCACGCACGCCGGTCGGCTCGGTTACCGCGCCCGCGATCGATGCCTGAAGGGGCGAATAGGTCTGTGTCAGTGCGTTGTGGGTGGGCGTGCCGCCAGCAGTTGCCCGCATGCCCATAACCTGCGTTCCCTTCTGGGGGATCTTGCGGCCATGCGCGGTTGTCACCATCGGATCGACATAAGCGCTTTGGGAGCCTGTTGTCGCGGTCTCGCCCCTTGCGAGCATGTCGACCGCCGCCGCGGCGGTGTCCGCCTGGCCCGCATCATCTGCCTCGGCCACTTTTTTTGTCGTGGCGCAACTTCCGAGCAGGGTGATCAGAATTCCCGTCAACGCAATCTGCCTGATGACGGTGCCTGTGGCGGAACGGGGAAAATGGCTGGGAGATATGGTCGTCAACGCTCTGGCCTTCCGGCTGGTGAGAAAGATTGAAGCCGCGAATCGCGTAGCGTCAATCATCACCTTCAAGCTTGCGTGGACCCTGAGTGGTTGACGGCGACACGAAATGCGCCGCCGTCAAAAGTCATTACCAGCTGCCGATATTCGGCATCGAGGCCCATGGCTCAGCAACCGGAAGATTGCCGCCTTTTTGGAGAATTTCAAATGAAATGCCGTCGGGAGAACGTACAAAGGCCATGCGGCCTTCGCGCGGCGGCCGGTTGATGGTCACGCCGTTCTTCTGCAGATGCTCGCAATATTCATAGATATTGTCGACTTCGTAGGCGAGATGGCCGAAATTGCGGCCGCCCGTATAGTCCTCGGTGTCCCAGTTATAGGTGAGTTCCAGGCAAGGTGCCTGATTGGCTGTCGCCTGATCGATATCGTCGCTTGCCGCGAGGAAAACCAGGGTGAAACGGCCCTTTTCGTTTTCAATTCGGCGGACTTCTTTCAGGCCGAGCAGAGTTGTATAAAAATGAAGGGAGGCATCCAGGTCTTTGACCCGGACCATAGTGTGGAGATATCGCATTTGGATCCCTCGATTTAAGCGTTTTCGCCATCTTCGATATGGAACAGCCGCCAGCCTGGAGCAAGCCACCGCGAATAGAAAGGACGTGAATAAGAAGAACACGAGACTTGCGCTGGACGGTTGGCGCAATGTTAATCTATCCTCTAAGAATCAGTTAACCGTCATGTGTGGCGCGTAACCGAGGGGCCGACAGGTATGGCAGACAGAATGTCATCGAAGGGCATTGCCAGTTTCGAAGAATTTGCGGGTGAACCGGTTGATCTGATCGAGATCACCGGCGTCGTGAAATGGTTCGACGTGGCCAAGGGCTTCGGCTTCATCGTGCCGGACAACGGCATGCAGGACGTGTTGCTGCACGTGACCTGCCTGCGCCGCGACGGATACCAGACCATTCTCGAAGGCACACGCATCGTGGCGATGATCCAGCGACGCGATCGCGGCTATCAGGCCTTCCGCATCCTTTCCATGGACCAGTCGACGGCGGTTCATCCGTCGCAGATGCCGCCGGTACGCACCCATGTGCAGGTGACGGCGACGAGCGGTCTTGAACGCGCGCTGGTCAAGTGGTTCAACCGCACCAAAGGGTTCGGCTTCCTGACCCGCGGCGAGGGCACGGAAGATATCTTTGTTCACATGGAAACATTGCGACGCTTCGGCCTGACCGAGTTGAGGCCGGGTCAGGTCGTTCTGGTGCGCTTCGGGCCTGGCGACAAGGGGTTGATGGCAGCCGAAATCCATCCTGATAATGTCGTGCCCACAAACCGGTCGCATTGATGTTTGCAACAGTTCGGTCAGAAACCAGGAATATTATGAAAGGCGCCTTGATGGCGCTTTTCTTCGTTTTTGTTGCCGCCGGTGCATCATCGCAGACGGCGCAGGCGCAACAGGATGTGGTTTTTCCACGATCCGAGCTGTCCATTCGCACCGCCGGCGGCAAGACTTATCCTTTCACAATCGAACTCGCGCTCAACGACGCGCAACGCGAACGCGGCCTGATGTTCCGCAAGCAGATGGACACCAATCACGGCATGCTCTTCGATTTCGGAGCGGAGCGTCAGGTGTCCATGTGGATGGAGAATACGGTTCTGGCGCTCGATATGGTCTTCATCCGGACCGACGGCTCGATCTCACATATCCGCGAAAACGCAGTCCCTTTTTCTCGCGACATCATCGATTCGCGCGGCCCGGTGAAATACGTGCTGGAACTCAATGCCGGCCGCACCAGAGCCCTTGGCATCAAGGTCGGCGACAAGGTAATCGGCAAGCCTTTGCACAATGGCGGCTGACTGCGGAGTTTGCGGAAACCGCTTTAAAAATCCATCGTGAGCGCAACTTAAGTACAGTCAACACAACGAGTTGCGGCTGTTTAGCAACAAAACGTATTGAGATGAGCGCCTAAGCGCTTCAGAACAGATGCTTTTTTGGGAAATAAATGGTCGGAGTGGAGAGATTCGAAATCAGCTAGACATTTGAATTTCAACGACTATTTCGACCGTTTTGTAAGCTTGTAATGCTCGCCTATTTGTAACGAACGTGATCCTCTATATCCAACATTGAGTTCCGTTTGCAAGGACGCAGAGGGCGTCGGCGACGTTTTCGCTTTTGAGCGATGTGGATAATTACCTCTGATTGAAATTGGATCTGGAAGCGGCTCAGAGCTTGCAGTCAAATGAGCCTCATCATCAACGGCGATTCGGCTCATGGCGCACCTCATAAGAAAATGTGTTCGATGTGGCATTACATCTCAACTGGATGCAGTCGCGATGGCGAACATCGATGGACTCAATGCAGAGGTCTTTTTCATATGCAAGGCGTGTGGCAAGGGTAGTATCTACCAAGGCCAACCTGCCAGCCACATTAGTAACGTGACCGGCGAACTCGACAGGGGACGTTATTTCGACCAGCAGGCAATAATTGCGCTTCCGGACTACCCCATAATGTCCGAAGATATCCCCGATCGCGTTCGGGACCTCTTCCGGCAAGCTGTTCGTTGCCGACAGTTGTCGTTGTTTGATGCCGCCGGCGCGATGTTCCGCAAGACGATCGATGTCGCGACCAAGGAAATTTACACGAATGATCCGCGATTGTCTGGAAAAAAGGCCGCTGACGCACCAAGGGCTAGAGTCGTTGCTCTAGGACAACTTAAGGTGCTCGACGAGGATATCGTCGAATTGGCTGACGTTGCATTGATGGACGGCAACGATGCGGCTCATGATGTCGATCCTTACACGTCGATTGAAGCGGAAGCCCTTCAAGATTTGACGGACGATTTGCTTGATCGACTTTTTGTGAAGCCCGCACGTATAGCCCGGGTTAAAGCGAAGCAGATAGAATCTGGTCAAAGGCGGGCGCAATGATAGGCGATGAAGGTTTCAAAGCGGCAACTGAGATCGCAAAAACAACCGGCAAAGCTATTGATGTAGGAGAGAAAAGCGGGCGCTATCTTGCTGAGATTTTTCAAGAGGCAATTGCAGCATACGCCGGCGCAGCTGCCGATTCCGCTGTAGGCTTCCGTATTAGAAACCGCGCGTCTGTAGCAGTTAAGACCGAAAAGCATCTTAGTGCTTTGGGATTGGATGCAACCTTTCTGACTTTGGATGAGCGTGCAGCAATCCCGTTAGTTGATGCCCTATCGCTGGAAAGCGATGATGGCCTTCAGGATTTGTGGGCCGCATATATCTCGAATGCTGTTGATCCAGTGAACAAATCAATAGGCGTGACTGCGCTAATCACACACGCAATAAGTAAGCTTGAGCCGGAAGATAAGGCCGTGCTGGATCGTCTATTCGAGCTTGATCTTGAAGAAATGCGTCAAAAACCAATCAAACTCCGAGCGACCGATTTTTCAGTATCGCCGGAGGGCTTGAACTTTTCCCTCGCTAGATTTGTCGCCATCGGGCTTTTCGCATGTGACAACTCCGGTAGTGTCGGTTTCGCGGCAAGTGAAGCCCATCGGATGCCGTGTAATGTCGAAATCTACACGTCGATAGGATGGTTTCAGGCGCTTCCTCTGCTTCTGATGTTCAAGCACTCCATAATGCGTTCCAAACTATCAAAGGTCGGTTGAGCATCCAAGGACGATCATGAAAGCGGAAGTTCTGCAGAGCTTATTGGTGGCTCGAACACTTTACGATCAAGCCAGATCCCTACTTCACTCTGATAACAAATACGCGACCTCGGCTGCTCTTGTGATCCTGCAAGATGCGGTTGAGTTAATAATGAAGGCCGCTCTGATCGAGAAAGAGGTGGACGAGGTTAAGAGCTTCGAAAAGTCGACCTTCGACGAGATCATGGCGTTCCTTCGCGATAATGGCGTTGCGGTAAAGAAGACCGGCACGTTGAAGGCGATGAATAAGGAGCGAGTGATCGTTAAGCACTATGGTCAGCTCGCGGAGCAGGCGAGTGTGAGGAACTACTTCGACGCTTGTGAGGTGGCCACCAAAGGTATTTTGCAGGAAGTCTTCGGAAAATCCCTGCACGAGATCTATCAGAGCGAACTCATAACGAGTGCTGAGATACGGGACCACTTAGCATCCGCCGAAAAAGATATAGCAAACGGTAAGATATCAGACGCATTGCTTCGGATAAGAATGGCTATTTTTATAGCCATTGAGCAGGATTATGATATCGCGAAATGGGCTAATCCAGATAAGATCAATGACCTTACCATATGGATTGGGCGGGGAAACTCCGCGCCATATCACACCAAGGATTCTGCTTGGATCGCCCAGAACGTGAAAGAGCCTTTCGATTTCATCCAGATGAATTACGAAAAGATCAAAATTGATCTTCTCGAATGGGGTGTGAACACCCAGGACTTTTGGAATATCTGGCGGCTAACTCCCCGCGTCTATCGTGCAGAAGATTCAAATCATTGGAGCATCAGCACCTTCGAGTTACAAAGTGACTTTCGGGCGAATGTGGAGAACGCGCAGTATTGCCTAGACCGCGCCATAAACCTTGTCCTTAAGAAGCAACATCACCATTCGGTGACTCGCTTTATGCCGTTCGATCAGCCTAAGCGCCAACTCGTGATCCAGCAGGACACGCCGCGATTGTTGAAGGCAAGTAGCGATGCGCAGGTTGCTAAGATCGCTGCGGCCGGTGAGAAGCTTCTCTTCACAAGGTGGCTCAATGGACTTGATGGTCGTAACTATTTCCAAATTCAGCCCGACTATGCTTCAAATGACTGGTCGTCTCACTACGTTAATGCGGATCACTGCGGCCCTGTTTGAGAAAAAGCCTACCGGCTAACACCGGTAGGCTCTAGAAATCTGCCCTCAATCTACGGCGTGATCCCCTATGCGCCGCGCTCTGCTTTGATCATCGCATCAATGTCCAAGATGCAGAGGTTCGGCCGTTCAAAGGTCGGACGCGCCGGCGCTTCGAGATTGGCGTCGCTGTAGCTGGCGAGAACCGTTTCGGGCCAAATCCCGGCAACTTCGCCAAGAGCAATCTTGAAGGCGTCGGTGTCCTTCGAGACATATGCGTCGGTTGAAGCGGCGAGCAGTGCGTTGAGCAGCCGGGAGTAGGTCGAGCTGTCGAGAATGAATTGCGGCATGTAATACGTGTCCCATGATGAGTAATGTTTACGAACGGAATCATCGCTCATGCTGAGAATCTTGGCAAGCGCCAAAATAGACAAATAATCATAGATATCAAATAGTTATAAGTCAATTTTGACTTACCGGGAAGCCCTGCGCGCTGCCTTTTGTCGCTGAAGGCTCGCCTCATATTCGGCCTTTGCGCCGGCACGGGTCGCATTGCACTGGTAGAAGAGCTTATCGGTGCCGACCGCTTCGGCTGTCTCATGGAAGGCCTTTGCCATGTAAGCTGTCCATCCGGTCGCACTCCAAAGCCGGCGCGTATCGGTCTGACGTCCAGAGGCAGAACCCTCAATTTTCCCGCCCGCGCTCTTCAGCGCGTCGCGGAAACCCTTCCACTCGCCACGTTCAACAGTGGCAATGCCATGAGCATGAAGCTTGCCGGTCGGGCTGATCTCCAATGCGAGCGAGATCGGCACGGCGCGGCCGAGCTTCGATCTGCAAGCTTTGTTGACGGCATCGGCAAGCGCCTTCGCCGGACGATCCGACTTCAGGTATCGCGCCAGCTTCTCCCGTGTCAGGTTCAAGGTGAAGGCGAGGGACTCGGAGCGGAAAGCATGATCAAGGGTGAGCCGCTTCTTCTCGTCGCCGGGAAGTCCATCCCAACGGACAGTTTTCTTGTTCGCTGCTTTTGCCTTGTCGTTCTTCCGATCGATGAAGGCTTTCGTTCCTTTAGCCTTCTCACCTAGGCGTTCGAACCATGAGGTGATGAAAGGTAATTGAAGATCATAGTGGGTATGGCGGTTGCCATATACTACACCCTCATTCGCAAGGGTGGCCGGAAGCCCATGCGAGATAGGGGATTGAGGCACATTTGCAGAGGTCGGTTTTGCTGCAAAATTCTCGTTTTTGCGCGACGCCGAAATGCTTGATATGTCAGCACTAGACAAGCATTCGCATTGACTTCCGCGAGGGAAATCGTAATATATACACATTAGACACACCTTGTAGGGCCGATTTTCGTTGGAAGCGGATCGGCCCTATATTTTTGTTTATGACTGATGATTGTATCAGGTCAATTTTTTACTCTCAACAGCGATGATTGTCTAATGTCTATCGATTTTAGACATTAGACAGGCGCGATTGTTACTTTCTGTATTGACCGGTGGATCTGAGCATGTGAGAATCTTGCTATCAAAGGGACCGCACTTTCGCTGCCTCTTCCATCTAGCAAAATTGATTGTGAAACGCCGGTAGCCGCTCCTGACTGCCGGCGTTTTGCGTTATCGGCCTTTTCCGGCGCTCAACAGATTCCCCGGACGCATTTGGCGCGAGAGCTCATCAACGATCACGCCGCGCATCGTCGCCTCGATCTGGCTGGAAACCTGCTTCGCGAGGTCAGCGTTCTGTTCGGGTGTCCCGCCGTTGGCGTTGACCGTGACAGGCGCGGAAATGGTGATGGTTTGTGAGGCCGGCGTGGCATTCCCGTTCGCCGGTCTGAGGTCTGGCGAGCGGAGTGTCGGGGCGCTCCCGTGATATCCCCCTTCTGCATAACCCTTTCTGCCAAGGCGCATTGCCTCAACCGTTTCGACACCACCCGCTCGCCGGACGTCTGCCTGCGACCAAACAACCTCGCCTCTGTGAACCACGCCTGCCGGCTGATACTTTCCGCCGTCGCCGGTATAACCACCATCGGCAAAGCCAAACATTGCGCCAAGCAGGCCGCTACCTGCGCCACCGAACAAGCCGGACAGCGGACCCTTGCCGAGAAGCGCCGCCTGAAGCGTGGCGTCGATCAGCGAATTGAGCAGGCTTTGAACCGCGCCCTCAAGCGTCTGCGTGCCGGTGAGCAGGCCGGACAGCGACGAGGTGAAGCTTTCGGCGAAATACTGCTGGGCGTTCTTCAGTCCTTCCGACGACGCGGCGACCTTCTGGTTTTCGCCGTCAAGCTGAGCCGTGAGCGTGATCTTCTCACGGATCGCGGCAAGCTCCTGCGCATCGAGGGTGATGCCGTTCCGTTTGGCTTCCTGCTGTGCCTGATAGACAGCAAGCTCGACACGCTGCTGCGATGCCGACATGCTGGAAATCGACTGTTCGAAACGGGCAAGGTCCAAGCCTTCCTGCACCGATTGGTTCAAGCTCTTCCTTGCCGCGTCCTGCTGCTTGAGCAGTTCGGTGCGCTGGCGTTCGCTATCAGTCGGCGCGAGTGGCTGGGCTGCGGTCGGCGTGCCGTTGTAGGCATTGCGGATACTGCCATCATCAACACGTTTGAGGCCGGTCCATTCCTGCCGAAGCGCTACCGGGTCGCTGCCACGGCGGCGAAGCAGGGCGCGGGCAAGTTCGTCCTGGGTGGCCTCATCATAGAGGCGATCACCGGACAGGCCGAGTTCCTTCATCAAGCCTTCAAGCGTTGCACCCGTAATCTGGTAGCGGCCGAGGGCCGAAGAACCGCGGCCTTCACCATAGAGGGCGCGGTTCGCCGGATCGGCGAGCATCTGCCGCTGAAGGGCGCGAACCTGATTCAACGTCATGCCGGTGAGGTTCTGTGCGCCACCTGTCCAGCGGCCATTGTCGAGGGTGGCGTTATAATCCCCGCCGCTTTCGACGCTTGCGATAAGGTCGAGAATATTATCGTGCTTGCCGAACTTGGCGATGCTCTTGGCACGGTTCGCAAGATCGGTCGCACTCATGACTTCGCCCATCGTGCGGGCATTACCGACGGCGCGCTGATACGCGGCATCAATGCCGTTCGACGTCGCGAGGCTATCCAGT
Source organism: Agrobacterium sp. Ap1 (assembly GCF_017313375.1). Lineage (NCBI taxonomy): Bacteria > Pseudomonadati > Pseudomonadota > Alphaproteobacteria > Hyphomicrobiales > Rhizobiaceae > Agrobacterium > Agrobacterium sp. Ap1. Next base: position 315,832 of record NZ_JAFLMY010000004.1, read on the forward strand.
TCGGCCTTCAGGTCCGGCACGAGGTTCTTCAGTTCGGTGAGCGCCGTTTTGAAGTTGGTGGCTGCGGTGACGTTGCCGCCGAAGGAACCGGACAGGCTGTTGCTCGCTGCGGACAGTTCCTTGAGCGCCTGCTTGAATTCATCGCTGCCGCCTGTGACTTCGTGGATCTGCTCATCGACGGCAGAAAGGGACGCGCGAAGCTGCCGAAGCTCGGCTTCCTTCAAGACGTTGAACGGGTTGGCCACTGTCTCTGCGATCTGGCGTTCGATACGGGCGCGCCGCTCCTGAAGCCGGGCAAGCTGACGCTCCGGGCTGTTGGCGTCGGCGATGGCACGGTCGCGCGCACCGCCTGAAGGATCGTTGATGAAGCCGATGATGCTAGAGGCGACGTTGACGCCTTCGATTGCCGCCTGCTTGGCATAGACCGTGAAATTCCGCCACATGGTCGAGAACTCGCGGTCAATCTTCTGCGCGGCTGCGATCTGCTCTTCGGTGAAGGTCGCGGCCTCGCTGCGCATGTTCTGGATTTCGGTGACGGACAGGCCGAGAATCTTGGCAAGCTCTTCCGCGCCAGTGCCGCCGAACACCTCATCGAGAATGCGCGTCTGTGCCGCCCTGTCCATCGTCTGAAGCTTGGCGATGATCTCATCCATGAACCGGCTAGGGTCTTGGAGCTTCGCAGCAACGTCTGCGGCGCTGTAGCCGAGACGCTGGAAAGCCTCTTCGGCGCTGCCCTTGCCGGTTCGGGCAAGCTCATCTCCCCGAATATTGAGCTCTTTCAAGGCATCCGTCACGCCGTCGATGCTCATGCCGGTGGCGGTCGCAACATAGGTCCATTGCCGCCAGACTTGAGCCGAGACGCCAGCCTTGCGCGCTTCGCGATCCACTTCGGCAACGGTGTCGGCGATCTGCTTCAGGGCGATGGCAGCGCCACCGACGCCTGCAACAACCGCACCACCGCGCATCAATGGAGCGAACATGCTTTCGAGCTTGCCGGCGATGGAAGCCGAGGCATTGCCAAGCGAGCGTTCCATGCTCTGGGCAGACTGCTTGGCGCGACCTTCCATCTTGCGGAAGTTGTCATTGGTCGCCTTCGTTGCGCGGCCCATGTCCTTCTCATACTTGTTAAGCCGGGCCTCAAGGCTCACGACAAGACGCTGTGTGTCGTCCATTCCAATAATTCCTATGCTGCTTCTGACCAAAGGCGGTCGAGGTCGTCGGGGTCCATGTCGAGAATTGAGCGTCGGCAATCGTTCGCTGCGGCGCGCGACACGGCCATCGCAGCGGCAACCGCGCCGTCGATGCGGTCGGTTTTCTTGCCCTTGTGCATCCGCACGAGGCCGGTGTCGTTGCGGCTGGCGACGACGCTATCGAAGTGATGGCGAAGAACCGGGTGGCCGTTGTGGCGAATGTTCAAGCCGTTGACGACGCGCTCAAGCGTGCCGATGGCCGGTCCCATTGTCAGCGGGCCTTGCCGCATCTCGATTGCCGGCAAGCCATCATCGTGAAGGCGCTGCATCGTCATGCGGGCAAGGTGCGGGTCGAAGGCGATTTCCTGCACATTGTCGTTGTCGGCACAAATTTCGCGAATGTGCCGCTCGACCGCTTCCGGTTCGATCACCGGGCCGTCGATAGCGGTGATGAGGCCTTCGTCGCGCCATTGCTCGTAAGGCACGCCGTCACGTTCGGATCGGCCCTTGAGATCGTCGGCCGGCACAAAGAACCAAGGATGGACGGTGATGCGACCATCGTCATGTCTCCATGCGGCGACAATCGCGGTCAGATCGCCGTTCACTGACATATCGACGCCGAGGAAGCAGGGCAGCGGCGCGAGGTCGACAAGGTCGAAGTGCGGGTCGCGGCCGGCATCATATGTCGCCATGTCGAACAGCGGATCGCGGGAATGGGCCTGCCAGATATTCAGGTTGAACTGCTGGAACGCGAAGCGCTCGGCGGGCCGGTCGGCTGCTTCCTTCGCAGCGGTGCGCAGAGCGTTCAGGTTCGGGAAGCCGTGAGCAAGGCCGGGATTGCAGCGATGCCAAACGGCCTCATCCTGCCAATCGTCGCCGGGTGCCGCTTCGAAGATAATCGGCAGGTATGCCGGATTGTCGATCTCGCCGAGTGCGACCTTCCGGGCATAATCGTATTCGGTGAAGCCGAGATTTTCCGAGCCGCGCCCGGCCGTCGTGGCGATCACCATGAGCGTGCCGCTGGTCTTCACCATGCCAGACTTTAGCGCTTCCCAAAGATCGCGGCCTTTCCAGACGTGGATTTCGTCCACGAGAACGAATGCGGGCGTCTTGCCGTGCTGGGCCGCGCCATCGCTGGAAATGGCCTGAAGTTCGACGCCTTCAGATTTGAGGGCGATTTTCTTGGCGCTGTTATGGGCGTCATAGATGCGGGTAGCGGCGACAAGGCGCTTATCCATGCGGACGATGTTTGCTGCTTCCTTGAAGCCAAGCCCGGCTTGCTCGCGGTCGGATGCGGCAAAGATCACCTGTCCGGCCGGCACACGTTCCGGGCCGATGGTATGGAGCAACGCGAGGGCTGCGGCGAGGCTGGTCTTACGGTTGCCGCGCGGGATCATCCAGAAGACAGTTTCGACAATGCGCCGGCCGTCTGGGTGGCGAGGCCCATAAATGCGCCGGACAATCCTTTCCTGCCAGTCGTGAAGCTGGAACGCGGATTTCGGCGCTGTGCTGTTCGGGTGCTTGAGCAGCCGAAGGAATTTCACAGCACGCTCACCGTAGCCGAACGGGTCAGGAATGTCGCTGCCGTCAAAGATCCAATCGGGATAGGTGCTTGCCATCACTGCACCATCAGCGGGTTATCGCTACCGTCGTCATCGGCTGCGGTGCCGACACGAGCGCGGGAGACTGGCGAGAGGCCATATTCTGCGGCAAGCTGCCGGGCCGTCTGCATGGCGCGGTTCTGCATTCCGAAGAATGTCTTGTCCAAGCCGGACGTGCGGAAGACAGCTTCGATCTCGCGGACACGGCCCACGGCGACGCAATAGTTTTCAACGCCCGTCAGGTCGGCTTTGGTGATAATCCGATCTTCGATGAGGCGGGGCATGATCCGCTTCCACTCGGCGCGCGCCTCATCGGTCATCCATTTCGGTGCCGAGGGTGCTTTCGTCAGTGGGGCGCGGTCTGGCGTAAGCATAGGCTTCACGCCGCGAAGGTGTGTCATGACGTGGCGACCGCCCTAAGCTCAAGGCCGCGCCGTCTGCCGATTTCGGTGACTTCCTTCAGGTCATGGGCCTTGCCGGCATAGGTCACGCGGTCGGCTGTGGTGATGCCCGGCAGATAGCGGATGCGGAAAATGATGGTGCCGCTTTCGGCCTCGCCGAAGCCAGACAGAAATTCAGTCGCGGATTGCTGCACGATCTCGGCGCGCACGGTGTCAATATTCGCCCAGGCGGAAACCGAACTGCGGTTTTCGTTCAAGGTCGTGGTCAGGCGGTCAATCGAGATTACGCGGTTAAGCTGGCCGGCACGCATTAGACGGTCCACCGCATGACGGCTTCCACGGTCATGACGCCGTGGGTGTAAGACTGTGCCGGGTTCGGGTCACGCATCCACGAGATAGAGGGAAGACCAAACTCATCGATGGCGAAATCTTCGGCTTCCGGTGGCTGCTTCAGGGCATTCATAACCGCAAAGCCGATGGCTCTGGCCGTGTCCGCGCCGTCTTCGACGGCCCAAATGTGGATGGTCAGGAAGACGCGAGCGACATACTGCGAACCGGACGCATTGCCGAGAAAGATCGTCTGACCGTTACCCATGAGGATGCAAGGGAAGTCGTCAGGTCGCATCGGCCCGCCGCGAATGTTGGCAGGGTCAACGTGGTCGGTCACTGCCGATGTAGCGGCGAGCCGGTTGCCGATGGCAGCCTGAAGGGCGAGTGTCGGTTCGATCATTGCTTATTCCATGCGTCTTTGACGGCCTTCTTCGTGGCCCGATTGATGCGGTTTTGAAGGCGTTTGCGAAGCAGGCGAAGCGCCGGCCAAAAGAAGGGTTGGGCGTCAGCTTCGAACGTGCCGTATTCGACAAGGTGCGCGTAACGGACATCGGAGTTTCCGGCCGTGACGATGACTTCTGTCTCGCCGGCCACACGCGAACCGCCCGGCTGCGAATATGCCGGCGTGGATTGGCCGGGCATGGTCACGGCGATGCTGTCGATGAGCGCGCCGGTATCGCGAGACGTTTCGGCGAGAAGTTTCTGGTGGTGAGCAAGTTCTTCGCCGGACTTTTTCAGCGCCGGCATGATGGCCTCACGAGGTGCGCGGCGGGCGCGATCCATCGCGGCAAGCGTTTTTGCGAGGCCGTTGTCGGTCTTATTCGCCATTGCCGAACCAATCATCACGGTAGGAATTGGCGATATTCGTCACGCCGAGCGGGGCGAATTGCATGGAAATGCCGGCTGCGATGGCCTCGCGCTGCTCATAATAATAGGCGGTGAGCAGAAGCGCGGCGCGCTTCAGGTCAGCCGGGACAGGATCGAAATCGGCGATCGGCTTGCCGATGAAGTTGCCAAGCCAAGCGTCTGCGGCCTCGATGTAGAAGGAAATCAGCTCATCGTCGGTCGTGCCGTCGATGTTCATGTGTGATTTCGCGAGCGAAAGAGTGACGCTGCTCATGCGTTTTCGACCTTTCCAGAAAAAGTTATATTCGGCGTCTCTTGCACGGTGCTCCCCGCGCCGGTCCCCTCAACGGGCATAAAGTCGGAAGACACCCCCGGCGTGCCATGCAGGCAGGTGGTGAGGGTGTCGGCAACGCTCCAACCGGCATTGAGTCTGCAATGGATAGTGGCAGGCTTCAGGCCCGTGATGACTGCCCACTGAGACAGTGGTAGCGATCGTCCTTCGAATTCGAGGATGACGGGTCGTCGGCCGACGTTGACAGCTTTGCCTTTAGCCACTGATGCCTCAAGAGAGCCAAAGCGCTCGATGCGCGATGCAAGGCCATCACGGGTAAGGCCGAGATGATTGGCCCACTGCGCGAAGGTGCGGGTCACGCCATTGATGGTATGTGTCGCCGGTGGCCTGCCGGAGAAAATAAAGCTCGACTTGACAGGCTGTTTCTTGTCTTTGATCCAAGCGCGAACCAGTTGCCGTTCCTGCTTTCGGCATTTTTTCGAGTAAGCGAGGGCGCGCTGAAGGGCGGCTCGTGACGCGGCTTCGAATTCCTGCTTGTCGATCTGGCGGGCGTGCGCGTCGCTAGACATGTTACGCTGCCGTTCTGCCGGTCAATTGAAACGCGCCATCGAGCGGGATGCGTGCCAGTGCCAAGACCGCGAGCCGCTTTTCGGATTTGAAGTTGCCATCGATCTCTTCGACGGTCGCACCTTCACCCGGAACAACTTCGATCTGGTCCGCACCGGATTGCCGCAGTGTGCAGTAAAAGTGTGAGGCAAGACCGTTCGGAACGGTGATCTTGCAGCCTTGAGTGAAGCTAAGCAGAATTCCCCAGTCTTCATTCGTCAGCAAGTGGGTGGCTGTTTCCACCGTCTTGATTGCGAGATTTTCCGGGATCAAAGAGCCGATAGCAGTCCGAACAACGACTACCTGCGTTGCTTCGGATTTAACTGGCATGATCCAGAGCTTAACCTTGGACCTTGGATCGAAAGAAAAATTCCGCTCAAGCGGGTTGTAGTCCTGCGACACAATGAAGGCGCTGGTGTTCACCTCCGGCTCGCTATTGCCGAAGTGCAGTTTCAGCGCCTTCGCGTCCTGGTTCTGAATGAAAAGGCTCTGATGCTCGTCCGAAACCTGTGTCCAGACTTGGGGCGGGCAAGCGACAGTGATAGTTTCGGTGTCCATTACGTAGATCTTTCTTGGCGTTGCTTGATGGAGTTGTGGCAGGGCGCGCAAAGGGGTTGCCAGTTCGTCCGGCTCCAAAAGAGATTGCGGTCGCCACGGTGCGCGATGATGTGATCCACGACGGAAGCGGGCTTGCCGCAACCGGGCATGGCGCAATAGGGATAAGCCGCGAGGTATTCGACCCGGGCTTTGCGCCATTCATGGTTATAGCCACGAGCGCGGGCAGGAGGCCGGCGTGCGTCATGGCGTTGGTTACGCTCGCGGGTGAGGGTGCGCTGGCACTCACAAAGAACGCCATGCGGCACGACGCGGCCACAAGAGCAGATGCGGGGCGGTTTGCTCATCGGCCATGCCTCCTGATGCTGCCGCGAAGGGATTCGAGGGCGTTGCGGTCAAAGCTGGCGTCGGGGTCTGATGCGACAGCCTGCTTCTCCTGTTGGTCGTTGCTGCCGTGGATAGCCTTCAGTTTTGCGATGAGGGCCGCATGAGCGCGGTCGATCTCGGTCGGCGTAGCGTTCCACGACTGTTCGGGCGTCCAGCCAAGCCAGCCGGTCGCGTGCTCGAAGAGCGCTGCATAGTAATCGGCCCACGCCAGCGGCTTGCCGGGATTGCTGGCAGGCTTCGCGTTTGGTGCCGGTGCCGGCGTCAACATGCTGACGAGCTGATAGAGCGGTGATTGCACGCTGTTGAAGAATGGGGAAAGCGACCTTCCCATATTTGCCGCAAGGAAGGCCGCTGCACCCTGCCGTGTGATGGAGCACGTCAGGATGATCTCTGAAACTATCGTGAGGTCACATTCGTCCAGTGCGCGGAAGAGCGCCGGGAAGCCATAGCGAGCCTCAAGGGTGGCAGCGGCTCGCAAGGAAGGGCGAAGCGTCACGGTGCTGCCACCATGCGCAATCGTCACTTCCTCATATGCGGGCCGCTGGTGCGTCATGGCTTAGGCCGTTGCCATCTTCAGCTTGCGGAAGACATCGGTGCGGACCACACCAGCACCGACACGACGGCGAGCATGGAAGCGGATCATGCCTTCGGTCATCAGAAGGAACGGGTTCGGACGAACCTGAAGCTCGATACGGTCATAGATGCGGTAGCCGGCTTTGAAGTCGCCGAAGATGATCGGGGAGGCATTTGCCGCAACATCGGGCATATCGAGAAGTTCGACCACGGGACGGCCGAGGATCGTTTCGGGCTGGCCTGCCTGATAGGACGGCTGCCACAGATAGTTGCCGTTGCCGTCCTTCAGGGTGCGGATGACGGCGAGCGTGGTGCCGTTCATGGCCCACGTTCCGCGGTTACGATAAACGCCGGGCAGGGAATACATGAGCTTGATGAGGGCGTCAGCGTTCAGGTTTGTGGCGTGGCCGTTCAGGCTGTTGGTGATGCCTGCTTCGGCCATGAAGCCCTTCGGCTCAAGGGCTGCGCTGCCGTTGACGAAAGCAAGACCTTCCTTCGCACCGAAGTCTTCGGCCAGCGCGAGGCGGATTTCCTGCTCGACGTCATGGCTGGCATCTTCGATAAGCCAATTTCCAACATCAACGTGAGTGGTCATTTCCTTGACGGAAAATTCCATCTGGTCGAACGTCGGTTCGCTGGCTTCAGAAGCGACGGCTTCGCCCTTCCATTTTGCATTCGTAACGGTAAGGCGCTTCGGCAGGATAACGGTGTGCGAACCGGTCGAACGAACGTCTGCGATGCCGCGAACCGGCGAAAATTCGACAAGATTGCGGATGAATTCGCTGCTAGTTTCTTCCGGTGCGAGAATGTAGCCGGGCGCATCGCTCGAGACGGTGAGCGCCTTCTTCACCACGTCAGGCGCGTCTTGGTAGCCGGTGCGGAGAAAATTACCGAACGCCTTGCGCGCGTTGTCGTTCTCCCCGTCAGGCTGGTTGTTGTTGGCTGCAAGCGGGCGATTTGCCTTGGCTTCCAGCTTGTCCATGCGGGCCTTGATGGCCTTCAGTTCTTGCGGTGTAACAACCGGATCGGCCTTGGCTTCCGGTGCATTCTCGATTTCGTTTTCCATACTTTCCTCAATCTGGGATTTGATCACGGTGACGCGGGCGCCAGGATGGACCGGGCGACGGCAAAGGCTGATTTCGTTGATGGTGATGGATTTGAAGACGCGGCCACCTGCTGAGCGCGGTTCAAAGCCGGTGTGACGGAAGCCGATGGACAAGCCGGCGATCTTTCCGGCCTTCAATTGCCGGTGAGCATCGCGGGCGGGTTCGATGCCTTCCACGAACAAATGGCCTTTCACTTCGAGGCCCTTGTCGGTTTCGGTGTAGGTTTCCCAAACGCCGACAACCTTCTTCTGGTCGTGCTCCATGACCATCGGAACGGACGTGGCGAAGGTGATGGTGCCTTTCTCGATCACGTCACCGACGCTATCGGGCGCGTCAAACGGCCATGCGATGCCGGTCACGGTGCCGGTGTCGTCAATCGAGACTTCGGCCTTGATTTCGAGGCAATCCGCTTCGATCAAAGGCCCGACTCCTTCAGGGCCTCATTGATCGCCGCGCTCATGTCGCCGGCCGCCGCTGCCTGTCGCAAATCGTCCTGGGCTTCGGCTTTGCCGTTCCAGCGCGCGTCCAGAATGTCGAAGGCGAGCGGAAGAACTTCCATGATTGGGCGCGGCTTGGCGTATGTATCGACAAGCGTCTGAGCATCGACCGGCGATGTTCCCGCGCCGATAAGGCCGGTGCGGATGATTTCAACCACGTCAGCGAAGTGAAAATCCTGCCGCATGAAGCGAGCGTAAAGCGCGCCGATGCCAACGCCGGTCTTGCGCTGCAATTCATCGATCATAGGAGACGTGAGGGTGAAGGTCTTCTCGCCGTCACCAAAATAGGCGGTGTGGGTAATCATGCTGCTTCCTTCGGCGGCTGGGGATCTGCCGGGCCGGTTGTGGTCGTCGTGGTGTAGGGATTGGCGAGATCGTCACCGCCCGGCAGCGCCGGCAGGTTCATCGCGGCGCGGACTTCGTTCGGGGTCATGGCGCGCATGGCGACAAGCTTGCCGAAGATTTCGGCTCGGCCGGCTGCGTCGGCGCGCTGAAGGTCATCAATAACGAACTCGAAATAGTGGTCGTCGCGCTCTTCTTCCGTGAGCAGCACGGTCGCATAGGCGTCCTGCCACTTATCCAGCCACGGGCGAAGGCAAAGCTGAAGGAAGCTCGCTGCCATCTGCTCGGCGTTGCTCCACGTTGCGCGCTCAAGCTGATAAAGCATGTGCGGCGGAACTCCGAAGACGCGGGCGATCTCGTTGATCTGCTCAAGGCGGTTTTCGATGAATTGGGCGTCGGTGCTGGCCATCACCGGACTGTTGAACTTCCAATCGCCATCCAGAATGAGCGGATCGCCGTTGAGGCTCGCCTTCCATCTGCGGAAGGACTTCAGCATATTGGCAATCGCCTTCGCGCCAGCATCGCCGCCCTGCAATTTTTCATTGCTGAGAATGCCGCTAGGGCGTGCGCCGGAACCAAAGAATTGAGATGCGTGCCGTTCAAGAATAGCGGCAACACCGACAGCCTCGCGGCCCAGTTTGATCGGCGAGATACCGGCAAACGCCGGGATATAGAGAACGTCGCGGTATGATAGCCGGACTTGTCCGCGTTCTGCCGAAACGAGATAGTAGGGTTCGCCGTCGTCTTCGAAGTTTCGTTGCACCTTCGAAGGGTCAAGACGGTGAAGCTCAAGCGGGCGGTCGTCGGATGCACGGACAACCTGTGCATAGCCAGCGCCATGGAGCAGGGCGTCAACGGTCAGATCAACGCGAAGTTGGCCGGCGCTTGTCCAATCGTTCGCCCAGCCATGGGCGATCTTTTGGGCGCTGTGATCCTTCGCGGCTTCCTTGCTGGCTTCAGTCTCGCGGTAGAGCTTGCAAGGCACCGATCCAATATTCTCGGAGATCAGACGGACAGCCTGAAGAACTGCCGGGACTTGCATCGCAGAATATCCAGTAACGGAAACGCCGGATGCGGTCGGAAGAATGCCGAAAATCTCGTTGATCGCAGGATCAGAAAGGGAGAATGCCTTCTGCTCTGTCGGAAGACCAAAGGCCTTCTTAACGGAAGTGAATGCAGAGGCGAATTTCATCAATAGCTCCAGAGTTTTTATCTGGCGCTATTGTCCCACGGCAGGAATCCCTTGTGAATCCCTGATTTGAAAATAATCCTATAACGTAGGAATTATTTCATATCCGCAGTGTTTTCGACTTCGGGAGATGGGAGTGGGTCATAGTGATTTGCAATCGCAACGCATGTTGCCAGAAAGTCTTCAGCATACATCCACACATCCCACTCGCGCTTTCCGAGCTTGCCCGCGAGTTCAATGGTCCCATCCATACCCCACGCGAAATCTTCATCCCGAGCATTCGAACCATTGTCATACACGGGGCGAATATCCACTGCATGAATGATCTTGTTACAAGCTTCTCGGAAGGAGAGGTCGCCCCTTTGAGCTAGCTTCTCATCCTCCCATCCGAAGCTTCCGAGTTGGTCGATTTCGATCAGGCTAGCCACAAGGCGATCGTAATCAGCGCGTAATTCCGACGCGGCCAGAATATCTTCAAAGGTCCGCATTCTAACCGCAAGATCAAGCAGCGATTGCGAAAGCCGATTCTCGGCGGTGCGCAGGAAATAGTCGTGCAGAGGGCCACCTACGTCATCACCGGAAAGGCCCGCCATCGATCGACTGGCTGCGATCACGGTAAAAGCGTCGATGCATAATTCTCGAATTTCATCGAAGTCGACAACGTGAGGCTTTTGATACTCGTGCCAATACGGATTGGTCATTCCGAAACACCTCTCTTGTGCGCTAATATATTCCGCACCTTGTCCATTTGCTCGGCGATCTCGATAAGCCGGTAATCACTGCCACCGTAATCATCGGCAGACGAGCCGGAAGACCGTCCGGTGATATAGAGCGCCGCTTTGTGGCTTACGCCACCAAATAGGGCGTCTTCGAAGAGGTGACGGAAGCCGTGGTTTGGTGGTGGCAGGTCGTTCCTGTTTGGGAAGACCTTCTCATGTATCCATTCGCGGAGGCGCTGATCTTCGTTCTTGCCGCCCGGAAAGAGCTTTCCTTCAGGCTGTGCTTTCACCCACTCGATAAAGCCTTCGGCAATCAACGCGCGATGGACTGGCACCTTCCGCGCCTTATGCGTTTTCGTGGTTCGACCATCACCGACACGGATATGGATGAACCAGTGGCCTTCGACTTCGGACACGTCACGTTTTTCAAGCACGGTGATCTCATTCACGCGAGCGCCGGTATGCGCGATGATCCACGGAATCCAACGAAAGCTCGTGCGTGAGGCCGTGCGAGCAAACTCCAAGAAGTGCCGAGCATCCTTCAGGGAATAGGTGCGTTCGGCGCTGTCAGCCTTCTCCACGTTCGGCAGCTCCAACGCGGCCCACGGATCGCCGGCAGGGAACATCTGCTTTTCTGCCTGCATGTTCGCCCAGTTCATGAGCGTGCGGATGATCGTGATTTTGTCCTTGATCGACTTTCGGGAGAGCTTCCCCTTGTTCAGCATGTGATCGCGCCATGCCTTGCCATCGGCGAGTGTGATCGTCGCAACCTTCTTATGTTTGCGGAAGTGCTCGAAATCGTATTGAGCTACACGGTATTTTTCGAGCGTGGCTTCTGACTTGGCACGACCTAAGCCCATCGCCGCACGCCGTTCCTGCTCATCTATTACCGCGTCGAATGTCCAGTGATCGAACTCGCGGATTTCAACGTCGGCGGTTTGCTCGGTCTTGTCCTGCTCGATTGCGTCGATGAGCGCGGGGTGTTCCGGCTCGCCGGTCATGATGCCATCGTCGCGCTCCGCAATGCGTGACAGCCCTTCATACTGGGCGACACACATCAGCCGAGCAAGCTCACGAAAACCTTCCGCACCCGGCCGAGCGTTGGGCGCGAATCTGACCTTCATGTCTTCGAGGCTATTTGCGATGATTGAATAATACTGGTCATCCGTCAGCCGGCCACTCATGCCGTCGCGAAGGTAGCTGACTAGCATGTCGTCTACCGCGCCCGAGGTAGCATAAAGAGAGCCAGCGTCGCGCATAGACTGGTCATGTGAGACAATATCTCGATAGTGGCGAACCATCAGCTTGCTCGGGTCGACTGGCTCGGTTGTGAGCGCCAGCGACTTGCCGGTGTCACGCTCGTATTCTTCAGCGGCTTTGCGAATGCGCTCCTTGAATACGGCTACGTGATAAAAAAGGTTCTCTTTCGCCGTTCGGAGATCAGGGCCTAGCGGCTCGCGAAGCTGCGTTCCACCGATATAGGGCCGAAGCTCTTCCTTTATAGGGACGCGGGCGAAATAGCGGCCATTCAGCTCTTGAAGATATTGGGGGAGTTTTCGAGTCGTTTTCTTGGTCATCGTCCGAAGCCCGTTTGTAACGAGTTTTGTAATGGTAGTTCGGACAAACAGGCTGAGAAATCAAGGATTTCTCGGCATTACAACGACTTACAAGGGAAAAACATGGTCGGAGTGGAGAGATTCGAACTCCCGACCCTCTGGTCCCAAACCAGATGCGCTACCAGACTGCGCTACACTCCGTGCCAAGGTGAAGGCGAGATACACGGTTCCTGGGCAGGCCGCAACTGCAAAAATAGACATTCTACAAGACAGGATACGTCAATCTGCGGATACCAGGATATTTTCGGCTTATAAGCGCAAATCTTCTGCCCGATAATGACGCGTTACCAGGGCTGTTCGGATACGGTCTGCTTTGTTTGCAGAAAGAAAGAAGTGACAGAATTCGCCGCGCCACCCACCGGTCCGCCGCCTCGGTCCGGTGGGTGGTGGGCGAATTCTGTTAGGTAAATCTAATGTAAAATGCGATCAAATCCAGCCTTGCCGTGCACCAAAATCTCTTCGATGAAAATTCTTGATGACAATCATGGTTTTCGGTTGGTGGTTTTTGCGCGGTCGGTCATCTAAGAAGGATTGTCCTTCGATCAACGGATACCCGCCATGCCTACATTGCTTTCCGTGAACCTGAATGCCGTTGCCATGCTGCGCAATCGTCGTGATCTCCCATGGCCGAGCGTCGAAAATCTGGGCCGCATCGCACTTCAGGCGGGCGCTTCCGGCCTGACGGTTCATCCCCGGCCTGATCAGCGGCATATCCGCTTCTCGGACCTTCCGACGATCCGGGCGTTGATCGATGATGAGTTCCCTCATGCGGAATTTAATATCGAGGGATATCCGAGCGAGGATTTTCTCGCACTCTGTGAAAAGATCGAACCTGAGCAGGTCACGCTTGTGCCTGATGACCCATCTCAGGCAACTTCCGATCACGGGTTTGATTTTCGCCGTGACGGCGAGATGCTGAAGCCGATTGTCGCGCGGCTGAAAAAGGGCGGAATGCGGGTGTCCCTGTTTGCCGATGGTGATGGAGACCTTGAGGCCGTCAAACTGGCAAAGGCCACGGGGGCCGATCGTATCGAGCTTTATACCGGTCCGTATGGCGGCTGCTTCGACGATCCGCAGAAGGGCGCGGACATTCTTGTCGATCTGGGCAAGACTGCGGATGCTGCAATCGCTCTTGGTCTCGGCATCAATGCCGGCCATGATCTGACGGTTGCCAACCTTCCGGCGCTGGTCAAACGTATCCCGAAACTGGCGGAAGTCTCGATCGGCCACGGCTTGACGGCCGATGCCTTGGAATTCGGCATGGCGGAAACCGTCCGCCGCTTCCGCCACGCCTGCGGCCAGGCGGTCTGAGGTCTGCATCCTATCGGATCACTTTGAATTGGATCGGTGATATGCGCTCAGCGCATTTGTTCTTGAGGATTATCAACCTAAGTCACTGTTAGCGCGGCTCCACCGTTGAGGTTGGAGCCTGCGTCAATTGAAGCTGCCAGAAGAAAGGGCGCTTACAGTGACCAAGCATAGGATTGTCGTCGTCGGCGGTGGTTTTGGAGGAATCCAGACCGTTCATGGGCTCAAAGGCAGCTCCGCCGATATAACCCTGATAGACCGGCGCAATCACCATCTGTTCCAACCGCTTCTCTACCAGGTCGCGACGACATTGCTCGCAACCTCGGAAATCGCCTGGCCGATTCGCAGGCTTTACCGCGATCGGAAGGATGTCACCACCATTCTGGATGAGGTTGTCGACGTTGATACGGAGGCCAAGCTTGTTCGCCTCCAATCCGGCCGCGCTATCCCTTATGACACGCTCGTTCTGGCAACCGGCGCACGCCACGCCTATTTCGGCCGCGACGAATGGGAAAAGCTCGCCCCGGGCCTCAAGACGCTGGAAGATGCAACGACGCTGCGTCGCCGTATCCTGCTTGCCTTCGAGCGCGCAGAACTTTCGGAGAAGACGGCCGACCGCGATGCGCTATTGACCTTCGCCATCATCGGCGCCGGTCCGACCGGCGTCGAGATGGCCGGCACGATTGCCGAACTCGCCCAGAAAGTTCTGCCGCCGGAATTCCGCAGCATCGATACGACAGCAACGAAGGTGATACTGATCGAGGCCGGCCCGCGGGTTCTGGCAGCCTTCTCCGAGGATTTGTCGGCTTATGCGAAATCAGCGCTGGAAAAGCTTGGCGTCGAAGTCAGAACCGGGAAGCCTGTAACTGCGATTACCGAGGAGGGGGTCACGGTCGGCGAAACCTTCGTGCCTTGCCGTACGGTCATCTGGGCGGCTGGCGTGCAGGCATCTCCCGCCGCACAATGGATTCGTGCCGAGGCCGACCGGGCGGGGCGTACCATTGTTGGTCCCGATCTTTCTGCCGCACACGATCCGAACATTTTCGTCATTGGTGACACAGCGTCGGTCAAACAGGACGATGGAAAGCCTGTTCCCGGTATCGCGCCGGCTGCCAAGCAGCAGGGCGCTTATGTGGCCAAAGTCATCAAGGCGCGTCTGGCTGCCAAGCCTGCGCCGGCACCCTTCAGGTATTTCCACCAGGGCAGTCTTGCGACGATCGGAAAACGAGCCGCTGTCATCGATTTCGGCAGGATAAAGCTTAAGGGCGGGCTTGCCTGGTGGATATGGGGGCTCGCCCACATCTACTTCCTGATCGGCACGCGATCACGGCTCGCCGTCGCCTGGAGCTGGTTATGGATCTATCTTTCGGGCCAGCACAGCGCTCGCCTGATAACCCAGAAAGAGACGCTGAAGGACGAGGCGTGATCCGGCGATCATCATGCTCGGGCTTGTCCCGAGCATCTACTGCCGCCTCAGCAGCTGCAACGCAGACAGACCCTCGTCGAGAGGCGAGGGTAGCGCCGGATAAACAGCACCTCCGGATGTGTATTAAACAACGACGCCGGTGCGCGCCGTGTTGAGCGTCAGCTTGCGCTCGGCGCGCTCCTGTTGCGGCGAGCGGTTATAAACCTCGCGATAGCATTTGGAAAAATGCGAGGCGGAAACGAAGCCACAGGCGACCGCCACTTCGACTACCGGCATGGAGGACTGCACAAGCAGATGGCGGGCGCGATCCAGTCTGATTTCGAGATAATACCGTGCCGGCGAACGGCCCATTTCCTGGCGGAACAGCCGTTCGATCTGCCGACGGGATAGGCCGGCATCATCGGCGATCTCGATGAGCGACAAAGGCTCCGCAAGATTGTTTTCCATCAGCTCGATGATCGAAAGCACCTTGGAATTCTGTACCCCGAGACGCGCGCGAAGCGGTAGGCGCTGACGGTCATGCGGGTTGCGCACCCGGTCGGTCAATTGCTGTTCGCAGACCCGGTTGACGAGGTTGTCGCCAAAATCCTGGCCTATCAGGTTTAGCATCATGTCGAGCGACGCCGTGCCGCCGGCGCAGGTATAGAGATTGCCGTCGACCTCATAGAGATCGGCATAGACCTCTGCCTGCGGAAAGGCTTCGGAAAAGCCGGGCAGATTTTCCCAATGGATCGCGCAGCGCTTGCCGTTGAGCAGGCCCGCCTGCGCCAGGACATGCGCTCCGGTGCACAGGCTGCCGACGGCGATTCCACGATTATAGGTCTCGCGCAGCCATGCATTGACTGACTTGTTGTTGAATTCCTCGACATAGATACCTGAGCAGACGAGAACCATGTTCGGTCGGTTTTCGCCGCTAAGATGACGTCTTTCGTCTGCCAGCGACGAATTGACTTCTATACCTATCCCGCTCGACGAATATACCTTTTCGCCATCGGCGGAACAGAGCCGCCAGCTATAAGCCGAATAACCGAGCATGCGGTTGGCAATCCGCAGCGTTTCGATCGCCGCCGAAAACGGCAGCATGGTGAAGTGTGGAACGAGAAAGAAGACGATCGTGCGCTTCTTTACCTGTGGCTTGCTGGTCAGATCCATTGTCGTAGTTCCCCTTGCCGCCGCTTGATGCGGTCTTGCATTGCTTCAAAAGCGACACTCGCATGGATGCTATTCTTGAGCAGAGCTTTTGACGACAGGGAAATGGCATTTTTGCGACATCTAGGCGTCGCACTGGTGATAGGTTCCTGGCTTTTCCTGCATTTTATCAAATTGCCGGAATGCGACATGGTCCGCAGCGTCTGGCTGGCGGACCATGTCTAGGGTTCATATCTCTGTATCGCCGGAACTATCCGGCTCGTATAGCGGGTCGACCCCGGGATGGACATCACTTGCCGATCGTTGTCGGCCAGCCGATGTCCTTGCGGATTTCCTGCGGAAGTCCTTCCAACATGCGTTCCGTCTTGCGGCGGTTCCAGGCTGCAACCGCACGGTCGAACAGGGAGATGACCTGCTGCGGGCGGGAGGTCTGAGGCTTTGATGAGGCGCCCAACCGGCGCTCGTCGAGATAAGTGATAGTCGTCATTTCGCTTGCTCCTTGGATTTCGTTCAGATTTTCGGCGGCTTCCTTCTGGGAGGGAAAAGGCCAATCCATCAATCGATCGGATGGCTGTCGCACGTCTTATGAAATTCTGTTTTGCAACGACGCCTGCTTCCGATGTTTTGCAGTATCCGCCCTGTTTGACTTTCAATCAAACGAAATGATATGGTGCTTAAGTTCAGAAAATTTGATGGGTGCACCGATGACCGTACCGTTCAGAACGCCGCTGCCATTGCTTGATAATGATGTCCTGCGCACTTTCGTCGCCATTGCCGAAACCGGCAATTTCTCGACAGCTGCTGATGTCGTACTGCGAACACCCTCGGCAGTCTCGATGCAGATCAAAAAGCTGGAAGAGCAGTTGAAGTCGACGCTTTTTCTGCGTGATGCCCGTTCTGTGACGCTCACCCAGAACGGCGAAGTGCTTTTATCTTATGCTCGACGCATGCTGGCATTGTCCAATGAGGCGGTGTCGCGCTTCGTAATGCCGGAACTGTCGGGCGTCGTACGGCTCGGCGCACCGGACGATATCTCCGAAAGGTTGCTGCCAAAGATCCTCAAGGATTTCGGCGAGCATTTTCCCGGCATCATGGTCGACGTAACTGTCGATCAGAGCACGCTGTTGCGCAAGCGTATGGAGGAACAGCGGCTTGATCTGGCACTGATCAACTGCGCCACCCGCCCGTTTCCGACCGGTGGCGAGATTATTCACACGGAAAAACTCGTCTGGGCCGGCGCCAAATGCGGCAATGCCTATCTGCGCGATCCGATTCCCATCTCCGTTTGGGAAGAAGGCTGCGTCTGGCGCAATGATGCAATCGCCCAGCTGGATAAACAGAAGCGGCCTTACCGGATCGCCTATGCCAGCGCCCACACGATGGCACAGCGTGCTGCAGTCGTTTCCGACCTGGCGATCGCGCCGTTCCCGCTGTCCTACATTACCGAGGACATGCAGATTCTCGGGCCCAAGGAAGGCATGCCGGATCTCATCACGTTCGATATTCGTCTTTTGACCGCGCCGAATCTCTCCATTCCGGCCAAGGCGGTTGCCGAGAGCATCAAGGATGCCTTCAGTTCGCTGGATGCCGTCGCGGCCTGAGTTACATCATTTCAAGATAATATCCGGCGCCGTTCACGTATCACGCGAGCGGCGCCTTCTGCGTCCGCCATCCGCACCTGCATCCGCCAACATCTTTCGTTCCGGCAGAGTGACGACCATCCTGAGGTTGGGGAACGCATCGACTTTGTTCGGCAGAGCCATGGCCGCGACGAAGTGTTCCTGGAATTTAGGCTCCAGTGCAGTTTCGATCTTCTCGATCTTGCTGACCGTTTCTTCGATTTCCCGGCGATAATCGCGATTGAGCAGGCACATGCGCGCGCCGGTTCCCGCCGCGTTGCCGACGGCCTTCACCTTTTCAAGGTCACAGTCGGGGATCAGGCCCAGCACCATCGCATATTTGGGGTCGATGAACGTGCCGAAGGCTCCTGCAAGTCCGATCCGGTCAAGATGGCCGGCGCCCTGCTTGTCCATCAGAAGTTTTACGCCGGCATAAAGCGCCGCCTTGGCAAGCTGGATCGCCCGCACGTCATTCTGCGTCACTGTGATCCGCGGCGTCCCGTCATGCAGCAGGTAGGAGAAGGTGCGGCCGTTTTCGAGAATACGCTGGCTGCGCGCGGCGAGCCCGCCATCGACAACGCCATCCTCCGAGATGATCCCCGCAAGATACATTTCGGCGATCACCTCGATGATGCCGGAACCGCAGATTCCGGTTACGCCGATTTGCGCCGCCGCTTCAGCAAACCCCGGCTCGTCCGACCATGGTTCGACGCCGATCACGCGGAAACGCGGTTCAAGCGTGACCGGGTCAATCCGCACCCGTTCGATCGCACCCGGCGCTGCACGCTGGCCCGATGAAATCTCGGCGCCCTCGAAAGCAGGGCCGGTCGGCGAAGATGCGGCAACGACACGCGTCCGGTTGCCGAGCACGATTTCCGCATTGGTGCCGATGTCGACCAGCAGCATCATCTCGTCCTGCCGGTGCGGTCCTTCGGATAATGTCGCCGCCGCCGCATCGGCGCCCACATGCCCGGCAATGCAGGGCAGAAGATAGGTCCGCGTACCGGCAGTCATCGGCAGGCCGATTTCCGAAGACTTCACCTCGACGGCACCTGAGACCGCCAGCGCAAATGGGGCGCCACCCAGTTCCGTCGGGTCAATTCCAAGAAACAGGTGATGCATGATCGGATTGCCGACAAAGACGCTGTCGAGAATGTCCGCGCGTGAAATGCCACCGTCGGCACACACCCGGTCGATCAACCCGTTCAGAGCCTCACGCACGGCATCGGTCATCGCTCCGCGCCCGTCCGGGTTCATCATCACATAGGAAACCCGGCTCATCAGGTCTTCGCCGAATCGGATCTGCGGGTTGGAGGTGCCGGCAGACGCGACCGTGCGGCCGGACAGAAGCGACGACAAATGCATGGCGATCGTTGTCGAACCGATGTCGCAGGCGATCCCGTAAGCCTCGTTCTTCAGCCCCGGATAAAGCGCGATCAGGCGAGGGCGTTCGTCCTCGCGATCCTTGTGGATCGCCGCCGTCACCTTCCACTCGCCTTTGCGCAGGATCTGCTGGACCTGCGGGATGATATGGAAATCCACTTCGACATCGTCGAAATGCCAGTCGGTCGCGAGCGCCACTTTCAGCCGGTCGAGATCACCGAGCGGCTTTTCCATGTCGGGTTCCTCGACCTCGACATAACACATGCGCACTGCCGGATTGCGGTCGAACACCCGCTCGTCGGCTGCCTTGCGCACCACTTGCGCGTTGATGACCGTATCCTGCGGCACGTCGATAACGAGATCGCCGAGGATCTGTGCCGAACAGGAAAGCCTGCGTCCATCCGGCAATCCGCGCACCCGGTCAAACCGCTCCTCCTTCGGTCCCACCTCGGAGAGGTGATCGACCGAGGAGACGATGCCATGTTTGGCGAAATTGCCTTCCTGCACCGAAATCTGGCAACGTCCGCAGGTCGCCCGCCCGCCGCACACGCTTTCCACATAGACCCCAAGCTGGCGCGCAGCATCGAGCACCGGCGTGCCGACCGCAAAGCGGCCACGCTTGCCGGATGGCATGAACAGGACGAGGGGATCTCTACGGGATGCGTCAGCCATTCTCGTCGCTTACTCCGCCCTCGCTCCCGCTCCAGCCCGTGCAGCCCTTCCACCACGCCGTCCGCCACCAGCCGATGGGGCAGGGACTGCCGCTGCGGTCGCACCTCCTTCGGCAGGTCTGTAGTCGCGATAGGTCATGATCCAGTTGCCGCAATTCTGGTCGGTGCCATTAAGCACATTGGCAGCACGGACCGCTTCCATTTCTTGCGGACGGCAGGGGTTCATGATCGCCGATGTCATGCCGGCACCGATCACCATGGGAATGAAACCTGCATTGATGCCGTGGCGATGCGGCAGGCCGAAGGAGATGTTGGAAAGCCCGCAGGTCGTGTTGACCTTCAACTCCTCGCGCAGCCGGCGCAACAGTGCAAACACCTGCAGCCCCGCCGACCCGAGTGCCCCGATCGGCATCACCAGCGGATCGACGACGATATCGTGGCTTTTGATCCCGTAATCTGCTGCGCGCTCGACGATTTTCTTCGCCACGGCAAATCGCACGTCCGGATCCATCGAAATCCCGGTCTCGTCATTCGAGATCGCCACGACCGGCACGTCGTATTTCTTGCAGAGCGGCAGGATCGCTTCGAGTTTCTCTTCCTCGCCGGTGACCGAGTTGATCAGCGGCCGTCCCTTGGCGACCTTCAGCGCCGCCTCGATCGCTGCCGTCACCGAACTGTCGATGGACAGCGGCACATCCACCAGTCCCTGGACGATCTCCAGCGTCTGTACCAGAAGCCCCGGCTCCGTCTCGTTCGGATTGACCGAGGTGACGCCGGCATTGACGTCGAGCATCGTCGCTCCAGCCGCCACCTGTTCCAGCGCATCCTTGATGACCGTGTCGAAATTGCCCTCGATCATCTCGGCGGCCAGCTTCTTGCGGCCGGTCGGGTTGATCCGCTCTCCGATGACGCAGAAAGGCTGGTCGAAGCCGATCACGATTTCCCGGGTTGCGGATGCGACGATGGTGCGTGTCATTGCGATCTCCGGTTCAGGGGGGAGTGATAAAAGGATCGGCGGTGGTTTATGCGCTCTCCCGGCCGCCGGCCTTCACCAGCGCCACGAGTTTTTCCTTGTCGTAGGCGGCTTCGAGCTCCGCCGCTGCCACATCCGCCTCAGCTTCCAGCTCGTCGGAAACCGGTACCGGATCGGCCTTACGCCATTCGGCGAGGTAATCGTCGGTTTCTGCCGCTCCGGTGCGCATGGCGCACATGTCGATCGCCTCGGTGAAGCGCAAGGAAAGCTCGCGCTTTGCGGTCTGCCGTCCCTTTTTGATGATCACCTGGGCCGGGATATCCCGCCAGAAAACGACAATGCGATCCGCCATGAGCTCCTCCGATTACTCCGTGAACATGCACCGGTCCTGCGGTTCGGACTGTGCTTCGCACGACGTCGCAGATGACGAAAAGCGACGTCATGCCTTTCATATGTTTTGCCGGAAACAATCACACCGAGCGGATCGCCGAGGTTAGGTCACCATAGCCGGTAAAACGATATTCGTATTCCAGCCCGAGATAGTCTGCCGCCTCGCGCGCCTTATGCTGCAACTCCTCGTCTTCTTCCTGCGAGAGATAGATGAGTTTTTTGTAATTGCCGAAATACATGGGCTTCAGTTCGGGATGACGATCGAGGCCAAGCGGTTCGATGACGAAAGCACGAAACTGACGTGCGAGAAAATCCGTCAGGAAAAAGGATAGGAGATCATCGTCGGCCTTGTCGTGGAAGGCCTCATTGCCGGAGAAGAACGAATAACAGTGCGGCCCCTCGATCCGGGCAATGCCCTCGCGCTCACACAGCCGGTCGATCTCGCCGCCGGTTCCGCAATCGGCATAAGCGAAAAAGATTCTCTCGAACCCGTTTTGTCTTGCCTCGGCTACGGCCGCTTCCAGCCCCGGAACGATCTTTTGCGGATAGGCATGCCAAATCGCCGGCAGGCAGTTGAGGTCGATATGGTTGAGCCCCTGTTGCCTGGAAACCGCAAGAATTTCCCTTGCGATCGCTCCGCACGCGATCACGTGAACTTTTTCGCGAGTTGAACGTTCCATAGCCGGAAAATCACTTTCCGGCACATTTTGATCTTTACCCATCGGAGTATTCCATCATGACGGCCAAGACATTCACAGTTATCGCCGCACTTTTCGCCACCACGGTTTCGCTCAGCTCCTGCGGCAATACGATCCGCGGCATGGGTCAGGATACGGCAAATACCGTGAACGCCACCCAGGATGCCGGTCGTCGTGTAGACCGTGCAGCTTCGCACTAAATCGAGACGGTCGATAGAAACGCGCCGCATCTCTTGAGATGCGGCGCTGCCCGTCAGGCACCTGCGGCCATCCGGTTGTGACGGCGGCTAAGGAAATCTTTCGCGGTCTCGACGGCGACTGCCGCATCACGGCAATAGGCATCGGCACCGACCGCCTTGCCGAATTCCTCGTTAAGCGGCGCGCCGCCGACCAGCACGACATAATCGTCGCGAATTCCCTTTTCCTTCATCGTGTCGATCACGACCTTCATATAGGGCATGGTCGTCGTAAGAAGTGCCGACATGCCGAGGATATCCGGTTTCTCGCGCTCGATCGCATCGAGATAGTTCTCAACTGGATTGTTGATGCCGAGATCGACGACGTCGAAGCCCGCACCCTCCATCATCATGCCGACGAGGTTTTTGCCGATGTCGTGGATATCGCCCTTCACGGTACCGATCACCACCTTGCCAAGTTTCGGAGCGCCGGTTTCTGCCAGAAGCGGCCGAAGGATCGCCATGCCGGCCTTCATCGCATTGGCCGATAGCAGCACTTCCGGCACAAACAGAATGCCGTCGCGAAAATCGATGCCGACGATCCGCATGCCCTCGACCAGAGCCTGGGTCAGAACGTCGTAGGGCGTCCAGCCGCGCTCCAGCAGGATATTGGTCGCTTCTTCGATCTCTTCTCTGAGACCGTCATAGAGATCGTCATGCATCTGTTGAACGAGTTCTTCGTCGGAAAGCTCCGATAGAATGATGTCGTCGTCGGACATGAATTCTCTTCCCTGGTTGGGGGCGATGTTCCGGATCGCCCAGATCGTAACGATACCCGCAACTATGTCTAACCGTATTTTGTTTCGCGTTTTCTTTCGTAAGCGACGTCGCACGTCGGAAAGCGACACTCGGCAGCGCATGATAGAATGTCTGTCTCGCACAAGCGCGTGACGCATAAAGGCAGGAGCGTCGCCGTGCGGGGGCCTAGCATGCCCATCAAAAGACCAGGTGAGATCGAGGCGAGGAAGATCATGGACGATATCAGCCAGCAGGCGGACGCGGGCGGCGGTTCTGGACGGCGCGGTCGGGGCGAGCGGGGAGCAGCCGGCAGGCGCGCGGCCCGCACCGGCGGCGGCCCCGGCGCATCCTTGCCCTATATCACCCGCAGGATCGGCGTTTACGAAGTCCTCGACGAAGAGGGGCTGGAACTGATCGAGCGTAATGCCGACACGATCCTCGAAGAGATCGGCATCGAGTTCCGCGACGACGAGGAAGCGCTGGAACTCTGGGCCAAGGCCGGTGCCGATGTGCGCGGCAGCCGCGTGCATTTCCCCAAGGGCCTGTGCCGTGAACTTTTGAAGACTGCGCCGAGCGAATTTACCTGGCATGCGCGCAACCCGGAGCGCAATGTTCATGTCGGCGGAAAAGCGACGATCTTTGCGCCCGTCTACGGCCCGCCCTTTGTCCGCGACCTCGACGGGGTGAGGCGCTATGCGACGATCGAGGATTTCCGCAATTTTGTGAAACTGTCCTATATGGCGCCGTCGATGCATTCTTCCGGCGGCACGGTCTGCGAGCCGGTCGACGTGCCGGTCAACAAGCGTCATCTCGATATGGTCTACAGCCATATCAAATATTCCGACAAACCGTTCATGGGGTCAGTCACCGCGCCCGAACGCGCCGAGGATACGATCGCCATGGCGAAACTCGTCTTCGGTGATGAATTTGTCGAAAACAATTGCGTCACTCTCAACCTCATCAACGCCAATTCGCCGATGGTCTTCGACGGCACCATGCTCGGTGCACTGAAAGTCTATGCACGGCATAACCAGGCCTCGGTCGTTTCGCCCTTCATCCTCTCGGGCGCCATGAGCCCGGTCACGGTTGCAGGAACGCTGACACAAATTCTGGCCGAGGTTCTGGCCGGTGCCGCAACCACCCAGCTCATCCGCCCCGGCTCGCCCGTTCTGTTCGGCACTTTTGCCGCGTCGATCTCGATGCAGTCCGGCGCCC
This sequence comes from Agrobacterium sp. Ap1, assembly GCF_017313375.1. Classification (NCBI taxonomy): domain Bacteria; kingdom Pseudomonadati; phylum Pseudomonadota; class Alphaproteobacteria; order Hyphomicrobiales; family Rhizobiaceae; genus Agrobacterium; species Agrobacterium sp. Ap1. The sequence continues at coordinate 339,888 of NZ_JAFLMY010000004.1, forward strand.
CGACTTTCGGCACGCCGGAACCCTCGCTGGTCTCCTACGGCGCAGCCCAGCTTGCACGTCGGCTTGGCCTGCCGTTCAGAACCGGTGGCTCGCTTTGTGCTTCGAAGGTGCCGGATGCCCAGGCCGCCCACGAATCGGCCAATACGCTTAATATGACCCTGCTTGCCGGCACCAATTTCGTTCTCCATGCTGCAGGCTGGCTCGAAGGCGGTCTTGTTTCGTCCTATGAGAAATTCATGATCGACCAGGATCAACTCGGCATGATGCAGAAGATGGCCGAAGGCGTCGATCTGTCGGCCGAGGGGCAGGCGCTTGATGCGATCCGCGAGGTTGGACCCGGCAGCCATTATCTTGGCTGCTCTCACACCCAGGCACATTTCCAGACTGCCTTTTATCGCTCGCCGCTGGCCGACAACAATTCCTTCGAGCAGTGGGAAATCGAAGGTTCCAAGCGCATCGAAGACCGCGCCAATGCGCTCTGCCGCTCCTGGCTCGATCATTACGAAGCCCCGCCACTCGATCCGGCGATTGATGAAGCGCTTCTCGCCTTCATCAAGGACCGCAAGGATTCCATGCCCGACGCCTTCACCTGAAGAGAGCCCGAGGCCGCCAGGGAGCAAGGCGGCGCACGGCAGGTAGCCGATTTTATCCAGGGCAGCGTCTGGCGGCCGCATTATGAATACAAGGGGCCGCGCTGAGACGATGAGCGGCCGTTTGTCCATCTGTCGCGAGATTCAAGCCGCGCTTAAGCCGAGCGGCATCCTGATCCGCGGCACGGTAGATTTTGCCGTGGGCGAGGGGCCGTTGCTGGCCGATGGCAGCCATGCCGCCTCGGTCGTGCTGCTCGGCAATGCTGGCGGCTCGATCTGGCCGGCTTTTTCCCGCTGGAATACTCGCAATAACGGCCCCGATCCGCTCGACACATGGTCGAAGAAGATCATTTGTCCGCTGGCGGAAAAGATTGGCGGCACAAGTTATTTCCCCTCCGATCCGCCCTGGCAACCGTTCCAGCAATGGGCAATGCGCGCAGAAGGGCTGAAGCCTTCTCCACTCGGAATCCTCATTCATCCGGAATACGGTCTCTGGCATGGTTATCGTGGCGCGATCGGTTTTCCCGCTGTGGTTGGAAAGTCCCATGCCGGAAAGGTCGTCACCGTTAGGAGACATGCCTGCGACGTCTGCGAGACGAAACCATGCCTGACCACCTGTCCCGTTTCTGCCATCTGCATGGATCCGGCGGATTTCGCAGTTTCGACCTGTCGCAGCCACCTCGTTACGCCGTCGGGGCAGGGTGGCTGCATGGTCTCCGGTTGCCTTGCACGCAATGCCTGTCCGGTCGGCCAAGGATACCGTTATCCCAAGGAGCAGCTGAAATTCCACATGCGGGCGCTGGGCTGAGCCGCGTCAAAATCGCCATCGCATCTCAAGGACGTTGCGTCTGCCAACAGGCGCGCTACATTCATGATGTCTGACATATGAAACCAGCCGGGAGGAGTGACTGTATGAAACGTATGTGGCCTGACGAGTTTGACTACATTCTGGACAACGCCGAGGAGGTCATGCTGGAGGCTCCGGCTTCTGTGAATGAAGATGGTGTGGAGCTTGATGCGATCAATCGACCAGCCCTGAAGGTTCGTCTGTCACAGCAGGATTTCGAACGGATTTGGCCACTCGCCGAGGCCCGTTACCGGCTTGATGGACGCTTTGCCGGCAAGGCGATCACGCTGATCACTAACAATCCGCATTATCACGCCTGGCACCCTGCCGATGGTGGATCTGATGATTCCGTCTCCGGCAGTGGCACTAAATACACGACCAAATATGTCGTCGCCCACTTCCTGTTCGATGACGTGCGCGAATCCGCGGTCGCAGCCTGACACGGCTTGCTGACACGAGATTGAAAAAAAATGGCCGGTTCCTGACAAAAAGGGGCCGGTCCTTTTTATGTCGAGAAGACGATCGAATATTTTTTCCCTGAACACCCAAGGATTTTCTCTCGCCTGGCGTCTAAGCTCTAGAAGACGAGAGAGCGGATAATACGAGCGTGAGCGCCGAGATCCTCAAGAGAGCGTGCGAAGGTGACCGGGATGCATTCTCGGCACTGATCGAGACGCATTACGATTTCATCCACGCGGTCGCCTGGCGATGGTCCGGTGTCGCAAGCGACGCCGAAGATATCGCCCAGGAGGTCTGCATAAGGCTTGCCCGGGCGATCCGCGGGTTCCGGGGAAACTCTTCCTTGCGTACCTGGCTCTACACAATGACGCTGAATGCGGTACGCGATCACCAGCGCCAAGCCGCTCGCCGCAGTCGCGAAGAGAAACGGTTCGCAAACGACCCGCTTTATAGTTCGCCGCCGCCTGAGCACGATGGTAGCGGCGATGACGCACTCTGGGCCGCTGTCCGTACCCTGCCGGAAAAGCAGCGTGATGCAGTTTTGCTCGTTTATGCCGAAGGCCTGAGCCACGCCTCGGCGGCCGATGTGATCGGTTGTTCCGAAAAAACCGTGTCCTGGCATCTGCACGAGGCACGAAAACGATTGAAGGACCTTCTGAGGAAGGAGGCAGTCTGACCATGACCGACGAATTCGACAGATTGCGGAACAATCCGCCAGCTCCCAACCCGTCAGAGGCAGCGCGCGCCCGTGCGATTTCTGCTGCCATGCAGGTTTTTGATGCCGAGGGAAAAAAAGCGGGCCAAACCCAAGGAAAGACCCAAGGAAAAAGCTGGTGGCACCGTCAAAGCTCCATCCTCAACCGGATCTGGAGCAATAACATGATTACCCGACATCACTATCTCGCAGGCTCGGCGCTAGCCACGCTTCTGCTCGTCCCGTCTGCCGCCTATCTCACCTTCGAACTTAATCGTGGAAATCCGCCGGTCGCGACCGGAATTTCCGTCTCACAGCCAGCCGAAGTGCAATACCAATCGGCAGCAGAAACGGCATCGGGCAAGAAAAAGGACTTTAATGCCGATGACGTCGCACGCCTCCTGAGCAGGGAAAACTCTGCAGGTGGCGCGGCAAGAAACGTCACCGCAATGAAACCTCAGCAGGATGCAGCCCCGGCGCCTGCACCGATTTACGAGAACATCATCGCCGCGCCGCCGGCCCTGCGTGCTGCGCCGCGAGCCAGCGCGCCAGGTTCTGATCCCGCCGCATTTCAATCACATCAGGCGGGCGACCGTTTTGCCAATGCCGACTTAAATCCGGTCAAGAGCGTCGCGACCGACCCGGTCTCGACCTTTTCCGTCGATGTCGACACCGCCTCTTATTCGCTCGTCCGTCGGGCGCTGATGCAGGGGAGGCTGCCCGATCCCGACAGCGTTCGCGTCGAGGAGATGGTCAACTATTTCCCCTATGAATGGCCGCGCCCGCAATCGGCCGACACGCCGTTCCGCACCACCGTCACGGTGACGCCGACGCCCTGGAATGCCGGCACGCAGCTGATGAGCGTCGCGATCAAAGGCTACGATATCGCGCCGTCATCCGCGCCGCCCGCCAATCTCGTGTTTCTGATCGATGTTTCCGGCTCGATGAATGCGCCGGACAAGCTGCCGCTGTTGAAAAGCGCCTTCCGTCTTTTGCTCGGCAAGCTGCGGCCCGAGGATAAGGTATCGATCGTTACCTATGCCGGTTCCGCAGGCACGGTGCTCGAACCCACTTCCTCGAGCGAACGTGACACAATCCTGAACGCCATCGACACGCTGCAGCCGGGCGGCTCCACCGCCGGTGCGCAAGGCATCGAGGCGGCATACGATCTGGCTCGTCGGGCCTTCATCAAGGACGGTGTCAACCGTGTCATGCTGGCGACCGATGGCGATTTCAATGTCGGCGCATCGAGCGATGGCGATCTCAAGCGCCTGATCGAGGATCGCCGCCGCGATGGAATCTATCTGTCGGTGCTCGGCTTCGGTGAAGGCAATCTCAACGATAGCCTGATGCAGACGCTTGCCCAGAATGGCAATGGCACGGCCGCCTATATCGACACGCTGGCGGAGGCGCAAAAGGCGCTGGTGGAGGAGGCGGGGTCGACGCTTTTCCCGATCGCCAAGGATGTAAAAATCCAGGTCGAGTTCAACCCCGCGCGGATCGCCGAATACAGGTTGATCGGTTACGAGACGCGTGCCTTGCAACGGGAGGATTTCAACAATGACCGCGTCGATGCCGGCGATATCGGCTCCGGCCATGCGGTGACGGCGATCTATGAGGTCACTCCGAAAGGCAGCGAGGCCGTGCTCAACGATCCGCTGCGCTATGGCAAACCGTCCTCCGAAACGCCTGCTTCCGACGAACTCGCCTTCGTCAAGCTTCGCTACAAGCAACCGGATGGTGACACGAGCAGGCTCATCACCACCGCGGTGACACAGGCAAATGCCTTCAGCGATTTCAACGCGGCGCCGCAGGATGTCCGCTTTGCAACGGCAGTTGCCGCCTTCGGGCAGAAATTGCGGGGCGCCGGGACGCTTGAAGCCTATTCCTACGGCTCGATCCTCGATATCGCCCGCAACGCGCGAGGCGAAGACCCGTTCGGTTATCGATCGGGTTTCCTGGATCTGGTCCGGCTCGCGGAGACGCTAAAGCGATAGGCCTGCAGCATGTCTCCCGAAAGTGGTCACTGGTTTCGGGATAAAGCCATGCGCAAAAACAGAGAGCTAAAGCACGGCAAGCGAAGCTTGAGCATCACGACGTGCTTTAGCGCGCTGATCAGACCGGCGCTTTGGGATAGGCCCGCTCCAGACCACCGGAGCGGGTCAAGCCTTGCTTGAAGGCCAGATAGGCGGGATGCTGGCTGGATTTTCCTGCTTCCGACAGACGGATTTGCAGGCGGTCCGGCGCTGTGTTGCCGAGCCACTCACCGCATTTTTCGAGCTTCAGCGTATTAAGGAAACGCGCCTCCGAAGCCTGATCGAGATAAAGATGCAGACCAGCCAGGATCAGGTCGTCCTGGGCCGGATTTTCCATCAGAAGATTAAGCCAGCTCTGTTTGTCTTCGGAAAGGCTGGCCAGCCCTTCGGCGACGGTTTCGCGGCTGCCTATTGGCGATACACTGGTCATTCTGTTCGTCCCCGTTGCCTTAACTCCGGCGACGACGGCGCTCCCGGCCGGAATCGCCACCGGATTCGCTCGCCGTCTTATTGCGGAGCGGGCCGATCTTGTCGACGATTTCTTCGATTGTCGGGCGCGGGCGCGGCGTATAATTGTCCAGCGCTACACGCATTGCCGAAAGATGCTCGCAGGAGGTACCGCAGCAGCCGCCTATGATTTTTGCGCCCGCATCGCGCGCCAGCCGCGCATATTCCGCCATCAGCGGCGGTGTGCCGGAATAATGGATTTCAGAACCGCGAAACTCCGGAATGCCGCAATTGCCCTTGACGATGGTGATTGCATCCGGGTTGGCATCGGTCATGTCGAGAAGCGAGGAAAGAATGTCGGACGCACCGACGCCGCAATTTGCGCCGACTGCTTCCGGCCCGCTGCCGACATCGGCGGCAACACCATGGATATCCCTGGGATTAAGCCCCATCATCGTTTTGCCGGCCGTGTCGAACGATCCGGTATAGGTGTACGGCAGGCCGACTTTCACCGCCGCTTCTGCCGCGGCACGGATCTCGTCCGCCGCCGACATGGTCTCGATCCAGGCGACATCGACACCGCCGGCCTTCAATCCTTCCATCTGTTCGGCAAAAGCCTGAACCGCATCCTCATAGGACAAAGCCCCGAGCGGGATCAGCAACTCGCCGGTCGGCCCGACAGAACCTGCAACGATGACCTTTCGACCAGCCTTGTCGGCCACGGCGCGCGCGATCTCGGCTGCCCGCCTGTTGAGTTCAAGCACCCGGTCTTGCGCATGATGCAGCTTCAACCTGTGGCGAGTGCCGCCAAATGTGTTCGTGAGAATGATGTCGGCGCCAGCATCGACAAAATCCTGATGCAGCTTGGTGATCCGGTCCGGATGCGCCTCGTTCCAGAGTTCCGGCGCTTCGCCTGCTTCGAGCCCGGCTGCGAACAGGTTGGTTCCGGTTGCGCCATCCGCCAGCAGAACGCCCTTTTCTGCAATGAGCGCGGTCAATGGATTGGCTGTCGGCATGGCGCCCTCCTGAAGCTGAAAGTAAGATATAAGGATCTCTTTATATGCTTTCAACCAACAGGATATGCGCCGGCTGCGACGCCGGCGCTTCTGTTTCCGTCTTCACTCTGCCGCCATCTTGGAGGTGTCGGAACCGGCGGGTGTCACCATGGCCGCCATCATCGTCTGCAGGTCGAGCGTGCCGGTGGGCGTTCCTGCTTCGTCGATGATCGTCGCCTTTGTCTGGCCACTCTCGGTCATAGCCTTGGCGGCAGCTTCGAGCGTGGTGGTCGCCTCTATGCGCACCCCGTCCGCCAGTCCGTCGAACGGCTTCATCACCGTTTTCGCCTGGATCACCCGGCCGCGGTTCACCTCCTTGACGAAGGCGGTGATGTAGTCATCGGCCGGTGACAAAACGATTTCCTGGCCGGTCCCCTGCTGCACGACCTGGCCATCGCGCAGGATGGTGATTTTGTCACCGAGCCGCAAAGCCTCGTCGAGATCGTGAGTAATGAAAACCACGGTCTTCTTCAGTTCTGCCTGCAGGTCGAGAAGAACGGTCTGCATGTCGACGCGGATCAGGGGGTCGAGTGCCGAATAGGCTTCGTCCATCAGCAGGATGTCTGCATCGTTGGTCAGTGCACGGGCAAGGCCGACGCGCTGCTGCATGCCGCCCGACAGCTGGTTCGGATAATGGTTCTCGAACCCGGTCAACCCCACGCGTTCGATCCAGTATTGACCTTTCTTCAGGCTTGCCGAGCGGGGAACGCCCTGGATATCGAGCCCGTAAACGGTGTTCTCGATCACTGTACGATGTGGCAAAAGCGCAAATTTCTGAAATACCATCGCCGTCTTGTGACGACGGAATTCACGCAAGTCCCGCTCGTTCATGCCACAGACATTGACACCGTCATAAACGACTTCGCCATATGTCGGTTCGATCAGCCGGTTGATGTGACGGATCAACGTCGATTTTCCGGAGCCGGAAAGTCCCATGACAACGGTAATGCCACCGGCCGGCATGGAAATGTTGATGTCCTTCAGCCCCAGAACATGGCCGTAGCGTTCATTCAGTTCCGCTTTGGAAAGGCCGTTCCTCACCGCCTCCACATGCTGTCGGGCATTTGCCCCGAAAATCTTGTAGAGGCCCTTTATCTCTATGCCGTGACTAGCCATGCACCACCTCCGAATGACGCTGAAGCCGCATGCCGAAGGCCTGGCTGGTGCGATCGAAGATGATGGCGATCGCCACAAGCGCAAAACCGTTGAGGAAGCCGTAGGTGAAAAACTGATTGTTGATCGCCTGCAGCGTATTGCGGCCAAGCCCTCCGACCCCGACCATCGAGGCGACGACCACCATGGCTAGCGACATCATGATCGTCTGGTTGATGCCGGCCATGATTGTCGGCAGCGCCAGCGGCATCTGCACGTTCCAGAGTTTCTGGCCGCGAGAAGACCCGAAAGCATCCGCCGCCTCCAACACCTCCTTGTCGACAAGCCTGATCCCGAGATTGGTGAGGCGGATCATTGGCGGCACGGCATAAATGACGACCGCGATCAGTCCCGGTACCTTGCCGATACCGAAAATAACAACCACCGGGATGAGATAGACGAAGCTGGGCATCGTCTGCATCACGTCCAGAATGGGATTTATCACGCCCTGCACGCGTTCCGATCGCGCCATCAGGATGCCGATCGGCAGGCCGATGATGATGGCAATCAATGTCGACACGGTCACGATGGCAAGCGTCGTCATCGTGTCTTCCCACAGTCCCACAAGGCCGATGAGCAGCATCCCGATCGCAGTGCCGACGGTTATGCGGATGCTTCGGCTGCCAAAATAGACGACCACCAGCATGACGATCAGAACGACCGTCCAGGGCGAGGTGGTGAACAGTCTCTCGAGATAGTTCAGGAACCACTGAAGCGGAGCTTTCAGCGCATCGATTATATATCCGTATTCCCGCACGAGGCCTCTGAAACCGTCATCGATGACTTGGCGTGCCTGGCGAATATAACTGTCGCTGATGGCCGGGAACCGACAGAAGGCTCGTGGCAGGAACTCGCAGATTGCCATGCTCTTCCCCTTGTTGTGCCTGTTTGCATCTTACCAGCATGGCTTCCCGGCATCGCTTCATGCTCGGGCTGGCAATCATCGCGGACGACTTGGCGCGTCGCACGCCCATAAGGGATCTTATGCTGCGCGCTTCTGTGAGGTCATCCGGAGGAGAGGCGGCAGCAATCCGCCGCCTCCCTTGTCCGCATCAAAGCGATGCCTTCACCTTTTCGGCGATCTCCGGTGAAACCCACTTGGTCCAGACGTCCGGCTGGGTCTCCAGAAAATGCTTGGCTGCGTCCGCATTGGTGCCCTGGTTGTCAGTCTGCCAGGCGAGAATGCCGTTGACCGTCGCATTGGTCCACTTTCGGGCCTTGATATAGTCCATCGCAACACCCGCCTTGTCGGCGAACTGCTTGGTCACGACTGTGAAGGCCTGCGATGTCGGATAGGAATTGACCTTCGGATCGGCGCAGTCCGGAACCGCGGTGCAGGCGTCCCAGTTTGCCTTGTCGTGCGGCACATCGAAGGATAGTTTCACCATCTCATACTTGCCGAGAATGGCGGTCGGTGCCCAGTAATAGCCCAGCCAGCCGGTCTTTTTCTCGAAAGCGCTGGCAATCGAGCCGTCGAGGCCCGCAGCCGACCCGGTATCGACCAGATCGAAGCCCTTATCCTTGGCGCCGAGGGCGCGATATAGATTGGCCGTCGAAACCTGGCAGTTCCAGCCGGACGGGCAGTTGGTCACTGCGCCCTTGGACGGATCTTCCGGGGCAGGGAAGAGTTCCGGATATTTGAGCGCCTGTTCGACGGTCTTGATGTCCGGATGGGCGTCAGCCAGGAATTTCGGGATCCACCAGCCTTCGACGGCACCATCGGCAAGGATTTCGGCGGCCTCGATCAATCTGCCTTCCTTGACCGCCGCATCGAGCGGGGTGCGCACGGCATTGACCCAGAACTCGGGTGCCATGTCGGGCTGCGATTTCTCGTTCATCGAGGTAAAGGTTGGCATCGTGTCGCCGGTAACGAGTTCAACGCTGCAGCCATAACCTTCTTCGAGGATGATCTTGTCGACATTCGCGGCAACGCCGGCCGAAGCCCAGTTCATTTCAGCAATAGAGACTGAGCCGCAGTCGGCATAGGCTGCCCCGGCAAACCCATAAAGACCGGCTGCGAAGACGGTGGAAGCGAGGAGTTTTTTCATCGTAAGACCTCCCAGTCTTGGTGTTGACAATCGATACGTGGAGCCGGTGTTACCGAAATCCGTGATGAAAGCGCCTGGGAGCGACGAGGCCGCACCCTCTCAATGGTCGCTGTCCCCATGCGTCTTTTTGCTACCTGGCAACAGCCACAGATAGGGCGCATTTTTCTGTCAGCGCAGGCAGCGTACGGCTTAAATCAAATAAATCAACAGCAGCTGTCAGCGTTGCTTATCCGAGAGTTTCTCGTAACTCCTTGGAAGAACGTGATTTGTGCTGCTTGGAAGGCCTAAAAACGATCAATTGCCGCCTATCTGCGCTGTCCGTATAGGCGCAACTTCGGCGCGATCATAAATGGCGATAAAGTCACGCCCGAGATTTGACCTTTTGTAGCCGATTAGCGGCGCGAAAAAATTTCAGAAAAAAATGCGGTGCACCGAAAAAACGTGTGACCAGTGAATATTGTTTGCTTATCGCACTCCTCAATAACCATCCGGTAAGGAAGTGTCGCTAAATTTCGTGACGCGGACAAGAGCTCCGCCAGTGGCGCCGGAATTTTGGTAATGCGTACCGGCTGCCTCTTTATAGGCCTCAGGCTAGTTCATCATTCTAAAATATTTCAGAGCTGTGATGCAGCAAGGATGCTCTCCTAGGTGGCATCAAGGCGACTTTGTGATCCATCGATCTGCCGATCGTCAGCGTGATGTGCCGGAAAGCCCGGAATATCGGCAGTGCCGGCTTCAGCCGGAATTGGATGTTCTGATGAAGCCGAACAGCGACATGCGGCGTGCGGTGTCCGACGGGCGCGTTTGACGGAATGCCTTGGGGGGTTCGGAATTCCAGGCGATCTGCAGGCCATTGCTGTTTTTGAACACGTAGAGCATTTGGGTGTTTCCTCAGTGGCTGCGATCTCGTCGCGACGCCTTATGTTTTGTCGATCCAATACGCCTCACAAACCCACGACGCCCCTCTGTAATTCGTCACGCGATGTCGCAAAATGAATAGTGCGTCCAAATGCGCAGGCAGGCGGCAATCCGGTTCGGATTTGCGGGACCTGTTGACTTCAAGCTCCGCATGTCCGACGATCTGAGTGCAATACGAATCCAGACAAACCCGAACACGGACCGGACGCCTCTGACATCTACGAATCGTCCGGTTTCGTCTGGCCTCTATGCGACCTTCCTCCATGATCCTATCCGGCAAAACAGCTCTTGTGCTCGGCGGCGCCCGCTCCGGGAAATCGGCCTTTTCCGAACGCCTGGCTGAGGCGACAGGCCTGGAGCGCCATTATATAGCAACCGGCCGCGCCTATGACGACGAGATGCGCGAGCGGATTGGCCGCCATCAGGAGGATCGTGGGCCATCCTGGGTGACTCATGAAGAGCCGGTTGAACTTTCCCATACGCTTGGCGCAATCGACAGGCCGGGACGCGTAGTGCTTGTCGATTGCCTGACGCTCTGGGTCACCAATCTGATGATGGCGGGCGAAGATATTCCGATGCGCTGCGCCGAACTCGCCGCACAACTCTCCAGCCTCGACGCCCGGATCATTCTTGTCTCGAACGAAGTCGGTCTAGGGATCGTGCCGGAGAACAGGATGGCGCGTGAATTCCGCGATCACGCCGGGCGCCTGCACCAGCAGATTGCCGCCTCGGTTGACGAAGTGTTCTTCGTGGCCGCTGGGTTGCCCCTTCGTATGAAGGGGTAATCTTCCTCTCACCAGCCGAGCCAGAGCCGGGCAGGGTGGTTCGGGTCCGCAAGAAGTTTTGTCGCCAGCACAAGACATGACAGCACCAGCAGCGGCTTGATGATCTTCGCGCCCTTTTTCATCGCCAGTCCCGAACCGATCTGCGCGCCGATAAACTGGCCGACCCCCATCAGCAAGCCGACTTTCCACAGGATCGATCCTGTCGCGACGAAGACCAGGAACGAGCCGAAATTCGAGCCGAAATTGATGAGCTTGGTGTGTGCCGTCGCTTTCAGCATGCCGAAGCCTGCGAGAAGCACGAAGCCGAGCATATAGAACGAGCCCGCGCCCGGCCCGAACAGGCCGTCATAAAGCCCGACGAGCGGCACGGCGGTCAGGCCGAAAACGAACGGTGTCACCCGCCGCCGCCCATCCGTGTCCGACAGGCTGGGCTTGAAGGCGAAGAACAGCGCGATTGCAATCAGCAGGAAAGGGATGGCGGCGGCCAGCGCCGAAGCCGGAACAACCGAAGCAAGCACTGCCCCCACAGCGCCGCCCGCGGCTGCCATCAGCGCCATGGGCAACTGGTTACGCAGGTTGATATGTCCCTTGCGCGCATAGGCAATCGTTGCCGACGCCGCGCCGAACTGGCCTTGCAGCTTGTTGGTCGCGATCGCCTCCAGCGGCGGTATGCCGGCGATCAGCAGGACGGGAATGGTGATCAGCCCGCCGCCGCCAGCGATCGAATCGACGAAGCCGGCGAAAACGGCGGCAAGAAACAGGAGGAACAGAAGTTCGAATGCGATATCGGGCACGGGATCAGGCTCGGAGGAGGGCAATTTCAGGAAGGTGCCGCCTTCTTCCATGGAACGGCCGGTCCGACAAGCCCTCTCTGCCTTGATGGCGTTCTGCCTTATGCCCTCGGGATTGCGCCTGATCCGAATGCCGTTATGGTGCGCGGCTTCGCATTCGATTGAAAGACTGGATAAGCTCGCATGCTCAAAGTGATATTCGACACCGATCCCGGCGTGGACGATGCCATGGCACTCCTCTATCTGCACCGCCATCCGGGCATAGATCTCGTCGGTGTCACGACAGTGTTCGGCAATGCTCCGATCGAGATCACGACCCGAAACGCACAGTACCTGCATCAGCAGTGGAAGATCGAAGCGCCCATCGCCAAGGGGGCCGGGCGGGCCTATGACGATGGCCGCGATGCCGCACATTTCGCACCGGTCGTTCATGGCGAGGACGGGCTTGGCAATATTGGCGTGCCGCTGGACGTCGACAATCCGATTGACGAGCGTTCGGCGGCGCAGTTCATCATCGATACGGTGAGAGCCGATCCCGGCAATGTCACGCTGGTCGCCGTCGGTCGCATGACCAACCTGGCGCTCGCCCTGAAGGCCGATCCGGAAATCGCGGCCCTCGTCAAGGACGTGGTGATCATGGGCGGCGCTTTCGACGTTAACGGCAATGTCACTCCGGCGGGCGAGGCCAATATCCACGGCGATCCCGAAGCCGCGGATGTCGTCTTCACCGCATCCTGGAAAGTCACGATTATCGGTCTCGACGTGACCCTGAAAACAACCATGTCATCGGATTATCTGGCGAAAATGGTCGAGGCCGGGCCTTCGGAGCTCAGGCTCCTTTCCGACCTGTCGCAATATTACATCGATTTTTATCGCCAGCGCGTCGGTCTCGACGGCATGGCGTTGCACGACAGCTGCGCCTGCGTTTATCTCACCGAGCCGCATCTCTTTGAAGTTCGCACCGGTCCGGTTCGTGTCGTTTGTGGCGGCCTTGCGGATGGAAAGACTATCCAGGCACCGGATCACGGCCGCAAATATGTCGGCAGCGCCTGGGACGGCGTGCCGAGCCAGCTCGTTTGCACCGGCATTCAGCCGGATGCGATACTCGAAGCAATCCGCGCTGTACTCGTCGAAGGACGTACGCCGTAACCGTGGTGTGTGCGGGCGGTCAGTCGCCGCCCGCGGTCACGGCCAGCTTGTCGAGATCCGGCACATAAACCTGCCGGTTGTTTTCTATGTGAATGAGGCCGTCTTTGCGCAACTTGGTCATCTGGCGGCTGACCGTTTCGATCGTCAATCCGAGAAAGTCTGCGATATCTGCGCGCGACAGCGGCAGTTCGAAGGCGCAGGCACCAAGCCGGTCGGGGTCGGCATGTGCTGCGACCAGAACCAGAAGGCTTGCGACTTTCTCGCGGGCGGATTTGCGCCCCAGCGTCAGCATCCAGTCCCGCGCTTCGTCCAGTTCCGTCAGTGCCTGGTTGTGAAGACGACTGCCGAGTTCCGATGATTCGGAGATCATTCGTTCGAGAATTTTTCGCGGCAACACGCAAAGTTCGGCATCTGTTGCCGCTTCTGCTGCCATCAGGCTTTCGCCGAGAAACGGCCGGCCCATGAAATCCGGCGCAAATTGCAGGCCGACGATCTGCTGGCGTCCGTCCGCCATGATCTTCGACAGCTTTATGACGCCCCTGAGTATATTCGAATAGGAATGAACCTGCTGGCCCTGGCCGATAAGCTCCGTACCAGATTCTACCGCCCTGCGTTGCGAATGCTTGTTCAGCTCAGTGAGTTGAAGCGGGGTGAGCGTCGAACAGATACCGCTATGACGGGCGTCGCAGGCGCGACACACCAGCGGCACCTCGTGAATGTCCAGAATCTTTAGCTGCGCATCCATTCCCATTCCCCCACGCCGGCACACCTGGCCCGAAAATCGGAATTGATTTTCGCAAACCTGATACGCTGCTCAAAAGCTACAGCATTCCTCATTCACCTGACGAAAGGTGCGGCGCTGCAGGCGGCGATCGATGGTCCGAACTTGGTTCAGTTGCCCTTCTCATGCTTGATCCAAGTCAAAGTCGCTAAAATATTCCGCAGGTAGCTCTTGAGGCACATGAGAAGAGGTGTGCGATGAGCGAAAGATTGCTTGCGAAATATTCAGGCTCTGTGCCGCGATACACTAGCTATCCGACTGCGCCGCATTTTCACACTGGTGTAAATTGCGACATCTATTCGCAGTGGCTGTCCAAACTGGATACCGGCAACAATCTGTCGCTCTATCTTCACATCCCCTATTGCGATCGGCTCTGTTGGTTCTGCGCCTGCCATACCAAGCAGACGCTCCGCTATGATCCGATAACAACCTATCTCGCCGCACTCCGCTTGGAGATCGCTGCTGTCGGCGCAAAAGTGCCGAAAGGTGCAAAGGTCACGGCCATACATTTCGGCGGCGGATCGCCGACAATGCTGAAGCCTGAGGACATGACCGATCTGATGGCCTGTCTGCGGGCATCATTCAATGTCGCCGCCGATGCCGAAATCAGCGTCGAAATGGATCCGAACGATCTGGACGAAGCTCGTTATGATGCGCTGGCGGCGATTGGTTTGACGCGCGCAAGTCTCGGCGTTCAGGATTTCGATCCGACCGTCCAAAAGGCGATCAATCGCATCCAGACCTTCGAACAGACCAAGTCCGTCGTTGATGCCGTCCGTGCACGTGGCGTCGGTTCGGTCAATTGTGATGTGCTCTACGGGCTTCCGCATCAGACGCTGGAAGGCGTCGGGCGCACGCTTTCCGACATCTTGTCCCTTTCGCCCGATCGCGTGGCGCTTTTCGGCTATGCTCACGTTCCGTGGATGAAGAAACATCAGACGATGATACCCGAATCCGCATTGCCGGATATCGGCGAACGCTTCCGTCAGAGCAATTTTGCCAGTCGGCTTCTTATTGAAGCGGGTTACCAGGAGATCGGTATCGATCATTTCGCAAAGCCGTCTGATTCGATGGCCGTTGCGGCAAGGACAGGCCGGCTGCGGCGCAACTTTCAAGGCTACACGACCGATAGCGCTGATGCGTTGATAGGTCTCGGCGCGTCTTCCATCAGTCAGTTGCCGCAGGGATATGTGCAGAATATGCCGGCTACCGGGGAGTATCAGCGCATGGTCGAAGTCGAGGGGATGGCGGCAGTCCGGGGCGTGGAATTGTCTGAAGATGATCGTATGCGCGCCTATGTCATCGAGCGGCTGATGTGCGATTTCGGCTTCGATTTCATGCCCTTGCTCGCCAATTTTCCGGCCGGCGCTCATGCGTTGATTTCCGAGGCCCGCGCTTTTGCCCGCAGCAATCCGGATGACATCTGTCGCGTCGGCAACGCCTCCTTCACGATTACGCCGGAGGGGCGGCCGTTTACCCGGACGATCGCCGCGGTCTTCGATCGTTATCTTGAGAGCGGGCGTGGCAGGCACTCTATTGCGGTATAAGTCGCAAGCCTTCATGATTGCGGTGTCAACGATTGCTGTTTAGGCAACAGTTTCGGTGCAAATTTTGCGTCCGAAAAAACGAAGCCATTGGCATTTGGAACCATTTTCCCTATGTGGAGCTACGAATTACCTATTCTCAAAGGACATGGGCGTGACTGCTACATTCGACAAAGTTGCCGACATCATTGCTGAAACCAGCGAAATCGACCGGGAAACCATCACCCCGGAAAGCCACACGATCGACGATCTCGGCATTGATAGCCTTGACTTCCTCGATATCGTGTTTGCGATCGACAAGGAATTCGGCATCAAGATTCCGCTCGAGCAGTGGACCCAGGAAGTCAATGAAGGCAAGGTTTCGACCGAAGAGTATTTCGTTCTGAAAAACCTCTGCGCCAAGATCGACGAGCTGAAGGCGGCCAAGGGCTAAGGTCCTGCCGTAAACCAGATGCTGCTTGAATATTTCCAGATGATCGATCGGGTGGAAACGCTCGATCTCGAAGGAAAGACGCTGACGGCGCGGTCTACCGTGCCGGCGAAAAGCCCCGTGTTCGAAGGTCACTTCCCCGGCATGCCTCTCGTGCCGGGCGTCCTTCTCATCGAAACCATGGCGCAGGCGTCGGGCATGCTCGTGCTTGCCGCCACCGATTTTGCCGCCATGCCGTTCCTGATGTCCGTTGACGGCGCCAAGATGCGCGCTTTCGTCGAGCCCGAAGCCGTGCTCGATATCGAAGCGTATCTCGAACACGAAGGTTCTGGCTATGCTGTCACCAAGGCGAAGATTTCGTCCGGCGGCAAAAAGGTCTGCGACGCTCAGCTGAAGCTGCGCACCATGCCCTTTTCCGAAATCCCGCTGGCGCCGATCGTGCGCAAGCGTGCAGAAGAAGTCGGTCTGGTCGCGGCGATGAATGCCGGCAGGTGAAGACTGTTGCGCGGAAACGCGCGGCGGCCTTGTGGCCACGGCATGGAATGAAACAGAAGCTTGAACCGCGATCCTGATGGGTCGCGGTTTGCTTTGAAGGCGCGGCAAAAGCTGCAAGTCCGCGAAAGAGGACAGAGATGAAGTCTGACAATGATGTTGTGATCACCGGTATTGGCATTGTCACCGGCCAGGGCGTCGGCAAGGATGCGCATGTCGCGCTCCTGTCTGCGGTCACCACCGGCAAGCCGACCGTGGAAACCGAGCGCTTCGCGCCTTATCCGGTCCATCCGCTTCCGGAAATCGACTGGTCCGCCCAGATCGTCAAACGCGACCAGCGCCAGATGGAAAACTGGCAGCGGCTCGGCGTCTTTGCCGCCGGTCTGGCGCTTGATGACGCCGGTCTCAAAGAAGATGCCGAAGCATGCGCCTCGATGGACATGATTGTCGCCGCCGGTGGCGGTGAGCGCGACATCAAGGTCGATTCGCTGATCGTCGATGAAGCCTTGAAGCGCAACGACCGCGACATTCTGCTGAACGAGAAGCTGACGACGGAACTGCGGCCGACGCTCTTCCTCGCGCAACTCTCCAATCTGATGGCCGGCAATATTTCGATCGTCCACAAGGTCACCGGTTCCTCGCGCACCTTCATGGGTGAAGAGGCTGCCGGCATTTCGGCTGTCGAGACGGCGTTTCATCGTATCAAGGCAGGCCAGTCGAGCCACAGCCTCGTCGGCGGCGCCTTCATCGCCGAGCGCGCCGACATTTTGCTCCTCGTCGAGGGTATCCGTGCCCATGCGACAGGCGAATGGCAACCGCTTTGGTCGCGTTCGGGTGACAATGGCGGCGGAATGATTACTGGGTCGGTTGGCGCATTCCTGGTGCTGGAATCCCGCGCCCGTGCCGAAAGCCGCGGCGCCCATATCTATGCCGTCATCGATGCGGTCGAAGGTGATCGCGGCAACCGCGACGAAGGCAAGCTGGAAACACGCCTGTCGCGTCTCGCAGCCTCCGCCTCCGGCCTCAAGCGCGACGACACGGTGGTGTTTTCCGGCGCAAGCGGCCTTGTGGATCTGGCAGCCCGCGAAAAGATCGTGCTGGAAAAGGAATTCGACGGCGCTGCGATCCGTGGTTTCGGTGGTGTCACCGGTCACGCGCTGGAAGCCCAGTTCCCGCTCGGCCTGATCCTTGCGGCCCTCTCGCTCGACGGCAAGAGCCTTGTCCCAGTCTTTGATACGGACCACGAAAAGCCAATGTCCAAGCCGGCAAATCACGCCGTGGTGACAACGGTGGGTTACACGCGCGGTGAGGGCGTTGCCGTCCTCTCGGCGAACGCGTGAAGGAGTAGACGATGAGTGACAACCGCTTCACCGACCACCTCGGCCGCCCGCTCGTAGCCGTTACCGGCATGGGTGTCATCACCTCGCTCGGTCAGGGGCTTGCTGATAACTGGTCGGCGCTGACCTCCGGTACTTCGGGAATCCACAAGATCACACGGTTCCCGACCGATGGTCTGTCGACCCGCATCAGTGGCACGGTTGATTTTATCGCCGTTCCTGCCAACAATTCCGTCGAACGTTCTTTCGCTTTCGCCCGCGAAACGACAAGGGAAGCGCTGGCGCAGGCCGGTCTTTCGGGTGATTTCGAAGGCCCGCTCTTCCTCGCCGCGCCGCCCGTCGAGCCCGAATGGCATGACCGTTTTGCGCTTGCCGATCGTTCGCCGCCGTCGAAGACCGAGGGCGATGCCTATGATCGCTTCTTGACTGCCATGCGCGAACGTCCAGATCCGGTCTTCCTCGAAGCCGTTCAGTTCGGCTCGATTTCCGAGCGCCTTGCCGACATGTTCGGCACGCGTGGTCTGCCCGTAACGCTGTCGACCGCCTGTGCATCTGGCGCAACGGCAATCCAGCTTGGTGTCGAGGCAATCCGCCAGGGTCGCACCGACCGGGCGCTTGTTGCCGCCACTGACGGCTCCGTCAGCGTCGAGGCGCTGGTGCGCTTCTCGTTGCTTTCGGCCCTGTCGACGCAAAACGACCCGCCGGAAAAGGCATCAAAACCGTTCAGCAAGGATCGCGACGGTTTCGTCATCGCCGAAGGTGCTGCGACACTGGTACTTGAATCGGTCGAATCCGCGCTTGCGCGTGGCGCAACCGTGCTCGGCATCATCAAGGGTCTTGGCGAAAAGGCGGATCATTTCCACCGTACCCGGTCCTCGCCGGATGGCGGCCCGGCAATCGCCACCATTCGCGCCGCACTCGAAGACGCGGGCATGGATGAAAGCGGTATTGGTTATATCAACGCCCATGGCACCTCGACGCCCGAAAACGACAAGATGGAATATGGCTCCATGCTCGCCGTCTTCGGTGACCGCATGAAGAACATCCCGGCTTCGTCGAACAAGTCGATGATCGGCCATACGCTGACTGCGGCAGGTGCCGTGGAGGCCGTATTCTCGATCCAGACCATGCTGACCGGCACGCTGCCGCCGACCATCAACTACACCAATCCCGATCCGACGATCGAGCTCGATGTGGTGCCGAATGTGAAGCGGGACGGCTCGCCCAAGGCGGTTCTGTCCAACTCCTTCGGCTTTGGCGGCCAGAACGCCAGCCTTGTCATGACGCTGGAACCGGTCTAAGGCCTGCGCCACAGAAAAAGGACGTCATCCTCGGGCTTGTCCCGAGGATCTATTGACGTTGATACGTGAAATTGAGTGTTGGCAGATGCTCGGGACATGCCCGGGCATGACGCATTTTTGAACGTCGGCGCCCGCCTCATGCATCCGGAAGGAAAAGAAGAACATGCGCGCGCTGCAACTGATCGATGACCGCAAGCTCGAAGCCGTCGATATTCCCGAGCCGGATGCCCCGGGTCCCGGTGAGGTGACGCTGCGCGTCAAGGCCGTCGCCTTGAATCACATCGACGTCTGGGGCTGGCGCGGCATGGCATTCGCCAAGCGCAAGATGCCGCTGACGATCGGCGCCGAAGCCTCCGGCGTCGTAGAAGCCATCGGCCCGGGCGTTTCCAACGTCCTTCCCGGCCAGCTTGTGTCGATCTACGGCGCCCGCACCTGCGGTCTCTGCAAGCCCTGTCGCGAAAAACGAGACAATCTCTGCGAGCACGTCTCGGGCGTCCACGGCTTCCACCTCGACGGTTTTGCCCAGGAAAAGGCGAACATTCCGGCCCGCCAGCTGGTGCCGGCTCCTCCGGGCGTCGATGCGGTTGCAGCCGCTCTTGCTCCGGTCACCTTTGGCACGGTCGAGCACATGCTGTTCGACAATGCAAAACTGCAGCCGGGCGAAACCATTCTCGTTCATGCCGGCGGCTCAGGCATCGGCTCGGCGGCCATCCAGCTCGCCAAGAAGATCGGCTGCACCGTGATCACCACGGTCGGTTCCGACGATAAGATCGAAAAGGCCAAGGCGCTTGGTGCCGATCACGTCATCAACTACCGCACGGACCGCTTCGAAGGCGTCGTGCGCAAGCTGACGAAGAAGAAGGGCGTTGATGTCGTCTTCGAACATGTCGGCAAGGATACATTCGCCGCCTCGATGTTCTGCCTGAAGCGCGGCGGCCGATTGGTCACCTGCGGCTCGACTTCTGGCGTCTCGACCGACGTCAACCTGATGATGCTCTTCCAACAGCAGCTCAAGCTCCTCGGCTCCTTCGGCTGCCGCATGGAAAACATGGCCGACGCCATGCAGAAGATGGCGCAGGGCATCGTTCATCCGGTGATCGACACCGAAGTCACCCTCGACGAGATCGACCGCGCGCTCGAGCGGATGGAAGGTCGCCAGATCTTCGGCAAGATCGTCCTGCGCATGGATTGATCGGCCATGAAGATGGTCATCACCCGCATCGTTCTGGCGCTCATGCATTTCCGGCAGTGGCTGGTGGCGCAGGCGACCTTTGGCTTGCTCAACCTGTTGAAGGTATTGCCGGCGGACCCCGCCATACGTTTTGCCGATCGCGTTGCGCGTTTCGTTGGTCCGAAGCTGTGGCGTCACAAGCTGATGATGACCAATCTGCGCAACGCTTTCCCGGAAAAGTCGGAGAATGATCTCCAAGAGATCGCGGTCGCCAGCTGGGGACATATGGGGCGCATGGCTGCCGAATATGTGTTCCTCGACCGGCTTTTCGATTTCGATCCGGAAAAGACGGAAGCGGGCAGGGTAGAAGTTTCGGGCATACCGATTTTCCTCGATCTACGCGATAATCCGCGGCCTTTTATCGTCTTTACCGCGCATACCGGCAATTTCGAACTGCTGCCTGTTGCTGGAAAGGCATTCGGTCTTGAGGTCATGGTGCTGTTCCGTCCGCCGAACAACCCTTACATTGCCGACAAGGTCTTTTCCTTCCGTGCGGCCCGGATGGGAAGTCTCGTCCCCTCGCATGCGGGATCGTCCTTCGCGCTTGCCCGCCGCCTCGAGGCCGGCGGCGGAGTAGGCGTTCTGGTCGACCAGAAATTCAAGAAGGGCCTGTCGACCTCTTTCTTCGGGCAGCCGGTCAAAACCAATCCGCTTCTGGCCAAACTGGTCCGTCAGTTCGATGCGGAGGTCTACCCGGCCCGCTGCATCCGCCTTCCCGACAATCGCTTCCGCCTTGAGATCGAACCGAGAATCGATCTGCCGCGCGATGAAAAGGGCAACCTTGATGTTCAGGGTACGGCTCAGGTGTTGAACGACAAGGTGGAGACCTGGGTTCGCGAATATCCCGAACAATGGCTGTGGTATCATGATCGCTGGAACATCAAAGGAACAGTCGAGCGCTGATCTGCCTTCGATAACTTGTGATCCTATGGTATTTTGTGGGGCATTATTGGGGGCCGCACTAGACGAAATGATTAATTATAATCATATCTTATGCAGGGTAGGCTCGCATCAGTAGAAGGCGCCACTTCTCGCGTTGTTTTGAGAGGGGTCGATTTTGAAGGCATTGATTGATCTGTTCTGGGCGAAATATTCTGATCTTCGCCAGGCGGTCGAGCAGGAAGACGACGATGCGGTTTCTCGGATCGACCGGGAAATTGATCCGCTCGTCAAGGCTATACTTGGAAGCCAGGGGCGCGATCAGTCGGCGATTGGCGTGCAGTTCCGATTCGCACTCGATCTGTTGAATGAGGAAGCCGATGATGGTGGCTGCGTCAGGCGCAATGGCCACCTGCTGCAGATGCTGGTCGAGCGTTATCTGATAACCGACCAGCATCTGCCTTCCAAAACGAAAACCACCGAAGATCCGGCCCAGCCCGTCGATATCCCGCAGGCCATCGCCGACGGTTATCTCGATGATGCGCTGCTGAATAGCCTGCCGGAACGGGTCATGGTTGTCGCGCCCGGTTATCGCATCTTTTATAGTAACGAAACCAATGCGCAGCGAATGGATGTGCCGCGCGATACTCTCATTGGCCGCCATTTCGCCGAATTTGTCGGACTGCATCATTTCCGTCATGATCTGCAGCCCAGCCTTGATCGTTGTTTTGCAGGCGAGAGCCTGACCTTGACCTATGCTGACAAGCTTGAGGGCCGCACAGTCGTCATTCATTGCCGCATGTCGCCGATAAGCAGATCGGGAACATTGATCGGAGCGCTGGTGGTGATGCAGGAGAAGGAAGATCGCCGGCGGCGACGTGCCGACTGACCGGTCGTTACTCAGATATCGGGCTGAACGGCAGGTAGTCGTGTAGCAGATAGGCCTTTTCGAAGGCGATATGCCGCCTTACGCCCTCAAAGAAGCCGCGCAACATATATCCTACTGCTTCGTCATTGACAGGTTCGCCTGAGCCAAGGCGCAAGAGCGCTTCCGTCAGTTCCTCCGCATAGCCTTCATCCTCGAGATGTTCGAATTTGAGCCGTGAAAGCGTTGCCAGCATCGGTCCAGAATGGGCGTGCTGTCGTGCAATATGGGGAAACAGAACGCTCTCTTCGTAATGGTGGATGCTGCGGATCAGCGGACAGAGTGCCTTGGCGGCATAGATGCACTTCTGTTTGTTGATGCTCGCAGGCAGCGAGTCGGCGATTTCTTCAAGTTCGACGCAAAGCGCGAGTTGTTCCCCATGCGCCTGCCGGATCCACGACATGATGACGTCCTGATCGTATTGTCGGACGGGCTGAGCAGACAGAACTGCATTCGTCAGATCGATATCGTGTCTCAAGTCTGACCTCCGGAAGCTGCATGACCGTTGATCGCGCAAAGTTCCATCATGCCCGGCTTACTTGCGTTGATTCAAATCAAGGCATTTGACGTGGCCTGCTGCCATCTGTCGCGGTGGTCGCGACGGAAAGTGGCAGGGGGGATTCGTTCGGAATCGTTGTTTAGCCACCCTCGCGACGGCCAATCACGCCGTTGGGGGATACCAACAATGAACTACCCTTTGGAAACTGCAGCGCTGGTAATCGGGACATTCCTGGCGCTGCTTGGCGCGGCTTACGCGCATGACAGTCTGTTTGCCGCCCATATGTGGGTGCTGTTCCTGACACTCTGCATCAGCAGCATCGTCATGCTGCGCCGCGTCTCTTTCGCACCCGCAGGTGCACCACGAGCCGTCCCGGCAAAGTCGGAATATTTCGACGAAGTCATCAAATACGGCACGATCGCCACTGTTTTCTGGGGTGTCGTCGGCTTCCTGGTCGGCGTTGTCGTTGCCCTGCAACTGGCTTTCCCTGATCTGAACATTGAGCCATGGCTCAATTTCGGTCGCACGCGCCCGCTGCATACTTCAGCCGTCATCTTCGCCTTCGGCGGCAACGCCCTGATCGCCACATCATTCTACGTTGTCCAGCGCACCTGTCGGGCCCGCCTGTTTGGCGGCAATCTCGGATGGTTCGTGTTCTGGGGCTACCAGCTTTTCATCGTCATGGCGGCAACCGGCTATCTGCTCGGTATCACCCAGGGCAAGGAATATGCGGAGCCGGAATGGTATGTCGATATCTGGCTGACCATCGTCTGGGTCGCCTATCTCGTCGTCTTCCTCGGCACGATCTTCATGCGCAAGGAGCCGCATATCTATGTGGCGAACTGGTTCTATCTGGCCTTCATCGTCACGATTGCCATGCTGCACATCGTCAACAATCTGGCGATGCCGGTCTCTTTCCTGGGCATCAAGAGCTATTCGGCCTTCTCCGGCGTGCAGGATGCCCTGACCCAGTGGTGGTACGGCCATAACGCGGTCGGCTTCTTCCTGACGGCCGGCTTCCTCGGCATGATGTACTACTTTATCCCGAAGCAGGTGAACCGTCCGGTCTATTCCTACCGCCTGTCGATCATCCACTTCTGGGCCCTGATCTTCATGTATATCTGGGCAGGCCCGCACCACCTGCATTACACAGCGTTGCCCGACTGGGCGCAGACGCTCGGCATGGTCTTCTCCATCATGTTGTGGATGCCGTCCTGGGGTGGCATGATTAACGGCCTGATGACGCTTTCCGGCGCCTGGGACCGTATCCGTACTGACCCGATCGTCCGCATGATGGTCATGGCCGTCGCCTTTTACGGTATGGCGACCTTCGAAGGCCCGATGATGTCGGTCAAGGCCGTCAACTCGCTCAGCCACTATACCGACTGGACCATTGGTCACGTCCACTCCGGCGCACTCGGCTGGAACGGCATGATCACCTTCGGCGCGGTCTATTTCCTCGTGCCAAAACTATGGAACCGCAAGCGGCTCTACAGCCTGCAGCTGGTCAACTGGCACTTCTGGCTCGCAACGCTCGGCATCGTTCTCTATGCCGCCGTCATGTGGGTTGCCGGTATCCAGCAGGGCCTGATGTGGCGCGAGTATGATGACCAGGGCTTCCTCGTCTATTCCTTCGCGGAAACTGTCGCGGCCATGTTCCCCTATTACCTGCTGCGCGCCCTCGGTGGCCTCATGTTCCTCGCCGGCGCACTGCTCATGGCATTCAACGTCACAATGACAATTCTCGGTCACGAACGGCAGGAACGCACCCCCGGTGTCGCCCCCGCCGGTCTGCAGCCGGCCGAATAAGGAGCTGACAGCATGTCTCTTCTCGATAAACACAAATTCATCGAGCGAAATGCCACGCTCCTTCTCGTCGGATCACTACTTGTCGTTTCCATCGGCGGTATCGTGGAAATCGCACCGCTCTTCTATCTCGAAAACACCATCGAGAAAGTCGACGGGATGCGGCCCTATACGCCGCTGGAGCTCGCCGGCCGCAACATCTACATCCGCGAGGGCTGCTACGTCTGTCATAGCCAGATGATCCGCCCGTTCCGCGACGAGGTGGAGCGGTACGGTCATTACAGCCTTGCGGCGGAATCGATGTACGACCATCCGTTCCAGTGGGGCTCGAAGCGAACCGGGCCGGATCTGGCACGCGTCGGCGATCGTTATTCGAACGAGTGGCACGTACAGCATCTCATCGAACCGCGCGACGTCGTGCCGGAATCGGTGATGCCGAGCTATTCCTTCCTCAAGGAAAATACGCTCGAAGTGACCGATGTCTCCATGGATCTGAAGGCAAACCGCACCGTCGGTGTTCCCTATACTGACGAGATGATCGCAGAGGCGAATGCCGATCTGAAGGCGCAGGCCGATCCGAATGCCGATACCAGCGCTTTGCTGGCACGGTATCCGAAGGCAAAGGTCGGCGATTTCGACGGCGATCCGACCAAATTGACCGAAATGGATGCGCTGGTCGCCTATCTGCAGATGCTCGGAACGCTGGTCGATTTTTCGACCTATGACGACACAACCGGTTACCGCTGAGGAGGGCGTGATATGGAAACCTATACCGCACTCCGCCAATTCGCCGACAGTTGGGGGCTGCTCGCCATGACCCTGTTCTTCGCCGGCGTCATCCTGTTCACTTTGCGCCCGGGCTCGAAGTCTCATGCAGACGATGCCGCCCAGATCCCTCTGAAGGAGGACTAAAATGGCGGACAAACATATCGATGAGATCAGCGGCGTCGAAACCACCGGCCACGAGTGGGACGGCATCCGCGAACTGAACAATCCCATGCCCCGCTGGTGGGTGTGGACGTTTTACGCCACGATCGTCTGGGCTCTCGGATACACCATCCTTTATCCTGCATGGCCGCTGGTAAACGATGCGACCCGCGGTGTTCTCGGCTATTCCAGCCGTGGTGCGCTGTTGGACGAAATGGCGACAGCAAAAGCAGCCCAGGGCGCAATCCTTGAACGGATCGCGGCGGCGACACCAGAAGAAATCATCGCCAACCCTGAACTCAATCAGTTTGCCATGGCCGGCGGCGCGGCGGCTTTCCGCGTCAACTGCACGCCCTGTCACGGAACCGGTGCAGCCGGTGGTGAAGGTTATCCCAACCTTAACGACGATGACTGGCTTTGGGGTGGCAGCGTAGATGCCATCTACCAGACTGTTGCGCATGGAATTCGCGATGCTGTCGATCCCGATACTCGTATCGGCGAGATGACCGCTTTTGCGGATGTGCTTCAGCCGGACGAAATACGTCAGGCAGCGGCCTATGTTGTCAGCCTCACCGGTAAGCCTCGCGATCCTTCTATGGTCGAACCCGGAAAGCAGATCTTCATGGATAACTGCGCGTCCTGCCACGGCGAAAATGCCGAGGGCAATCGCGATCTGGGTGCTCCGAACCTGGCCGACGCCATCTGGCTGAAGGTGCATGGTGAAGATCAGATTGCGGGCCAGATCCGTGCACCGAAGCACGGCGTCATGCCGGCCTGGACCACCCGTCTTGGTGACGTCACCGTCAAGCAGTTGGCAGTTTATGTCCATTCCCTGGGAGGCGGGGAGTAGAGTTTCAGTCCTTCAAGGGCAGAAACTCTTTTGGGCCGGGATCCTTGGGTCCCGGCCATCGAACATCCGGTATGGCAGGAGGTTACAGCCGATTAGGATTGTTCAAGGATATGCTTCAGGGTGCCTAGGTCCGTTTGGATGGCCGCCGCATCCACCTCGAAAGCCTGATCGTCCGTGTCTGGCTGTCGGAGCAAGGTGAACATGATTTCTGCGCCATCGCCATTGGGCACGACCCGCAGTGCATTTTCGAAACTCATCCCTGTATCCAGCGTGACGGTGTGATCGATGACGCCAAGATCGTTTCGGGGCGTAAACCGCACACGGATCTTGCCGATAGGCCCACCGTCGCCGATCCAGTCTTCGCCTTCTCGGCTCAAGCCAGAGGCGAGGCCGGCAGCCCATCGGGGCATGTTTTCCGGCTGGAATGCGAAGGCGTAAACGTCACGCCAGGGCCTATCGATCGTCGTGTGAATGATGCGTGCGGGCATTGGCGTCATTGTAATCTCCGTTCTGTCGTCCGCATGGGCGAGGGGCGTGAACCGGTCTGCGAATGCTGCATGCCTTGACTTGCGTCAAGGAATTGAGGGTCGCGCGGTGGGAAAAGGCATGGTGCAAAGGAATGTTCCGATGAAACTCTATACCGCCGAAAGCGTTGCCGCAGGTGACGCATCTGTCGAACGGATTGATGTCAAGGCGGTGCATTCGCCTGGCGAAAAACGCCAGCCGCTTTATGAAAAACGCAAGAAGATTTTCCCCAAACGTGCCGAGGGACGTTTCCGCCGTTTCAAATGGCTGGTGATGCTTGTCACGCTCGGCATCTATTATCTGACGCCGTGGATCAGGTGGGATCGTGGCCCCTTCGCACCCGATCAGGCCGTGCTTGTCGATCTCGCCAGCCGGCGCTTCTATTTCTTCTTCATCGAGATCTGGCCGCAGGAATTCATCTTCGTCGCCGGTCTTCTGGTCATGGCGGGCTTTGGCCTTTTCCTGCTGACCTCGGCCGTCGGTCGCGCCTGGTGCGGATATGCCTGTCCCCAGACGGTCTGGGTCGATCTCTTTCTCGTCGTCGAACGCTTCATTGAAGGCGATCGCAATGCGCGGATGAAACTCGATGCCGGCCCCTGGACAGCGAACAAGATCGCCAAGCGTGTCGTCAAGCATTCGATCTGGATTGCCATCGCAATCGCTACAGGCGGCGCCTGGATCTTCTATTTCGCCGACGCGCCATCTCTTGCCTTCGATTTCATCACCGGTCAGGCCGCCTTCGTTGCCTATTCCACCGTCGCCATCCTGACCGCCACCACCTATCTGCTCGGTGGCCTGATGCGCGAGCAGGTCTGTATTTACATGTGTCCCTGGCCGCGTATTCAGGGCGCCATGCTCGACGAGCATTCTCTGGTCGTGACCTATAACGACTGGCGCGGTGAACCGCGCAGCCGCCACGCCAAGAAGGCGGCAGCGAGCGGCCAGATCGTCGGCGACTGTGTAGATTGCAACGCCTGCGTCGCAGTCTGTCCCATGGGCATCGACATTCGCGACGGCCAGCAGATGGCCTGTATCACCTGTGCGCTCTGTATCGACGCCTGCGATGGCGTGATGGACAAGATCGGCAAGGAACGCGGCCTGATCGCTTATGCGACGCTCGACGAATACGATGCCAACATGGCGCTGGCGACGGCCGGTGGTACCTCGCCGATCAATCCCACCCGAACCCGCAAGCCGGATGGTGGTTTTGTTGAAGGCGTCCGCCATTTCAACTGGAAAATCCTGCTTCGCCCGCGCACGCTGCTCTATATGGGCGTCTGGACTGCGGTCGGCATCGGCCTTGTCGTTGCGCTCCTGTCCCGCGACCGGCTGGAAATCAACGTGCTGCATGACCGCAATCCGCAATTCGTCATGGAGTCGGATGGTTCCATCCGCAATGGCTACACCGTTCGCCTCCTCAACATGATCCCCGAACCGCGCACGATCATGCTGACGCTTGACGGCATGCCGGAGGCGACGATGAAGATCATCGGCATTTCGGACGTGCCCGGACGCGAATTCGCCATCGAGGCCGCGCCGGACAAGGCGATGGCGCTGAAGGTCTATGTCACGCTGCCGAAGGATGAAGCCAAAAGCGAAGCATCCTTCCATTTCATCGCCGAAGACCGCTCCAGTCACGAGCGCAACAGTTACTCGGCTAACTTTTTCGTACCAGGAGGCAAAAGATGAGCACGGCATCGCAAAAGGGCTTCGTTTTCACGGGCTGGCACATGGTGGGCGTCATGGTTCTCTTCTTCGGCACGATCATATCGGTCAATGTCTTCATGGCCTATAACGCCATTACCAGTTGGAGCGGTCTCGTCGTCCCGAACACCTATGTCGCCAGCCAGCAGTTCAACGGCAAGGTGGCCCAAGCGAGGGCGCTTGCCGCGACGGGTGTCAACGGCCGGCTCGCCGTTGCCGCCAATGGAGCTCGCTATGAAGTGCTCGGCCCCGACGGCCAGCCGGTTGAGGCAGACCACCTTGTCCTCAATTTCAAGCGCCCTGTCGGCGAGCATCAGGATTTCAGCATCGATATGACCGCAGAAGGCAAGGGAGCTTTCAGCGCTTCCCATGAGATCCTGCCGGGTCACTGGATTGTCGAGGCAATCGCCGAGCGCGGCGGACAACGCATCCTCCACCATGCGGAACGCGTTTCCGTTCGTGGAGCAAGGAAATGAGCTGCTGCGCACCCGGAACGGAAGGAGAGATCGTCAGATCCGCACCGTCTTCCGAAGAAATGCTGCTGGCAAGCCGCGATCTCGGCGAGGGCCGGCGGCAGGTTGATTTGAGCGTAC
The DNA here is from genome assembly GCF_017313375.1 of Agrobacterium sp. Ap1. NCBI lineage: Bacteria > Pseudomonadati > Pseudomonadota > Alphaproteobacteria > Hyphomicrobiales > Rhizobiaceae > Agrobacterium > Agrobacterium sp. Ap1. Next base: position 368,683 of record NZ_JAFLMY010000004.1, read on the forward strand.
CCGGCGTCCATTGCGGCGCCTGCATCGTCTCGATCGAAAATGCACTGAAGGTCATGCCCGCAGTGGAAAAAGCCCGCGTCAATCTTTCCACCAAACGCGTCTCCATCGTCTGGCACCAGAACCCCGACGCATCGGCCGTCGATCCTGCCGATTTCGTCGGCTCGATCGCTGCAGCAACCGGCTATGACGCCTATCTCTTCGATGCCTCGCTCGACGATGGCGACAAGCTGCAGCGTGATCTCGTGCGCGCAGTCGCCCTTTGCGGTTTCGCCGCTGCCAACATCATGCTTCTGTCCGTTTCCGTCTGGTCCGGTGCCGATGATGCCACGCGCGACATGTTCCACTGGATTTCCGCCTTCATCGCCGCGCCCGCGCTGATCTATGGCGGCCGGTTCTTCTACGCTTCCGCCTGGGCGGCGCTGAAACGCGGCCGCACCAATATGGATGTGCCGATCGCTCTTGCGATCACGCTCTCCTATGTGGTGTCGCTGTGGGAAACCATGCATCACGGCGAACATGCCTGGTTCGATGCCACCGTCTCGCTTCTGTTCTTTCTGCTGATCGGCCGCACGCTGGACCATATCATGCGAGATCGGGCGAGGGCGGCGATCAGCGGTCTTGCACGCCTGTCACCGCGCGGTGCCATGGTCGTCTTGCCCGACGGCACGCGCGAATACCGCCCCGTCGAGGATGTGAAGCCCGGAGATCGCGTCGCGATTGCTGCCGGTGAACGCATCCCGGTCGATGGCACCGTCGAATGGGGCGCAAGCGATCTCGACGTCTCGATCGTCAACGGCGAAAGCGTGCCGCAGGCAGTCGCTGCCGGTGCCGCCGTCCATGCCGGCACGCTCAGCCTCACCGGTTCGCTCATCATCAAGGTCACCGCAACGGCACGAGAATCCTTCCTCGCCGAAGTCATCTCGCTGATGGAAGTGGCAGAAGGCGCCAAGGCCGGTTACCGCCGTCTCGCAGACCGCGCCGCGCAATATTATTCGCCCGCCGTCCACCTTCTGGCGCTCACCGCCTTCGTCTCCTGGGGGCTTGCCGGCGGGGACTGGAAGCGCGCCATGCTGATCGCCATCGCAGTCCTGATCATAACTTGCCCCTGCGCATTGGGTCTGGCCGTACCGGTCGTGCAAGTGGTCGCCGCCGGTCGCCTGTTCAAGAACGGCATCATGGTCAAGGACGGCTCGGCGATGGAACGGCTCGCTCAAGCCGACAGCGTCATCTTCGACAAGACGGGAACCCTGACGCTCGGCCGTCCACGCCTCGTCAATGGCAGCGATATTCCGGGGCCGGTCCTGTCACTCGCAGCCGGCCTTGCCGCCCATTCGCGCCATCCGCTGTCGCGGGCGATCTGCGCTGTGGCATCCGGCCCGTTCCCGCTCTTCGACGACGTGATCGAAATCCCCGGAAGCGGGCTTGAGGCGCGCCGTGCCGAAGGGCTCTATCGGCTCGGCAATCGCCGCTTCGCCTGCGGTGATGCAGCCGGTAGCGAAAACGCCGATCTCGAAGTCGTGCTGTCGCGCGACGGTCACGAGGTTACCTGCATCCGTTTCGAGGATGCGCTTCGTCAGGACGCCGCCTCGGCTATCCGCACGCTCGAAGCTGACGGCATGCCGGTCGACCTCGTCTCGGGTGATCGCGCCGGGCCGGTAAGGGCGCTGACCACTCAACTCGGCATCGCCCGCTGGAAGGCGGAAGTCTCGCCCAAGGGCAAGGCCGATTATTGCGCTTCGCTTGCCGGCGAAGGCCGCAAGGTGCTGATGGTCGGCGACGGTATCAACGATGCGCCGGCGCTCGCCGCGGCCTATGTCTCGATGGCGCCGGCTACCGCGGCGGATATCGGCCGCAAGGCCGCAGATTTCGTCTTCATGCATGAAAGCCTCAATGCCGTGCCTCTGGCGATCGATATCTCGCGCCGCGCAAGCCGCCTGATCCGGCAGAATTTCGGGCTCGCCATCGGTTACAACATCATCGCCGTGCCGATCGCGCTTGCCGGCTATGCAACGCCGCTGATCGCCGCCGTCGCCATGTCCACCTCTTCGATCATCGTCGTCGTCAACGCGTTGCGCCTGAACCGGATCGGCAGCGAGGATCTGACGGCACAGGTGGGGGCCGAGAAGACGGCTGAAAAAGGAAAGATGCGCGCCGCATGAACATGCTCATCTACCTCATCCCGGTCGCGCTCTTTCTAGGCGGCCTCGGGCTTGCGGCCTTCCTCTGGTCGTTGAAGAACGGCCAGTATGACGATCTCGACGGTGCCGCCTGGCGCATCATCGACGATGGCGAGGATCGCCCCGGCTGACAGGCCCGAATTATAGGGGCAGGCTATGGGGGCAGACAAATGCAGAATGTCACCGATTTAGACAATCGCTCCCTTGCCCCCATGGCGCACCAATGCCAAAAGAAGGCGCAACAAAATCGGAGGCTCCTCCCGTGGAACAGGCAGAAATCGGCCTAATCGGCCTTGGCGTCATGGGCGCCAACCTTGCCCTCAATATTGCTGAAAAAGGCAACAAGATCGCGGTTTTCAACCGCACTACCGAAGTCACCAAGAAATTCTACGCGGATGCAGGCGCTCTTCAGGGCCAGATCATTCCGTGCGAAACAATGGAAGATTTCATCAAGGCCATCCGCCCGCCACGCCCGATCATCATCATGATCAAGGCCGGAGATCCGGTCGATCAGCAGATGGAACTTCTGAAGCCCTACCTGTCGTCCGGCGACATCATGATCGACGCCGGCAATGCCAATTTCCGCGATACGATGCGGCGCTTCAAGAGCCTCGAAGGCAGCGACCTGACCTTCATCGGCATGGGCGTTTCCGGCGGTGAGGAAGGTGCGCGTCACGGACCATCCATCATGGTCGGCGGCACGGAAGACAGCTGGAAGCGCGTCGAAAAGGTCCTGACCTCGATTTCGGCAAAATTCAACGGCGAACCCTGCGTCGATTGGCTCGGCCCGAACGGTGCCGGCCACTTCGTCAAGACCATCCATAATGGTATCGAATATGCCGACATGCAGATGATCGCCGAAATCTACGGCATCCTGCGTGATGGCCTCGGCATGAGCGCACCCGAGATCGGCGGCGTCTTCGGCCGCTGGAACGAAGGCCGTCTTGATTCCTATCTCATGGAAATCTCGGAAAAGGTGCTGAAGGCCAACGACCCGATCACCGGCAAGCCTATGGTCGATGTCATCGTCGATAGTGCCGGCCAGAAGGGCACCGGCAAGTGGTCGGTCATCGAGGCCCAGAACATGGGCGTTGCAGCGACCGCCATCGAAGCAGCCGTTGCCGGCCGCGTCATCTCCTCGCTCCGGTCAGAGCGCCAAGCCGCCGAAAAGATCCTCGGCAAGCCGGCTCTGGTAGATCGCCCTAAGGACGGAATGGCGTTCCTCGCCGATCTGGAACTCGCGCTTCTGGCCGCCAAGATCGGCGCTTATGCGCAAGGCTTTGCCGTCATGGCGGAAGCCTCGAAGGAATTCGGCTGGAACCTGCCGATGCCGACCATCGCCAAGATCTGGCGCGCCGGCTGCATCATCCGTTCGCAGTTCCTCGATGAGATCACCTCGGCCTTCACCAAGGATCCGAACGTGGCAAACCTCATCGTCACCCCGGCCTTCTCGCAGCTGGTCAAGGAAACCGACGGCGCGCTTCGCCGCATCGTCTCCTATGCCGCGCTGAACGGTCTGCCGGCTCCGGCGCTCACTTCGGCTCTTTCCTACTTCGACGCCTACCGTCGCGGCAGGGGCACGGCCAACCTCATCCAGGCCCAGCGCGACTTCTTCGGCGCGCACGGTTTCGACCGCCTCGATGGCGTCGACAAGCATCACGGCCCCTGGGGCAGCGGCCTCGCCGATTTCGCCTGATCGCTTGATAAACTAGATGAAAAAGCCCGGCCAAGTGCCGGGCTTTTTTGCAGGTAGTGCCTAATCCTTCGGTCCCATCAGCGACCAGACCGGACCATCGATACTCTGCAGCAATTCGGGCGCTACACCGTCGATACGGGCCAGTACCGCCTTTGCCAGTTCCCGGCCGGCGTGACGCACGTCTTCCGTCACGGTCAGCATTTCCGGCCTGATCCAGTTCAAGAATTCGGCCGACTGTTTCGAGACAATATCGATCTCCTTGCCTAGCCGGCGTCCGGCTGCCTCGGCTCCGGCAACCAGTGCGATCGATGCGGATCCGCTGAGCGAGATGATACCGTCCGGCGGCTCAGTAAGGCGACACAGGCGCTCCGCATAGGCGCGGATTTCCTCGAGTGGCGTCTCCGTGGTCATCCGGCCCATCGAAACTTCCGTCACCTGAAAATCGTTCATGCCGTGCTCGAAACCTATCCGGCTATGTATCTGGTAGGAAAACCGGCTGAGCGGCGCCAGGAGCGCGATGCGCCGTCTTCCACGCTGCACGAGGCGTTGCACCGCCTGATAGACATAGGCCTCGTTGTCGAAGTCGTGGAATGGGTGAGCGATGCCCATATCCGTTCGCCCATGGGTAACGAAAGGCAGGTTCCGTTCCGTCATCAGGCGCACGCGCGGATCCTCCGGTTCCATGCGCGAGATGATCACCCCATCCGCCGAACCGGTATCGAGAATGTAGCGCACCGGCACCATCGGGTCTTTCTCGAAGGAGTGCGGCGTCACCACAAGGTGATACTGGGTTCCCCCCAGCACTTCCGAAATTCCCTGCACCATCTGGCTGGTGAAGCCCATCAATTCCTGCTCGATGCTCAGCACCAGCGCGATCACGTTGGTCTTGCCGGTCCGCAGGCGCACACCCGCCCGGTTCGGCTGGTAGCCGAGCTGGCGCGCCACCAGTCGTACCCGCTCCTTGGTCTCGGACCCGATATCCGGCGCATCTTTCAGCGCGCGCGATACGGTCGTGATCCCAAGACCCGTCATGAAGGCGATCGTCTTGAGGGTAGGGCGTTCGTTAGCCGCCGCGCTGCTCGTGGATGTTTTTCTGATCTCGTCCATCTTGCTGCTCGCATCGATTGCCGCCATTGGCTTTTGAATGACGCAGTCCGGTTATTACAGAAAAAACTGAAACGTTACAGGTAATTTTCAACCCGTCTCCGATGAAAACATCTCGATCCGCAACCATGTGTTGGCATTACGCAATTGCACATCGATTTTGTGCATATGCGAAATAAAATCGCCTTGGATCGATCTCATGGCGGCATTTCATGGAATTATATACCTGATAATTCTGAATTTAATGCCCTTATAAGTTGCTATTGTGATGGGTCATGCAATAATTTGGAGAAGCAGGCTTGCCACCCCTCTGGCTTTGCCCTAGCTTTTTACTGCAACGTTTCAGTGAGGGAGGAGACTCATGCGTATCCGTGCATTTGCAGCCGTTCTGGCTGCCACCGCGGCGCTGCCTTGTGCAGCTATGGCCGCCGATCTGGAAGTCACGCATTGGTGGACATCGGGAGGCGAGGCGGCAGCCGTGAAAGAGCTGGCGACCGCATTCGATGCAACCGGCAATAAATGGGTCGATGGTGCAATTGCCGGTTCAGGCAGCACGGCGCGCCCGATCATGATCAGCCGTATCACCGGTGGTGACCCGATGGGCGCCACCCAGTTCAACCACGGACGCCAGGCCGAAGAACTGGTCATGTCCGGCCTGATGCGCGACCTGAGCGACGTCGCCGAAAAGGGCAAATGGAAGGATATCATCAAACCCGCGAGCCTGCTCGACAGCTGCACCTTTGAGGGCAAGATCTACTGCGCCCCGGTCAACATCCATTCCTGGCAGTGGTTGTGGCTTTCCAATGCGGCCTTCGAAAAGGCGGGCGTACCGGTCCCGAAAGACTGGAACGAGTTCGTCGCAGCCGGCCCCAAGTTGCGGGAAGCCGGTCTTCAACCGCTCGCCGTGGGCGGTTCCGCCTTCCAGGTCAACGGCCTGTTCGACACGCTGGTGATAGCGCTGGGCGGCACAGACCTTTACAACAAGGTCTACAAGGAAAAGGACGAGGAGACCGCGGCCGGTCCTGAAATGGCAAAGATTTTTGCGGCGGCCGACGATGCCCGCAAGCTTGCCAAGGGCTCCAACGTGCAGGACTGGAACCAGGCCACCAATCTGGTCATCACCGGCAAGGCCGGCGGCCAGATCATGGGTGACTGGGCGCAGGGCGAGTTCCAGCAGGCCGGAAAGGTTGCCGGCAAGGACTATACCTGCCTCCCGGGCCTTGGTCTTAACCAGACCCTGACCACCGGTGGTGACGCCATCTACTTCCCGGTTCTGAAGGACGAGGCAAAGTCCAAGGCGCAGGAAGTGCTGGCGGAAACCATCGTCGATCCCAAGGTACAGGTCGCCTTCAACCTCAAGAAGGGCTCCGTGCCGATCCGGAGTGACGTCGATCTTGCTGCTGCAAACGACTGCATGAAGAAGGGCATCGAGATCATCTCGAAGGGCAGCACAGCAACCAGTACCGACCAGCTCGTTTCGGCCGATACGCAGAAGCAGAAGGAGGACCTGATGTCCGAATTCTTCGCCAATGCGTCGATCACGCCGAAACAGGCGCAGGAACGCTTCGCCTCCATCATCGGCTCGGCGGACTGATCACTCCATCACGATCCTGAACCGCACTGGCCTCGCCCTTTCGCAAGAGGGGCGGGGCCGGAAGGAAGGGCTGCGCCTTGAGCGCGCCGATCGAGGAGGAATAATGTCTCGTACCGTGCCGTCCGCTACACCATCCAGACCGCTGCCGAAATCGTCCGGCCGGCCTAATCAGCTCTTCCGCAATCTCAATTCCAAGATTGCGCTCACCCCCATGATATTAGTTGCCGCTGTCGTATTCTTCGGCGGTACGATCTGGACGGTGATATATTCCTTCACCAATTCCAGACTTCTGCCGCGGGCAAGCTTTGTCGGTTTTGACCAGTATGAGCGCCTCTGGGCCTCGTCCCGCTGGATCATCTCGATCCAGAACCTCTTGATCTACGGCATCCTGTCCCTGATCTTCTCGCTCGTGGTCGGCTTCGTGCTGGCGGCGCTGATGGACCAGAAGATCCGCTTCGAAAGCGCCTTCCGCACCATTTTCCTCTATCCCTTCGCTTTGTCCTTCATCGTCACCGGCCTTGTCTGGCAATGGATCCTCAATCCGGAATTCGGCGTGCAGGGCATCGTCCGTTCGCTTGGCTGGACAAGCTTCACCTTCGACCCGCTCTACAATCCCGACATCGTCATTTACGGCATCCTGATTGCAGGTCTCTGGCAGGGGACAGGGCTCGTCATGTGCCTGATGCTCGCAGGCCTGCGCGGCATCGACGAGGATATCTGGAAGGCGGCGCGCGTCGACGGCATCCCGATGTGGCGAACTTATCTCTTCATCGTCATCCCGATGATGCGTCCGGTCTTCATCACCACGCTCGTGCTCATCGGCAGCGGCATCGTCAAGCTTTACGATCTGGTCGTGGCGCAGACGTCAGGCGGCCCCGGAAATGCGTCGGAAGTGCCTGCAAAATATGTCTACGACTACATGTTTCAGGCGCAGAACCTGGGGCAGGGCTTTGCCGCCTCCACCATGATGCTGCTCACCGTCGCCATCATCATCATCCCCTGGGCCTATCTCGAATTCGGAGGGAAGAAGCGTGGCTAACGTCTCCACTCTCAATGCGACCGGCGCTGCGATAGACGCCGTGAGAACTGAAATTGCAGCGGGACCGCGCGGCAAAAAGCCGAAGAAGGTCCTCTCCCGCCGCAATATCATGATCTACGGCATCCTCGGTCTGGCAGCGCTCTATTACCTCCTGCCGCTCTACGTGATGGTCGTCACCTCATTGAAGGGCATGCCGGAAGTCCGTCTCGGCAACATCTTCTCGCCGCCGATGGAAATCACCTTCGAGCCCTGGGTGAAGGCCTGGGCTGAGGCCTGCACCGGCTTGAACTGCGACGGTCTTTCCCGCGGCTTCTGGAACTCGGTGCGCATTCTCGTGCCCTCGGTTATCGTCTCGATCGCGGTCGCCTCGGTCAGCGGTTATGCGCTTGCCAACTGGCGCTTCAAGGGTTCGGAACTTTTCTTCTCCGTGCTCATCATCGGTGCCTTCATTCCCTATCAGGTAATGATCTATCCGCTCGTCATCATCCTGCGCGAAATCGGCATCTACGGCTCGCTGACCGGCCTCGTCATCGTCCATACGATCTTCGGCATGCCGATCCTGACGCTGCTCTTCCGCAACTATTTCGCCGGCCTGCCGGAGGAACTGTTCAAGGCCGCGCGCATCGATGGCGCAGGCTTCTGGCAGATCTACGGCCGCATCATGCTGCCCATGTCGCTGCCGATCTTCGTCGTCGCGATCATCATCCAGGTCACCGGCATCTGGAACGACTTTCTCTTCGGCGTCGTCTTCACGCGGCCGGATACCTATCCAATGACTGTCCAGCTCAACAACATCGTCAACTCCGTCCAGGGGGTGAAGGAATACAACGTCAACATGGCAGCGACGCTGCTCACCGGCGCTGTTCCGCTCATCGTCTATTTCGTCTCCGGCCGGCTGTTCGTTCGCGGCATCGCCGCCGGCGCAGTTAAGGGGTAAGCCTTGATGACCGACCTCTCCAATTCCGTTTCCATCCGTGACCTGTCCCTGCACTTCGGGGCGGTGACCGTCCTCCAGAACCTCGATCTCGACATCAAGGACGGCGAGTTCCTTGTCCTGCTCGGCTCCTCCGGCTGCGGCAAGTCGACATTGCTCAACTGCATTGCCGGCCTGCTGGAACCGACCGACGGCCAGATCTTCATCAAGGACAAGAATGTCACTTGGGAAGAACCCAAGGACCGCGGCATCGGCATGGTCTTCCAGTCCTACGCGCTTTACCCGCAGATGACGGTCGAGAAGAACCTGTCTTTCGGGCTCCGCGTCGCCGGCATGCCGAAGGACGAGATCGCCAAACGCATCGCCCGCGCCTCGAGCATCCTGCAGATCGAACCGCTACTGCAGCGCAAGCCCGCAGCGCTCTCCGGCGGCCAGCGCCAGCGCGTCGCGATCGGCCGCGCGCTCGTCCGGGATGTCGATGTCTTCCTCTTCGACGAGCCGCTTTCCAACCTTGATGCGAAACTGCGCTCCGAACTGCGCGTCGAGATCAAGCGCCTGCACCAGTCGCTGAAGAACACGATGATCTACGTCACACACGACCAGATCGAGGCGCTGACGCTGGCAGACCGCATCGCCATCATGAAAAGCGGCGTCATCCAGCAACTCGACGACCCGATCACCATCTACAACCGCCCAAGGAACAAGTTCGTCGCCGGCTTCATCGGTTCGCCCTCGATGAACTTTCTGACCGGCGAACTGGCGGAGGAGGGCGGCCACACTGTGTTCAGAACCCACGGCACCAGCTTTTCGCTCGCCGGCTACGAGGCAACAGAAACGCTCACGCCCGGCCGCAAGGTCGTGCTCGGTGTCCGCCCCGAACATATCAAGGTCGACGGCGATCTGGCGGGCGAGGAAGCCCATGACGCAATCGTCGATATCGAGGAGCCGATGGGCGCCGACAACCTGATCTGGCTGAAACTCGCCGGCCACACGATCTCCGTCCGCATCGGCGGCGCCCGCCGTTACGCTGTCGGCGCAAAAGTCCGCCTCGGCTTCGACATGACCATGGCCTCGCTGTTCGATGCGGAAACGGAGGAACGGATCTGATGGCCGTCCTGCGTCCCTCGTTCCACCCCCCTCTGGCCTGCCGGCCATCTCCCCCACAAGGGGGGAGATCACAAGTGGCGCGCCCTTTGCCCAAGCTCTACGCTTGCTCTTTGCTGAGCCTTCAAATGGAGAGCAATCAACTTGGTGAGACGAGTTCCGGTAAAAATTTGGGCAGACGGTTGAGCCTAGCTGATCTCCCCGCTTGTGGGGGAGATGGCCGGCAGGCCAGAGGGGGGCTCGCTGCCGCAACTGGTAGTCTCCCGGGGAGGCACCAATGACCATCATCCCGCTCACCGGCCAATGGCGCCTCACATCCCCCGACAGCACCCACGCCGCCACCATATCCATCCCTGGTGACATCCACACGGCGCTGAAAACCGCCGACATCATCCCCGACCCTTATGTCGGCCGTAACGAAAACGACGTCCAATGGGTCGCGCATCAAGACTGGCAGATCGAGCGGAGTTTCAACGTTGATGAGCCCGATGGCTCCTGGTATCTCGATATCACCTATCTCGATACGGTGGCGATCGTCTTCGTCAACGACGTGCCCGTCCTTTCCGCCGACAATTGCTTCCGCCGCTACCGCCCGGATGTCTCCGCAGCCCTGAAACCCTGCGAAAATACCGTCCGCATCCTCTTCCATTCCAACATCAAGGCGGGGGCAGAGCGGCAGGCAAAACAGCCTTTCTATCTGCCGTTCTCAAAAAACTGCCCGATCCCCGATGGCAACATGCTGCGCAAGCCGCAATGCCATTTCGGTTGGGACTGGAACCTCGCCATTGCCCCGCTCGGCCTCTACGGCGAAATCTCCCTGAAACGCCTGGATGTCGCCCGCATCGAACACGTCATCACCGAACAGAGACATCACGATGATGGCTCCGTCGATCTCTACGTCACCGTATCCTTGCATGCCGACACACAGGGCGTCATCCCCATTCATTTCGCATTCGGCGAAGAACGTCTTCGCCTCGATTGCGGCATGCGCCCCGGCGAAAACAGCATCACCCACCTCTTCCATGTCGAAAATCCCAAACTCTGGTGGCCGGCCGGCAGCGGTGAACAGGCGCTCTATTCCCTGATCGTCGACACACCGAGCGAAACGATCACCAGACAGATCGGCCTGCGCACAGTCGAACTCCTGACCGACAAGGACGAGGCCGGCAGCCGTTTTGCCTTCCGCATCAACGGTCATGAAATTTTTTGCCGAGGCGCCAACTGGATTCCCGCCGACGCGCTCTTCTCGCTCACCAGCCCGGAGAAGACGGAAGATCTGCTGAAATCCGCCGTCGACGCCAACATGAACATGATCCGCATATGGGGCGGCGGCTTTTACGAGGACGAGCAATTTTACGACACCTGCGACCGGCTCGGCCTTATGGTCTGGCAGGATTTTCAATTCGCCTGCAACATCTATCCCTCGACGCCGGATTTTCTCGAAAATGTCGAACACGAGGTCGAGTACCAGACCAAACGCCTGATCTCCCATCCCTCTATCGTCCTCTGGTGCGGCGATAACGAACTCGTCGGCGCGCTTCTCTGGTACGAGGAGACCCGCAATAATCGCGACCGCTATCTCGTCTCCTACGATCGCCTCAACCACACGATCGAGCGGGCGATGAAAAAGGCAGTGCCGCAGGCGATCTGGTGGCCGTCGAGCCCAGCCTCCGGTTATCTAGATTACGGCGATGCCTGGCACGCCGACGGCTCTGGCGACATGCATTTCTGGTCGGTCTGGCACGAAAACAAGCCGTTCGAACACTACCGCGATGTCAAGCCGCGCTTCTGCTCCGAATTCGGCTTCCAGTCCTACACGTCGCTGCCGGTGATCCACACCTACGCGGAGGAGAAGGATCTCAACATCGCCTCCCCGGTGATGGAACATCACCAGCGCAATGTCGGCGGCAACGAGCGCATCGCCGCCACCATGTTCCGCAATTTCCGTTTCCCGAAGGATTTTGCCAATTTCGTCTATCTGAGCCAGGTCCAGCAGGGCATCGCGATCAGAACCGCGGTCGATTATTGGCGCTCGCTGAAGCCCCATTGCATGGGCGCGCTCTACTGGCAGCTCAACGACACATGGCCGGTCGCCTCCTGGGCAAGCCTCGATTACGGCGGCGGCTGGAAAGTGCTGCATTACATGGCGCGCTGCTTCTTCCAGCCGGTCGCCGTCGCCGCAATCCCGTCGGAAGACGGCCGTGAAATCCGCTTCTCGCTGGTCAACGATACGCTCGAAGACATCACCGTCACGCTCAATATCTCGACACTGAGCCTGACGGGCGAACGCCGCCCGCTGAGGAGCATAGACGCCGTCTGCTCACCGGATGCGGCCGTCACGGTCCTGACCATCCCCGCAGACACGATCCCGAGAGACAGCCTGCTTTCCTGGAACTTCACAGCGTCTAACGGTTCAGGCGGCGAGGGCCATCATGTGATGGACAGCTACAAGGCGCTGGAGCTTCTGCCCGCGAGCCTGGAGATGTCCGTGTCTCCATCCGGAGACGGCGCATTCGACATTCTCGTCCAGTCCGCCGGCCTCGCGCTTTTCGTTCTCATCGAAAGCGAAACGCCCGGCCGTTATTCGGACAACGCTTTCGATCTTGCCGCCGGCGAAAACCGAAAGGTTCGCTTTACCCCTAGCGTGCCGGCGGCAAGTACCCCAGGCTCCCCGCCCGTTTTCCGCATCTACGATCTTCAATCCTGCCAGTCCGCAGGCTGATATTTCATTTCAAGGAGGATGACATGACGACCTTTGGTTTCCAGCTTTATAGCGCCCGCAATTTCCCGCCGCTCTCGGACGTGCTGAAACTCGTGGCGAAAAATGGCTACAAGCATGTCGAAGGTTATGGCGCTCTTTATGCGACGCTGGACGAGGCGGGCCTCAAGGCGATGCGCGCCGAACTCGACGCCAACGGCCTCACCATGCCGACCGGCCATTTCGGCATCGACCTTCTCGAAAAGGAGCCGGAACAGGCACTGCTGATCGCAAAGACCCTCGGTGTCGAGGCAATCTATTGCCCGCATCTGGTCGCCGACCAGCGCCCGACCGACGCTGGCGGTTGGTTCGCCTTCGGCAAGCGGCTGGCTGAAGCCGGCAAGCGTTATCAGGATGCCGGCTATACATTCGGCTGGCACAACCACGATTTCGAGTTCAAGGCATTGCCGGATGGCTCCACCCCGCAGGAGCAGATCTTTGCCGGCGGTCCGGATCTCACCTGGGAAGCGGATATCGCCTGGGTCATCCGCGGCGGCGCAGATCCCTTCGCCTGGATCGAGAACTATGGCCGCAAAATCACCGCCGTCCACGTCAAGGATATCGCGCCGGCCGGCGAGAACACCGATGAGGATGGCTGGGCCGATGTCGGTCACGGCACTGTTCCGTGGAAGGATCTGATCGCCGCCTTGAAGGCGAAGACGTCGGCGAAATACTATGTTCTGGAGCACGATAACCCCAAGGATATCGAGCGCCTTGCCTCCCGCTCCATCGCCTCCTTCAAGACCTATTGATCTGACAAAATCTTCGGAGTTTCAAAATGACCAAGGAACTTGGCGTCGGCATCCTCGGATGCGGCAACATTTCCACCACCTACTTTTCACTGTCACCGCTGTTCAAGGGCATCAAGGTCCTCGCCTGCGCCGACCTGAACCCGGCCGCTGCCGAGGCGAAAGCCAAGGAATATGGCGTCAAGGCGCAGACGGTCGAAGAGCTTCTCGCCAATGACGAGATCGATGTAATCGTCAACCTGACCATTCCTGATGCACATTTCGCCGTCTCCAAGGCAATCCTGCAGGCCGGAAAACATGTCTATTCGGAAAAGCCGCTGACGGTGACGCTGGAAGAGGGCAAGGAGCTGCAGGCGCTTGGCCGCGAGAAAGGTCTCGCGATCGGCTGCGCGCCTGACACGTTTCTCGGCGGGGCGCATCAGCTCGCCCGCGCCTATATCGATGGCGGCGGGGTAGGGCGCATCACGTCCGGCACCTGCCACGTCATGAGCCCCGGCATGGAAATGTGGCACCCCAATCCGGGCTTCTTCTTCTTGAATGGCGGCGGCCCGATCCTCGATCTCGGCCCCTATTACATTGCCAACCTGATCAACCTCCTCGGCCCGGTAAAGCGCGTCGCGGCTTTGACCTCGATGGCGAACAAGACCCGCACCGTCACCAGCGAGCCGCTTAGCGGTACGATCATCCCGGTCGAAACCCCGACCAACATCCATGCATTGCTGGAGTTCGCGGAAGGCGCGACGATCACGCTCTCGGCCAGCTGGGATGTCTGGTCCCACCGCCATGCGAATATGGAGCTCTATGGCACGGAAGGCTCGCTCTACGTGCCCGACCCGAACTTCTTCGGCGGCGTGGTCGAGGCGAGCGGCCGGAACAAGGATATTCAGCCACTGAAGGATTGGGACCATCCCTTCGGCAAGGCCAATCAGGACCATCCGAACGGCCCGCGCGCCAACTACCGCACGGCGGGATTGGCCGATATGGCGGTGGCGCTGATCGAAGGGCGAGATATCCGCTGCTCGATCGATCGCGCGCTTCACGGTGTCGATGTCATGACCTCGATCCTGAAATCCGGTGCAGAAGGGAATTTCATCGCCACCACCACGACCTGCACGAAACCTGCGGCACTTGGCATAGATGAGGCACTGGCGCTTCTCGCCTGACCGGTTAAAACAGCATCCGGCGCCGGGAATGAGGTTCGGCGCCGGTTTCATTTGGAGGACTTTTCATCATGGCTTGGCTCCCGGCGGAAAACCGCTACGAAAGCATGACCTATAATCGCTGCGGCAAATCCGGCCTCAAGCTGCCGGCAATTTCGCTCGGCCTTTGGCACAATTTCGGTGACGACACGCCGCACCAGCGCAAGGTCGATATCTGCAAGAAGGCTTTCGATCTCGGCATCACCCATTTCGATCTCGCCAACAACTATGGCCCCAAGCCCGGCAGCGCCGAACTGGCCTTTGGCCAGATCCTGCGCGAGGAATTTTCCGGCCTGCGCGACGAACTGATCATCTCGTCGAAAGCCGGCTACAACATGTGGCCGGGTCCTTACGGTGAATGGGGCAGCCGCAAATATCTGATCGCCTCCTGCGACCAGAGCCTCAAGCGTATGGGCCTCGATTACGTCGACATTTTCTATTCGCACCGTTTCGACCCGGATACGCCGCTGGAAGAAACCTGTGGCGCGCTGGATCATATCGTCCGCTCGGGCAGGGCGCTTTACGTCGGTCTTTCCTCGTACAATTCGAAGCGCACCCGCGAGGCGGTCGAGATCCTCAAAGCAATGGGCGTACCGGTCCTCATCCATCAGCCGAGCTATTCGATGATCAATCGCTGGGTCGAGGAAGACGGTCTTCTCGATACGCTGGAGGATCTCGGCGTCGGCTCGATCGTCTTTTCGCCGCTGGCGCAGGGCATGCTGACCTCGAAATATCTCGGCGGCATCCCGGAAGACAGCCGCGCCGCTCAGGGCAAGTCACTGCGCCCGGCGTTCTTGAATGACAAGAACATCGAGAACCTGAAAGGCCTCAACGCAATCGCCGAACGCCGTGGCCAGACGCTGGCGCAGATGGCACTCGCCTGGGTTCTGCGCGGTGACCGCGTCACCACCGCCCTGATCGGCGCCAGCCGCCCGGAACAGGTCGAGGACTGCGTCAAGGCTCTCGAAAAGCGCGATTTCACGGCGGAGGAGCTGGCCGAGATCGACGGGTTCGCAAAGGAGGCCGACATCAACATCTGGGCAGCCTCGGCAGAACGTCAGGGGCCGGCACGGAACAAGTAGGCGGGAGATAGTTGCCCACGCTCTGTGCAAGAAGCTGCCCCTCACCCTAACCCTCTCCCCGCAGGCGGGGAGAGGGGACTTGCCACGGTGAACGTCAGCGAGAGGCGGAGAGGTGCGACTTGCGTCCTTCTCCCCGTCAGAACGGGGAGAAGGTGCCGGCAGGCGGATGAGGGGCAGCTCCGGTCGCCAACACAGACATCAAAAATTGCCATCAGGCGGTTGAGGAGCCGCCTCACACATTCTCTGGGAGGAGACACGATCATGATCCGCAACCCGATCCTGCCAGGCTTCAACGCCGACCCATCGATCTGCCGTGTCGGCGAGGACTATTACATCGCCACCTCCACGTTCGAATGGTATCCCGGCGTCCAGATCCACCACTCCCGCGATCTCGTCAACTGGACGCTCATCCGCCGCCCGCTGGAGCGAAAATCCCAGCTCGATATGCGCGGCAATCCCGATAGCTGCGGCGTCTGGGCACCGTGCCTCTCTTATGCCGATGGCCTGTTCTGGCTGGTCTACACCGACGTCAAACGTTATGACGGAAATTTCAAGGATGCCCACAACTACATCGTCACATCACCGACG
Source organism: Agrobacterium sp. Ap1 (assembly GCF_017313375.1). NCBI lineage: Bacteria > Pseudomonadati > Pseudomonadota > Alphaproteobacteria > Hyphomicrobiales > Rhizobiaceae > Agrobacterium > Agrobacterium sp. Ap1. Next base: position 384,707 of record NZ_JAFLMY010000004.1, read on the forward strand.
ATCGAAGGCGAGTGGTCCGATCCGGCCTATGCCAATTCCTCCGGTTTCGACCCGTCTTTGTTCCATGATGACGATGGCCGCAAATGGTTCGTCAACATGCAGTGGAACCATCGCACCGAAAGCTATGGCGGCGCCCCGAAACATCCGGCCTTCGACGGCATCCTGCTGCAGGAATGGGATACGGAGGCAAGCGCGCTGAAAGGCCCGATCACCAACATCTTTCCCGGCAGTCCGCTCGGTCTCGTCGAGGCGCCGCATCTCTTCAAGCGCAACGGGTGGTATTACCTGACAACGGCTGAAGGAGGCACCGGTTACGACCATGCGGTAACCATGGCCCGCTCGCGCACGATCGATGGGCAATACGAACTCCACCCCAACACCCATCTGCTGACGTCGAAGGATAATCCCGAGGCCGTTCTGCAGCGCTCCGGCCACGGCCAATATGTCGAGACACCGGATGGTGACGTCTATCACACCCATCTCTGCAGCCGGCCGCTGGCGCCCAACCGTCGCTCGCCGCTCGGCCGCGAAACCGGCCTGCAGAAATGCGTCTGGAAGGAGGACGACTGGCTTTATCTCGCTCAGGGCGGCCTCGTGCCGGATGTCGACGTCCCGGCTCCGACCGATGCCGAGCCAGCCGCAAAACCCGAACGTATCAATTACACCTTCGACGGTGGCACGCTGCCGATCGACTTTCAATGGTTGCGCACGCCTGAGCCGGATCGCATCTTCAGCCTCACGGCAAATCCCGGCCGCCTGCGTCTGATCGGCCGCGAAAGCATCGGCTCGTGGTTCGAGCAGTCCCTTGTCGCTCGCCGGCAGGAGCATCACAGGTTTCGGGCTGAAACCACGGTTGAGACCTTCGATCCCGACACCTACCAGCAGGCCTGCGGCCTGGCCCACTATTACAATCGGCACAAGTTCCACGCCCTAGTCGTCACCTTGCATGAAAAGCTCGGCCGCGTTGTGACGATCTTTTCCTGCCCTGGTGATTTTCCCCATGGCCGCATGCAGTTCCCGGCCGGCAGCGGTGTCGCCATCCCCGATGGCCCGGTGGAGCTTTCCATGGGAATCCGCGACAACGACCTGCAATTTTCGTGGCGTTCCGGCGGAACGAATGATTGGCAGCCGATCGGCCCCACCCTTGATGCCAGCGTAATATCGGACGAGGGTGGGCGCGGCGAGCACGGCTCTTTTACCGGTGCCTTTGCCGGCATGTTCGCCTTCGATACGTCTGGCCGGGCGAAATCAGCGGATTTCAGCCGCTTCTCCTATGAGGCGATTCCCGGCTGATCTTTGGAAGGGCTTGCGAATTCGTTAATTTTCACCATGAGAGCGTTACCGCAAGTCCATATTTTCATTACGCATATTTAATCTTACATTCATACGGCATTCATCGCTTGCGCCCTAATTCTCATGGTGTGTTCAACGCGAGGATTTAGCCATGAAGAAGTTCATTGTCGCACTTGTTGCCGCCACCGTTCTGGCCGGCCCGATCGCCACCGCAGCCCAGGCGCAGGATTGGCGCAATGACCGCAGCCGTCAGGTGGAGCGTCACGTCGACAAGCGGGTAGACAAGCGCGTCCATGTCGAAAAGAAGGTGGTCATCCACAAGCAGCGCTGGTCCAAGGGGCATCGTGCGACTGCAGCCGAGCGCCGTCGTATGGCTGATGTTCGCGACTACCGCCGTTACCGTCTGTCGGCTCCGCCGCGCGGCTATAAGTGGGTAAAGGTCGATAACGACTACCTGATGATCGGCATCGCCACCGGCGTCATCTCCAGCATCATCGCAGCGCGCTAAGAGCAATTCCAGCAAAGGTGGAAGCCGGCTTTGTGGCCGGTATTGCACCAGAAAATATGCGACCGGCGGGTGTGTCGTTAGGCACCCGCCGGTCATCTGCCCTTAAGGCCGGTCGTGAGGGGAAACTCGCAGCCCGGCCTTCACATTACTGCGACAGGCAGGTTTTCAGCGAGGTAGCGATACCGCGCATCATGTCGAAATAAAGTTCCGGACCTTCCTTCAGAGCGCCGGCCTCCGGATCCAGCACGCCGGATTTCGCCTTGCTGCCCTCCGTCACCACCTTCACCAGCTTCGGCTCGAACTGCGGCTCGGCAAAGACGCAGGTCGCACCCAGATCCTCGACCTTCTGGTGAATTTCCTTGACCCGTTCTGCACCCGGCATCGTTTCCGGGCTGACGGTGATCGAGCCGGCCACCTTCACGCCATAGCGATGCTCGAAATACTGATAGGCGTCGTGGAACACGATGAACGGCTTGTCTTTCACCGGTGACAGTTCGCGCTTCAATTCCGCATCCAGTGCGTCGAGCCTGCCCATCAGTTCGGCAGCATTCTTCTGATAGACGGCGGCGTGTTCTGCATCGGCCTGAACCAACTGCTTTTCGATTTCGACGGTCATCGCCTTGGCATTCATCGGGTCGAGCCACAGATGCACGTCATTGCCTTCATGGTCGTGATCGCCGTCATCCTCGCCATCGGCATGTTCTTCGCCGGCGCCATGGCTATGCCCGTGGTCATGGCCTTCCTCTTCCGCTTCCGGCTCGAACACGCCGCCTTCGCGGAATTTCAGCTTCGTCAGCCCCGGCGCATCTTCCAGCGTCACTACGCTTGCCTTCGAGCCCAGCGCCTCGAGGGGTTTCTCCAGAAATGCCTCCATGCCATGGCCAACCCAGAAAATCAGGTCGGCATTCTGCAATGCCGCCGCATTCGATGGCCGCATGTTATAAGTATGCGGGGAAGCTGCGCCCTCGACGATCAGTTTCGGCTCGGCAACGCCCTTCATCACCGAAGCGACCAGCGAATGGATCGGCTTGATCGACACGACGACATTCGGCTCGGCAGCAAAGGCGCAAGGTGCGGTTATCATCGCAGCCGAGGAAAGAAGGAGGGCGGCAGCAAATTTCATGGCATTCTTCCTTGTTTAGAGATGTAATGTTATTACATCAATTGCGTTATGCTATAACGTGTGCCAAGACGGTCGGCAAGAGGGCCGGTAACAGGAATTTTGAACCAAGATGCTGATGAGCAAGCGGGCCGCCCCGGCCGCAGATAACCGCCCGAAATCGAAGGAAACGCTGGTTTCTCTTTCCAATGCCGGTATCCGCCGCGATGGCCGCTGGCTTGTACGCGGCGTCGAATTCGATATTGCCCGAGGCGAGGTCGTCACTCTTATCGGCCCGAACGGCGCCGGAAAATCGACCACCGCCAAGATGGCGATCGGCGTTTTGAAGGCCGATGAAGGTTCTGTCACCCGCAAGCGCGATCTGCGTATCGGCTATGTCCCGCAAAAACTCGCCATCGACTGGACCATGCCGCTTTCTGTCCGCCGCCTGATGACGCTGACCGGCCCGCTGAAGGACACCGAGATCGCGACCGCTCTTGAGGCCACCGGCATTGCGCATCTCGCCAATTCCGAAGTCCGCCACCTCTCGGGCGGCGAATTCCAGCGCGCCCTGCTGGCCCGTGCGATTGCCCGCAAGCCCGACCTGATGGTGCTCGACGAACCCGTCCAGGGCGTCGATTTCGCCGGCGAGGCAGCCCTTTACGATCTGATCCGCACCATCCGCAACAAGACAGGCTGCGGCATCCTGATGATCTCGCATGATCTCCACATGGTCATGGCCGGCACCGATACGGTGATCTGCCTCAATGGCCATGTCTGCTGCCGCGGCACGCCGGAAGTCGTCAGCCAGAGTTCCGATTACATGAAGCTCTTCGGCGGCAATGCCCGCTCGCTCGCGGTCTATAACCACCATCACGACCACACCCATCTTCCCGATGGCCGGGTGCGTCACTCGGATGGCTCGATCACCGAACATTGCCATCCCGAAGACGGCCACCACCACGATCATTCAGGCCACGACCACGACCACGGCCATTCTCATGATCACGCCCACGGCGATCATGCCCATCACCAAGACACGCAGAAAGGTGAGGGCACCCGCCATGCTTGACGACTTCTTCATCCGCGCGCTGATCGCCGGCATCGGTGTGGCGCTGACTGCCGGTCCGCTCGGTTGTTTCGTCGTCTGGCGGCGCATGGCCTATTTCGGCGATACGATGGCCCATTCGGCACTGCTCGGTGTGGCCCTGTCGCTGTTCTTCGAAGTCAACCTTCTGATTGCCGTTTTCGGCGTTGCCATCCTTGTCTCCGCCATGTTGCTCTTGCTGCAGCGACGCCAGTCGCTCTCGGCCGATGCGCTTCTCGGCATCCTCTCCCATTCGGCACTGGCGATCGGCCTCGTTCTCGTCGCCTTCATGACCTGGGTAAGGATCGACCTTATCGCCTTCCTCTTCGGCGATATTCTCGCCGTCACGCCGTCCGATATCGCCCTCATCTGGGGCGGCGGCGCCGTTGTCGTCGCGGCGATCGTCTATCTCTGGCGCCCGCTCGTCGCCTCCACCGTCAGCGAGGATGTGGCGGAGGCCGAAGGCATGAACCCAGCGCGCACGAAACTCTTCTTCATGCTCCTGATGGCGCTTGTCATCGCCATTGCCATGAAGATTGTCGGCATCATGCTGATAACCTCGCTGTTGATCATCCCGGCCGCCACCGCGCGCCGCTTTTCGGCAAGCCCGGAATGGATGGCGGTGTTCGCGTCTCTCATCGGATCGGCTGCTGTCGTCGGCGGTCTTTTCGGATCGCTCACCTATGATACGCCGTCCGGCCCTTCCATCGTGGTCGCGGCACTCCTACTTTTCATATTAAGTCTGATTCCTGCCTTCGGTCGCACCGCTGCCGAACGGCCTGCAAACAAGGGAGTGCAAGGATGAACGCCCCGATCGTCAATCCGGCCCTGACAAAAAACCAGGCCTTGGTCTTCGATGCGTTGAACCGCGCCGAAGGCCCGATGAGCGCCTATACGATCCTCGACAAGCTGCGCGACCACGGCTTTCGCGCGCCGCTTCAGGTTTATCGTGCGCTCGACAAGCTGACCGAATTCGGCATGGTTCACCGACTGGAAAGCCTCAACGCCTTCGTCGCCTGCGCCCACCGCGAGCATGAGTGCTGCGGCGGCGCTCAGGGGCACGGCCACGGCACGGTCGCCTTCGCCATCTGTGAAAGCTGCAATCAGGTGATCGAATTCCACGATCACAAGGTCGATCATCAACTCGGCGACTGGGCCAAGTCGAAAGGGTTCAAACCGTCCAAGACGACGATCGAAATTCGCGGCCTTTGCGAAAAATGCGCGGCCTGATTAGGGCTTTATTTCTTTGAGATCCCGCGAAAACCGCTTCCAGTTTGCCACGTAACGCGCAGCCGAGGCCTTGAGCTTGGCGGCAGATTCATCGTCCAGCACGCGGATCGTCTTGGCGGGCGATCCGACGATCAGTGAATTGTCGGGAAATTCCTTGCCTTCGGTCACCAGCGCATTTGCGCCGACAAGACAGTTCCTGCCGATCTTCGCGCCGTTTAGGATCGTCGCCCCCATGCCGACCAGCGAATTGTCGCCGATCGTGCAGCCATGGATGATGGCATGATGCCCGATCGTGCAGTCGGAACCGATGGAGACCGGGAAGGCGGGATCGGTGTGCACCGTCACGCCTTCCTGAATATTGGAACGTGCGCCGATGGTGATCGGCTCGTTGTCGCCGCGCAAGGTCGCCCCGAACCAGATACCGACATCCTCATGAAGAATGACCTTGCCTATGACATTGGCATCCGGCGCCACCCAGTAACGGTCGGGGGCGGGAAGCGAAGGCAGGAAATCCCCGAGCGCATAGATCGGCATCACGTCACTCCCCGAGTGTTTCCGTCAGATGACGGACAGCGAAAGCTCGCCGACGCCAGCCACGCCGCAGGTGACCTTGTCACCCTTGACGATGGCGCCGACCCCGGCCGGTGTGCCGGTCATGATGATGTCACCCGGCGCCAGAACGAACTGTTTGGACAGTTCTGCGATGATCTCTGGCAACTTCCAGATCATCTGGTTCAGATTACCGTCCTGCTTGCGGGAGCCGTTGACGTCGAGCCAGATTGCGCCTTCCTGCGGATGGCCGATCTTAGAGGCCGGCACGAGTGCCGAAACAGGAGCCGACTTTTCAAATGCCTTTGCCACTTCCCAGGAACGGCCCATCTTCTTCATCTGGTCCTGAAGGTCGCGACGGGTAAAGTCGATGCCGACGCCATAACCGTAGACCTTGGACAGCGCGTCTTCGGCGGCAATATCCGCACCGCCGCCCGAAAGCGCCATCACCAGCTCCACCTCGAAATGCACGTTGGAGGAGAGCGGCGGATAGGGAAAGCTTTCGCCGTTATAGGCGTTGTCGGCATTTTTCTGGAAAAAGAACGGCGCTTCGCGGGAAGGGTCATGCCCCATCTCGATCGCATGGTCGGCATAGTTGCGGCCGACGCAATAGACCCGGCGCACCGGAAACTGTTCGGTTACACCGACCACATCGAGAAGCACGGATTCGGGGGCAGGGATCACTGTAGCGCGCATCTTGGGTATCCTTACATCACTGGAAAAACGCTGGGCCTTTGTCCATCAATTCGCCCGGTAATCCTAGAGATGAAGGAAAATAAATTCACATGCCGTCAGATGGATACGGCCGAAATGACCGTATCCGGTTGACCCCGCGCAGCACATGTCAGCAGATGCCCGCGTTATCAACCTGCCAGCATGATCGGTGCCTGATCGTGGTCGATCGGCTTTTCCAGCAGGTACAAGGCACGGTCTCTCAGGGCGTCGACAGTCATCGTCTCGCCGACCATCCAGACATGATAGTCATGAATACCCAGGCCATCGGCAAACATCAGGAACGAGCCGTCCCAATAATCGGGCGAATGCAGTTCCACCACCCGCTTGGTCTGCCAATAGACGAGATTGTACATGGCGCTTCCGTGATCGGCAAAAACCGTCTCGGCATTTCCGGCTGCGGCGAGATATTCTTCCAGCGAACGGCCCGCTGTCCTGATGATGGAGACGCCGGCAGCCGTCATTGCTGCCTCGATCAGCATGTTGTTCATCTGCCGTTGCGGCCCTTCGCCTTTTTCCCCCAGTCGCGAGAGATAGATGGCGCTGCCGGGGCGGGCGGGCTTGGGTGCCACCTTCAGGGCTTTACGAAGATTGTCGGTCTCCGCTGCGGTCCAGTAATGTCACGGACGTGTCTTGCTCAGAACGGTTGCTTGCGCAATCTCGACCGGTTCATCGATTGCGATTGCCTCGATACCTAGTCGTGCCAGGTCTCTTTTTACATAGGGTTTCGCCAGCCAGTGGCTCGGCAGGATCAGAGGATCGAGCGTTCCCAATCGATTGAGGGCTATCGCAAGCGACGACACGTGTTCTGACATCCAGTCGCCAAATGTCTTAGGCGTTTGCGCCTGCAGTATCGTACCGCGTTCAAGTCGCCGCGCCGGTCTGGATGGCTTGTCCAGAAGATGTTTGAGATTTACTTCCTGGAAGCTCAGGCGCCGTTCAAGCCGGCCATTTACCCAGCCCATGCCCTTTGCGGTATAAATGACATTTGACGCACTGCCGATCACGTTACGTGGAATATCGTATTTCAGCCGGTACTGGTTGAATTCCGTGCCCGCCATCGGCGGTATCTCGCCCGAAAAATTCACAGCTTCGCGTCTGCTGAAGCGCCTCTCATCTCGCGACCAGTTCCGATAATAACCAATCTGTTCGGCAATTGTGTAGACGACGGGCGCAATGTTTCGCTTGAAATGAGAAAAACCCACAGAACACCTTCCAGTGAAGCGCGTTTAAGATGATTATTTAGTTGTTTGTTACAGTATTATTTGGGGTTGGTGTCCGAATGTTATTCGGATGATTAATTTAATTGTCATTTTTATTAAATTGTTAGCTGTTGTTTATTTTGTTTTTTGTTTTGGTCTGTGAAAGGGGCGTGGTCTTGGGTGTCAGTGTGACTTGGGTACCTGAATTGCGGTCGGCGCCTGAATGAGTGATCCGCAAATTCCCGGACCGTGATACGGGAGTGAGTGACTTGCCGAAAGCGATAAGCTCGTTTCGAGCCCGTAAGTCATCGTCGGGGAGAATGCTGCACAGCGACCGGCCATCAGCAGTTGATCAGTTGTTCAGAAGGCTGCTTGCACTGGCTAGCGTTTCCGGCCAATGACTATTGTGGACTAAAACAGGACTAGAAGGTCAGTACCCAATGTCGAAACCGCCTAAACCGAACCAGCCGAAGTCGAAACAATCGAAGGAGCCTCAACTTGAGCACTCCGAATTTGCAGGCGAGTTCGAGGATGAAGGCGTCACTGTTCTGGTTGATATTTTTCGGGAAGCCGGCACCAATGGTGACTGGACGCTGGAAGTCATCAGCCAGACGGAGATCGTCACCACTTGGGAAGAAGACTTCGAAACCGATCAGGCGGCGTGGGAAGAATTCCTGGCAACGGCTGAGCGCGACGGGCTGAAGAGTTTTCTGGAAGAGGATGATACCCCCTCAGTACATTGAGTCTGCGCTTCAAGACTGCGGACGATATATCCGCAGTCTTCTCAGGCCTCTGGGCTGTCGTCGTTCAGCCGGGATCCGAACCGCCCTTTGATAATAAAAATGCAAAGCCTGCGATCAGCGCCAGCGCTCCGACAATTGCCCCGGTCGTTGCTCCCGGGTTCTGCCGAGCTGTATTTGAAAGCTGATAACCTTCATGGCGAAGCTGACGTACAGCTTGGCGAGCACGCGGCATTATATAGCTCGAAGCGTCGTCTGCCGAAGCACTGGCCTGTTTTGCCAAGGCAGCACGCAAATCTGCGAGCTGGGTTGTCAGGCGGTCGATATCGTTAGACAGATCGCGGTGCATTGATAGTCCTCGGTTGGCGTTGACGTGATGATGAACGGTCAGCGCGTGATACTGTTCCTTGCTCGTTGATATCTTTGCACGGCCTCGAACCTTTCTTTCCCTGCCGATCGCCTGTATAGCACCGCCATCTGGTCAGCCCTAAAGGTCTGAGCGGTTTCCCGGATAAGCCCGGCCTGGAGATCGGGTCATGAACTCCGGTTTATCCCCGAGGCGAAAGGGTGTGGCATAGTATTGTGTCACCCACGCGGAGAAAAAAGACGTGAGCTTTTACGAGACAGCGCTGGAAACGGGTCGAAAAATCTTCGCCGTCGCGCCGATGATCGACTGGACCGATCGACATTGCCGTTTTCTCCATCGGCAGCTTTCGTCAGATGCTCTGCTTTACACCGAAATGGTCGTGGCTGACGCAATCATTCACGGTCCACGCGAACGTCTTCTGTCGTTTTCAGCGCAGGAACATCACGTGGCACTGCAACTCGGCGGTTCGGATGCAGGCAAGCTCTGCGAAGCCATCCGTATAGCCTCCGATTACGGTTATGACGAAATCGGGCTCAATGTCGGCTGTCCGTCCGATCGTGTCCAGTCTGGCACGTTCGGTGCCTGTTTGATGCGCGATCCCGCTCATGTCGCTGACCTTGTCTCCGCGATGAAGAAAGTGTCTCCCGTTCCGGTTACGGTGAAATGCCGTATCGGTATCGATGACCAGGAGCCGCGCGATGTCCTGCCTGACTTTCTGGCCCGCATGATCGGGGCAGGGGCGGATGCAATCTGGATCCACGCCCGCAAGGCCTGGCTGCAGGGCTTGTCACCGAAGGAAAACCGCGAGATCCCGCCGCTCGACTACGATCTCGTCCACCGCATGAAGAGCGAGAACCCCAACGTGTTTGTCGGTATCAATGGCGGCATCTCCACTCTTGAGCAGGCTGAAAGCCACCTTTCGGTTATGGATGGCGTCATGCTCGGCCGCGCCGCCTATCAGAATACTGGTCTGCTGGCGGGGGTGGATGCCATGCTGGATGGTTCGAGTCCTGCAGGGGTCCTAACCCGTGAGACTGACTGGATGGGCCTGCGCGACACGATGATTGCCTATGCCGATGAGGTCATCGCCTCCGGCGGACGCCTGCATCATGTCACTCGCCACATGGTAGGCCTATTTCAGGGCTATGCCGGTGCCCGGCGTTTCCGCCAGATCCTGTCGTCCGAGGCGACAAAACCCGGTGCGGGTACGGAAATCATCACGGCAGCCTTCGCCGCCGTCGATCTTTCCGGCAACGCTGAGCGTGAGCCGGAACGAATCGCGGGATAGACCCCCAATAATTTATGGGTATTGGTGTATGTATCAGAATGCAACAGCCCTGCGTTGTTTCGTATTAGACATTTCTTAAATAGCGTACTCGTAATGTTCCAGCCCAGTGACGGTGAAATCAATCACCGCGTGGATCTGGTAGTGTATGATGTTCAAGGTTCTGGAATGCGTCGCGGTCCAGCACGATCACGCGCTGGTGGCTCTGGCAGCCGGCATCTGCGTCGTCGGCATGCTGGCGTTCTTTCTTATCCATCGCCGGGCAGTCGAATGCAGCGAGAAACGCCGAAAAATCTGGCTGCTCGTTGCGGCCGTCACCGGCGGGCTTTCGGTTTGGGCCACCCATTTCGTCGCCATGCTCGCTTATGAGGGCACGGTCGCCATCGAATTCGAACTGTTCCGCACCATCCTTTCCGCCGTCATCGCCGCTGTCGGTTTCTGGGCAAGCCTCAGGATCGCCGAGGGCGGCACGCTGAAGAGCGAGATTGCCGCCGGGATTGCCGCGACGCTGACGGTTGCGGCAATGCATTTCACCGGCACGGCATCGATCCGCGCCGCGGCGACGATCCGTCACGATATCGGCATGATCCCGGTCGCTGCCCTGCTGTCGATCGGCCTCGTGACCTTCGCCTTCCGAATGTCGATGCGCCGCAAGGGGCGCCGCGGCCTCTGGGCAGCTGTCGGGGCAAGCGTGTTGTCGATCTGCCTCCTGCATTTCTCCGCCATGTCGGCCACCACGCTCGTCCCAGATCCGTCGCTGCGGGAAGTGTCTCTGGATGGTGATGTCGGCCGAATCTGGATGGTCTGGGCGGTCTCCGTCGTCGTCGGCATGATCGTGCTGGCAGGCACGATCGCGAGCTTCCTCGACCGTTATCTCACCGACTTGCGCGGTTTCGCCAATGCGACGCTCGAGGGCCTCGCGGTCGTGCGCGAGGGTGTCATCATCGAGGCCAACGCCCGTTTTCCCGCCATGCTCGGCCTGCGTGATCGCGACGTCATCGGACGCTCGCCCGATGCGTTGATGGTGGCCGCCGACGGGATTTCGCTGATCGATGTGGAGCGCACCCGCGCGGTCGAGGCTGCCCCCCTGAAGGCGGGACCGTTGAAGCACGGCAAGGAGGCCTTTCTCGAAGTCGCGGTCCACACGATCGAATATCGCGGCCGCCAGTGCCAGGTGCTTGCGGTCCGCGATCTGACCGAAAAGCGCATCGCCGAACTCAAGGTCGAGCACATGGCCCGCCACGACGCGTTGACCGATCTGCCGAACCGTTCGCTGTTCAACGAGAGGCTCGACACCGCGATCGAAGTCGCGGGCGGCACCGGCGAGCGGCTGGCGGTGCTGGCGCTCGATCTCGACCGCTTCAAGGCCGTCAACGACGTGTTCGGCCATGCCGAGGGCGACAGGGTGCTGATCAGGGTCGCCGATATCCTGCGCCGCTGCGTCGGGGTGACCGACACGCCGGCCCGCATTGGCGGCGACGAATTCATCATCCTCCAGGCCGGCCTCGACCAGCCGACCGCCGCCTATCTCCTGGCCGACCGGATCCTCGACACGTTCCGCCAGGAGATGAACGTCAATTTCGACCCCAAGGCGGTCGGCGTCTCGATCGGCGTTTCGATCTTCCCGGAGGACGGCCGCACCGCCGACGAGCTGCGCAATGCCGCCGACATGGCGCTCTACAACGCCAAATTCAACGGCCGCGGCACCGCCGCCTTCTATTCCGCCGACATGGACGCCGACCTGCGCCAGCGCCGTCTCGTCGAAAGCGAGCTGCGCCACGCGGCCTTGCGCGACCAGCTGTCGCTCGTCTTCCAGCCGCTGTTCGACGCCTCGAACGGCACCTGCACCGGATATGAGGCACTGATGCGCTGGCACCACCCGGATCTCGGCCAGGTCTCGCCGGCAACCTTCATCCCGGTCGCCGAAGAAACCGGCATCATCGTCACGCTTGGCGAATGGGCACTGCGCGAAGCCTGCCGCACCGCTGCCTCATGGGATGACGGACTGGCGGTGGCGGTCAATGTTTCGGCAGTACAGTTCCGTTTCCCCGATCTGGTCGACACGGTCTCATCGGCGCTCACCGACAGCGGGCTCGAACCGCACCGGCTGGAGCTGGAAATCACCGAAACCTCGCTGATCGAAAATCGCGAGACGGTGCTTGCCATGCTGCAAAAACTGCGCGCGCTCGGCGTGATGATCGTCATCGACGATTTCGGCACCGGATATTCCTCGCTCGGCAACCTGCAGGCCTTTCCCTTCGACAAGATCAAGATCGACCGCAGCTTTATCTGGCAGATGGAGGAGGATGAAAGCGCCCGCGCCATCGTCAAGGCGATCATCGGGCTCGGAAAAAGCCTCGACCTGCCGGTCGTCGCCGAAGGCATCGAGACATTCGGCCAGCACCGCATGGTGATCGAGGAAGGCATCGAGCAGCTGCAGGGCTTTCTGCTCGGCAAGCCGAAAAGTGCCGGCGAAGTGGAAGTCCTCTCCGGCATCCGCCGCGTGCCGTCCTTCCGCAAGCGGGGATAGGCGAGGCGGCAAGGGCAGGGCGCTCGCCGCAGGTTAGGTGGAGGCGCCCGCCGCATCGCCTCAATCCTCCGCACCGGCCAGCCGATCGGCGACCGCCATCCGCTTCTCCCTTGCGCGCCTTGTGGCATCCCATCGCTTCGCCAGGTAGCGGTTCGCCACATTGCGGGCGATCGCGATCGCCAGATCGTCGCGCATCCGCTGCGGGCCGCTCTGGTCTTCGAAGAACGGGCCTTCCCAGCCGAGAAACTCCCTGGTGAAACGTGCGTCCTCGTAGAGGAAGTCGAATATCGCCCGCTGACCGGGATCGAGATTGCGCAGGCAGCAGGGTTCATTGGTCGCCTTGAAAAACCAGCGGCAGCGTTGACCGCGCCGACAGTTTCGGTGGCGGCATACCATCAGAGGCAAGGCCATCGCCTCGGCGGTACGCGCGGCAAGACGGGTATCGATCGGCGGCTTTTCACGGGACATGTTTCCCCCTTGGCGATCCTCGGTTTTCTCTTCGGTCAGGCCCGAAGAGGATTGAACGGACGGGGCGCCGAAAGCTGCCTCGTAAGTTGGTTTGTAAGTGACACCTCTCAGCGTCCCGTTCGGCAGTTTTTATCCGCGACTCCGGTCCCTCTGCCGTTGCCTGTCGGGATGGTGTTCGTCTGAACAGATGGAAAACGGGCGAAACGACTTATCGCCAACCCTCCATGTCGCCGCCGCCGGGCTTCCCGCTTTCACGAGCGGACTTAAAGCCCGGCGAAACCATCCTTGAGGCCACCATGTGTGCCGCACAGGCACATCCGACGCGCCGTTCGGGCATCAGAAGCGGCAGGCCGGTCCGAAAACCTTGCCGCTTCCCCCGTGTCGCCGGAGGGAGACCATTTTCCGCGGACCCCGGTGGTGACGGTTCACGTCGTCCCTCCACCCCCAGCGCCGATCCCGCCTCGCCGGCACGCCTGCCGGTGTATCCGTGACGGAATGAGGGGATTGTAGGCATGGGGCTGGAGGGTGGGGATGAAAGGGGAGGGGAGTTTGTGCAGTGTCTTCCTCTCCCCTTGCGGGAGAGGAAGGAAAATCAGCATCTTAGACCGAAGGATAAGTGCTAGATTTTTCAGGAGAGGCGCAATGTTGTCCCCGGCAGTGGACCCCTCACTTGCAATTTCTGAGATTTAGCTGACGCTAAGATCTCGAAACTGCTTTCTCTCCCGCAAGGGGAGAGATACCGGTGCCGGGCTCTCCGCGCCTACCTCTCCCCTTGTGGGAGAGGTTACAAAATCGAGATCTTAGCGTCAGCTAAATCTCAGATTTTGTTGGTGAGGGGATCCTTTGTGTTGGGCCGGTACAGATGCGCCTGCTCGCTGCCCTCGTCGAGGCCAATTTCCCCAACCTCGGAACTTTCGCCGCAATTGACACTCTGTCATCTTCTGTCACTGTGGCCGCGGGCAAGTATCATCATGTCGGGGGACAGGACGGAATGAACCAGGTATTGCAGGCGGCTCAGGTCGGGTCGCGGGCAGCGCGGTTGCGCTGCGAGTTTTCGATCGGCCAGTCCATCGGCCATGTCATCGTATGGGTCGTCCTGACGCTGATCACCTTCGGCCTCGCGCTCCTGGTCTTTCCCTATTACCTCAACCGGGCGGTGCTGAACCGCACCGAAGTGCTCGACCAGCAGGGCCGCCCGATCGGCAAGCTGCGCTGCAATTTCGACCTGATCTCCTCGATCGGCCACGTGATCATCTGGGGGATATTGATCCTCATCACCTTCGGGATCGCCGGTTTTTTTATCTCTACCGGGTGGTGCGGGTCGTGCTGAGCGATACGGTGATTGAGTATTATTGAGAAGTGACGGATCGGTTGCGCCAATGCATGTAGATATTAAAATATAGCGATAGAAATTATCTACACGTATGGTGATTTTTATTTCATGTAATGGGGGATTTGAAGATGTGTTTGAAATAGATATGTCCGTATAGTAGTTAGGAATAAAAATTACTTATAAAATGGCAGAATAATGGGTGTTACATGAGTGGTGCCGAAGAAGGATTGAATGCAGGGCTGTCTAACTCTGTTGCTCAGTTGGTTGAGAAAACGTTTTCCGGTTTGATTTCGTCATCCAAGGATGGTTTCAATTTGGCGAGATCTAGTTTCGGAATTGGCTTCAAGAAATACTTGGAAAGCACTCACCATAGATGTATTAAAGTTAAGACTTTGATATCGTCGTCCGAGCCCATTTTGCTTTCAGAGGCATATGAGCCTGCTGTTCTTGTCAGTGAGGACAAGGCGATGGCGATAGATGTGTTTTATGGAAAAATCGGAAAAACCGACAACTTCGCCTTGATAACGGCGATGCTCGGAGCTGGCAAATCGTTCAGTATGAAATACCTGTATTCTAAATTTTTCTTGGATGCCAAAAAGACTCGAGTGCCGATTTTTATAGAATTACGCCAAATCCCGTTCGGGCAGCAGGGGTTGATCGACCATATCGTTCAGCAATTAAGTCCGTTTATGGCATTTATTGATCAGAATGCTGTGGAATACGGATTGAGGGCGGGGATTTTTGCCCTTTTACTTGATGGCTTTGACGAGGTTTCGGAGAGTAACAGGTCGTCGGCCGAATCTGAGATATTGAGGTTGTCTAGGGATTATCCACGAAATGTTATAATTGTTTCTTCGAGGCCTGATAGTAATTGATTTATATCATGGCACTCTTTTCCTGAATATAATGTTAGGCCGATGTCTGTTTCTCAGCTTGAGAGCATGATCGGAAGAATGCGATATGATGAAACTGATAAGGCGATATTTGTTAAGAAAATAAAGTCAGGATTATTTGAAACGCATGAATCTTTGCTTTCGAATCCGCTTCTAGCATCGATGATGTTGCTGACATTCAAGGAATTTCAAGACGTTCCATCGAAAATGCATGTGTTTTATTGCACAGCATTTGATGTTCTTTACCGAAAGCATGATGCGACGAAGCCTGAATATTCTCGTGATTTTAAGTCAAGCTTAGAGCAGGATGACTTTAGGAAGGTTTTTACTGCGTTTTGTTTTTATTCATATTTGGATGATTATTACTCATTCAAAATGGAGAACGTTTTGCACTACGTATCTGGTGCGGCTGAGCAGGAGGAAATAGAGGTTTCGCCCTCTGATTATTACTATGATCTAAAGAATAATATGTGCATAATGCAGGAAGAGGGGGACGATATAAATTTTATACATCGATCATTTCAAGAGTACTTTTCTGCAATATATCTTTCTAGGAAGAGTATAGATGACAATGAAGGGTTTATTGATGAAATAATATCTACTCGCGGAAGATCTAGCGCGATAGATATGCTTATAAGTATCGACAGGCAGGAGTTCGAAAGAAAATATTTTTTGGCAAAAATGGCAGAGGTTTGTGATGATCTAAATGGTATGAAAACATTTAGAGAAAAATTAGACTTCTTCATGCCGCTTCTTGTTTTTAGAAAGATGAAGGATGAATTTGTTTGCGACACGCGAACGTTCTCAGCTTACTCAGGTTCTGCTTTAACAAAAATACTTATATCTCATTACAAATTGAATTTCTTGGAATGGGATAAATACAAATCAAAGAACTGGTACGGTAGGCTACCTAAATCTTTGAGTAAGATGAAAGATGGGGATGTTGAAGTTATGTATCCAATTCAGCTTCCCGTTTATTTGCTTAAGGCATTGGGACTCGATAAATATGTTTCTGACTTGGTTGCGGATACTAAAGACATAAGAGATGAAATAGTGGGGAGGCATGAAAGCAAGAAGAAATCCAGATTGATGTTGCGGCGTAATAAGTCCGACATAATTGGCGTAAATTGACGAACATGCCGCTTTGGAGATGACATAAAGGTCAGACCAGAATTTGGAGAGTTACCGCCCCGGCCGTCCCGTCTTCCCCTTCGTCCGTCCCTTGCGCTTCTGCTCTCCGGCATCCTCATAACTCCCGGCGCCGACCTTGCCACGTACGATCGGGCGGGGATCGTCCTTGGTGCCATCGGCGCGTTCGGGTTGGCCTTCCATGAGCGGCGAAAAGCGTTTCTTGGTGCTGTAGGTTTCCGGCGGGCGTTCGGGGAGGGCGCCGGTGGCCGGTTTTTCAGTGCGGCCGACGGTCATTTCGTCGAGGCTGTTGCGGCGGAAAAGGGGGCGGGCGGTGTCGGTGCCCGGGCCCATGTCGTCCAGCGTGGGTTTGGCGAAGTAGGAGGCTTGGTTTGACGCGCCGTCTCCCGGCCCTTCGCTTTCGCTCCGGGCGTTCGTCGCTGCAATCGATTCACTGGATCGATTGCTCCGCTGCGCGGACCGCTCCTCACCCCCCTCTGTCCTGCCGGACATCTCCCCCACATGTGGGGAGATCGACTTGGAGCGGCCGCTCGTTCCACTTTTGCGGTTTCCACCTTCCTGCGATCTTGCCTCGTCCCTTGCAATCGGATCGTCCATGGTCGCAAGCTCTGCGGCCTTGAGGCGTTTGATTTCGTCGCGCAGGCGGGCGGCTTTTTCGAAGTCGAGGTCGGCGGCGGCGTCGCGCATGCTCTTTTCCAGCGCGTTGAGATGGGACTGGAGGTTGTTGCCGACGAGATGGCCGCCGTCTGCAAAACCCTTGCCGGACGCGCCGGAAATGTCGGCGCGGACGTGGTCGCGCTCATAGACCGAGTCGAGAATGTCGGAAATGCGGGCTTTGACCGATTCGGGGGTGATGCCGTGTTCGGTATTGTAGGCGACCTGCTTTTCGCGGCGGCGGGCGGTTTCGTCCATGGCGCGCTGCATCGAGCCGGTGATCTTGTCGGCATAGAGAATGACCTTGCCGTCGACGTTACGCGCGGCGCGGCCGATGGTCTGGATGAGCGATGTCTCCGAGCGGAGAAAACCTTCCTTGTCGGCGTCGAGAATGGCGACGAAACCGCATTCCGGGATGTCGAGGCCTTCGCGCAGCAGGTTGATGCCGACGAGGACGTCGAACGCGCCGAGGCGCAGGTCGCGGATGATCTCGATGCGTTCCAGCGTGTCGATGTCACTGTGCATGTAGCGGACGCGAACACCCTGTTCGTGCAGGTATTCGGTGAGGTCTTCTGCCATGCGTTTTGTGAGGACCGTGCAGAGCGTGCGGTAGCCTTTCTGGGCGGTTTCGCGGATTTCGCCCAACACGTCGTCGACCTGGGAGCGGGCGGACCGCACTTCCACCGGCGGATCGATCAGGCCAGTGGGGCGGATGACCTGTTCGGCAAACACGCCGCCGGACTGTTCCATTTCCCAATTGCCGGGCGTGGCCGACACGGCGACGGTGAGCGGGCGCATCGCGTCCCATTCCTCGAAACGCAGCGGGCGGTTGTCCATGCAGGAGGGCAGGCGAAAACCGTATTCGGCGAGCGTCGCCTTGCGGCGGAAGTCGCCGCGATACATGCCGCCGATCTGGCTGACGGAAACGTGGCTTTCGTCGATGAACAGCAGGGCGTTGTCGGGGATATATTCGAACAGGGTCGGTGGCGGTTCGCCGGGATTGCGGCCGGTGAGATAACGCGAATAGTTCTCGATGCCGGCGCAGGAGCCGGTGGCTTCGAGCATTTCGATATCGTAGCGGGTGCGCTGTTCCAGCCGCTGCGCTTCCAGGAGACGGCCGCCCTTTTCCAGCTCGGCGAGGCGGATCTTCAGCTCTTCCTTGATGGATTTGATGGCGCCGTTGAGCGTGGGGCGCGGCGTGACATAGTGCGAGTTGGCGTAGATTTTCACCGATTTCAGGTCGCCGGTCTTCTGGCCGGTGAGCGGGTCGAATTCGGTGATGCTGTCGATCTCGTCGCCGAACATCGAGATGCGCCATGCGGCATCTTCCAAGTGGGCGGGGAAGATCTCAATGGTATCACCGCGCACGCGAAAACTGCCGCGGATAAAATTGATGTCCTGCCGCTTATACTGCTGGGCCACGAGGTCGGCGAGAAGCTGGCGCTGGTCGAGGCGGTCGCCGACTTCCATCTGGAAGGTCATGGCGGTGTAGGTTTCGACCGAGCCGATACCGTAGATGCAGGAGACCGAGGCGACGATGATGCAGTCGTCGCGCTCCAGCAGCGAGCGGGTGGCGGAGTGGCGCATGCGGTCGATCTGTTCGTTGATCGAGGATTCCTTCTCGATGAACGTGTCGGAGCGGGGCACATAGGCTTCCGGCTGGTAATAGTCGTAGTACGAGACGAAATATTCGACCGCGTTGTCGGGGAAAAAGTTCTTGAATTCGGAATAGAGCTGCGCGGCCAGCGTCTTGTTCGGCGCGAGGATGACGGCGGGGCGCTGGGTCTGCTCGATCACCTTGGCCATGGTGAAGGTTTTGCCCGAACCGGTGACGCCGAGCAGGACCTGGCTTCGCTCGTTGTTGTTGATGCCTTCGACGAGGTCGGCGATCGCGGTCGGCTGGTCGCCGGCGGGCTGATATTCCGAGGCCATGCGGATGGTGACGCCGCCTTCGGATTTCGCCGGGCGTTCGGGCCGGTGCGGCGTCCACAGCTTGCCGTCCTTGAAAAGCGGATTGCCGCTTTCGATCAGGGCGGAGAGGGCTTCGACTGTGGCGGTGACGGCGCCGGGGGCGAGGCTTTGCGCGTCCTCCAGCGAGATATCGAGGCCCGCGACGGGATTGAGACCGGCTGCGGCACGGGTTTTCGGGTCGGACGAGGCGCCGATCGACACGCCGCGGGCGGTTTTGCTGGCCGTCGTATTCTTGGCGGTCTTGCCGGTGGTTTTGGCCGCTTTCTTCGCCTTGGCAGCGTCCTCTTCCGCCTCGCGCAAAGCCTGTTCGCGGGCGGCGATCTCGATCTTCTTGCGGTGCTTGCCGGCCTTGGAGGCGATCTCGCGCTGGGTCTCGATCCCCGACGCTTCCGCTTCCGCCTCCAGCTGCTTCACCCAGTCGGTCACACTGCCTTCCAGCGGTGCGCCTTCAAAGGATGACTGGGGAGCTTCACCGAAACCGCTGGAGGCATCGGGCGTGGATTTTTTCGGGGATCTGGCCATGGCCCGAATATGGAGAGAGTCCGGGCCAAAGTGAAGAGGGGGTGGCGGGAAAATGAGTACAAAAGGGAAACAGCTGGGCGCCGCCGAGAGCGTAGACGTGGCGGGTCAGGCCGCTGGCGTCAGAAGCCTCGTCAGCAGCCAGCCGGCGATGGCCTCGACAGGCATCGGGCGGCCGAGGAAATAGCCCTGTGCGGCGGGACAGCCGAGATCGCGCAGGGTTGCGGCTTCTTCCGCCGTCTCGACGCCTTCCGCGACGATATCCATAGACAATGCCTTGCCGAGGCCCGCCATGGCGCCGACGATTTCCTGGTTCTGGAAGCTGCTCTCGATGCCGGCGACGAAACGGCGGTCGAGTTTCAGCCGGTCGACCTTCAGCGTCACCAGATAGGCAAGCGATGAATGGCCGGCGCCGAAATCGTCGACGGCGAGCTTGTATCCGGAGCGTTCGATATGTTTCAGCTGCTCGCCGGCCACCAGCGTATCGAGGATCGCCTCTTCGGTGATTTCGATCTCGAACAGCGCGGGATCGATGCCATGTGCATGGGTGATGCGGTCGAGCGTTTCGGCGACGGAATACAGTTCGAATTCGCGCGGCGAGACATTGACCGACACGCTCGCTTCCGGCAGGCCGAGCGAGGGCAGTGTGGTGAGCAGTCGGCAGGCGCCGGTGGCGATGCTGGCCGTCAGCGCTTCGGAAAGATTGGCCGCATGCGCCGCCGCGACGATTTCCGGCGGCGGCACGGCGCCGAGTGACGGATGCGTCCAGCGCACCAGCGTTTCGAAACCGATGACGCTGTTCTGCGCAAGCTCCACCTGCGGCTGGAAGACAACGGTCAGTGCGCCGGACGAGATCGCGCCGGCGAGGTCCTGTTCGATACGCCGCTGGCGATCGGCGCGGGCTTTTAGTGATGGGTCGAATTCACGCCACTGGCCGCGGCCTTCATCCTTGGCGCGATAAAGCGCCATGTCGGCGGAGACGAACAGGTCAGCAGCGCTTTCCGCATGCTCCGGCCAGATGGCGAAACCGATCGAGACGCCGGACACGACCGGCCGGTTGCGGATGACGAAGGGCTCGCGGCCGCGATCAAGGATGCGGGAGGCAAGCTGGCGCGCCTCGGCGGCAGCGGTGGCGCCACCGATGACGACGGCGAATTCGTCACCGCCCAGCCTTGCGATGAAACCGCGTTCGCCGACGACCTCGCGCAGTCTGTGACACGCTTCCAGCAGCAGTTCGTCGCCGGCCGAATGACCGAACGTGTCGTTGATCGTCTTAAATCGGTCGAGGTCGAGGATAAGCAGCGCCAGTTGCTCATTCTGCGCGCCCGCATTTTCGATGCCGCGTTCAAGCGCGACATTGAATGCGGCGCGGTTCGCAACCCCGGTCAGCGGATCGCGATTGGCGAGCACTTCCAAACTTTCATTGGCGCTGAGAATGCTTGCATTGGCCCGGCTGAGCGATTGCGCCAGCGCCGTCGCCTTCACCTGCGCCTCGATATTGCCGATGACGATCGCCTGGCCCTTTGTGCTGCTCTTGTAGAGCACGAATGTCAGGGCCAGCACGTTCAGTGCCAGAAGATGACCACCGGCCGCTTCACTCATCAAAAGCGTGACTACGACCGAAAGATGGACAGGAAGGGCGAAGGCGAGCGCGGTGATTGCATGGCCGGTTCCGAGCAGCACGGCGCCCGTGGCCATTCCGCACATCAGGATATAGATGCCGCCGTCGACACCCAGCGCATCGAAATCCGAAAGCATGAAGGGCAGGGCAGCCCAGGCGATGCCGCTGACCAGGGCGCCCAAGGTCATCAGGCGAAGACAGTGGTTCGGCTTCAATTCGTCCAGGCGGCGGCGTTTTATTGCGGTGCCTACGGCAAAACGCCATACAACTGTTGCCAATGCGGCAATGCACCAGACGACGGCAAGAGTTGTTATGCCGCGATTGATCGCGCTCATCAGGAGCGCCGAAACCGACACTAGCGCATTCACCGTAAGCGTCGTGGGGAGGCGCTCAAGTGTGGCCGCGGCTTGCGCCTGCCTCACCGCGAGTTCAAGTCGCGGGGCGTTTATCTGACTTGTCGAATCCTGCAGCATTCACTAGGTCGTCACATTCACGGTTTGCAAATGTAACATAAGGTCAAGCTAATAATAAAGTCTTTCCGATACTGTGGCCGAGTGCGATTGAGGCTCTGATCGGCCCAACATGCCGGTTTTCAAAGGACTGTCAGGCTCTTTCCCTATCCTCCTCACGCATGATGCCGAAAGTGTGAGATGAGCCGGCGAAACCATTGTGTTGAGATGAAGTTGGTCGAATTCGAAGTGCTGCTTTGGCAGGAACCTCAATACGGATCGACCGTTGGATTACAATCTGTCCATCTCTCGAAAATGCCACATTCTGTCACCGTTTCCGCCCTAGTTGTCGGTGAGGATTCTATCGAACAAGGAGTAGCGCATGGCTCTTGCACGGCCCACGCTTGCGGCAATCCGCTATGGATATGGTCTTCGGCCCGGGCAGGACAGCCCGTCCGATGCCGATGGGCTGATGACCCAGCTTGCCAAAGGCATTGCCGCCAAGGATCGTTTTCCTCGCGAAGGGCTTGTGGGCCGTCGTGAAACCGCCACGCGCGTGATCTCGCTCAGGGCCGCGGAGGCCAAGGCCGCGCGGGAAGGCAAGCCGAACGAAAGCATTCGCAAGGAGACGCAGCGCGAAGCGCAGCGGATCTATCGGCTCGATGCGATGTCGCGCCTTGCGCAGGCCATTCATTCGCCTTTCGGTTTTTACGAGCGCCTCGGCAGTTTCTGGATGGATCATTTTTCCACCAGCGCGCTCAAATCCCTGCCGATGCGCATGATCGTGCCGCTTTACGAGACGGAAGCGATCCGGCCGCGCATGGCGGGGTCGTTTGCCGATCTGTTGAAGGCTGCTATCCTGCATCCGGCGATGCTGATCTATCTCGATCAGGACCAGAGCGTGGGCCCGGATTCGCGGGTTGCGCAGGAGAATGGTCGCGGCCTGAACGAAAATCTGGGACGTGAACTGCTGGAACTGCACACTCTGGGGGCTGGAAGCGGCTATACTCAGGAGGATGTACGGGCCGCGGCACTGATCCTGACCGGGCTGACGGTGGATAACCGAGCGCTGGAAATGGTCTATCGCCCGCGTCGCGCACAGGGCGGTACGATCACGCTGCTCGGACGCGACTATCAGGACGACGAAGCCGGTAGCCAGGATCACGTGCGCATGCTGGAGGATCTTGCTGCCGATCCCCGCACTGCCACCCATATCTGCCGCAAGATTGCAGCCCATTTCATCAGCGATGAACCGCCGGCCGACATGACCGAGGTGATGGTGGCAAGCTGGAAGTCAAGCAATGGCAATCTCGGTGAGGTCTACCGCGCCATGCTCGAACATCCGCTTGCATGGGAGAATCCAGGCCAGAAGATCAAGCAGCCGTTCGAATTCGTTGTGTCCGGTTTTCGCGCACTGAACCTGCCCGACGACAATATGTCGGCACTTCTGGCCGATATGGAAGGCGATGACGATGATGTCGGTCCGGTCGGAAAGGCGATGCAGATGGCCGGGGCGGCGAAATCGGCCGAACAGCGGCGCAAGCGCGCCGGACAGGCAAATGCCCTGACGCTCGGCGCGCTGCAGAAAATGGGGCAGCCGATCTGGCAGCCGCCAAGTCCGGCCGGCGTGCCTGACAAAAGCGATGCCTGGCTGACGCCGGGCCAGCTCAGCGAGCGGATCGACTGGTCGCGTCGTGCCGCCAGGTTGCTTGGACAGAAACTCGAACCGGCCGATTTTCTCCAGGTAGCGCTCGCGGATGCCGCGACACCGGAAACACGCAGGATTATCTCACAGGCGCCAAGCAAGCTGCACGGGCTGACCATGGTGCTGGGATCGCCCGAGTTCAACAGGAGATAGGTGGATGGCATCGATCAAGGATATCGAGCGTATTGCGCTGTCCCGTCGCGGTTTTCTCGCCGGCGCCTGCTGCGTTGCCGCCGCGCCGGTCCTCACCCCGGTTACGTTTGCCGCCATGCCCGGAGACAACCGGTTTGTCACCATCATCCTGCGCGGCGCCATGGATGGCCTCGACCTCGTGCAGCCCTACGGTGACCCGGCCTTTGCCGCGCTGCGCCCCAAGCTAGGGCTGACGCCCGATACGGGACTGCTCGACCTCAACGGTTTTTTCGGCCTAAACCCGGCAGCCTCTGCACTGATGCCCTTGTGGCAGGCAGGCCAGCTATCCTTCGTTCATGCCGTTTCGACACCCTATCGCGACCAGCGAAGCCATTTCGACGGGCAGGACATTCTGGAAACCGGCGGTGCCGACAAAAGCCAGAAAACCGGTTGGCTGAACCGGGCGCTGGCGGCCATTCCTCGTTCTGACGCGCGCAAGGCTATCGATATCAATACATCGATGGAACTGATCCTGACCGGGCCGAACCAGGCGGATAACTGGTCGAGCCAGAGCGACTTCTCGCTTGCCGATGACGAGATCGCCTTTCTCGACCGCCTTTATTCCAACGATCCGCTTTTCGCCAAGGCTTTCGATGAGGCGAAGACGACGGGTGCGGCGGCGGATCAACTTTATGCCGATGGAAAGCGCGGTTCCGGCATTGCCGATATGGCGAAGCTCGCCGGTGGCATGTTGCGCGAGCAATACCGGGTCGCAAGCTTCTCGATCAACGGATGGGATACCCATGTCGGTCAGGCTGGCCAGTTCAAGAAGGCGGCCGGCGACCTTGCGACAGCAATCATGACGCTGAAGGACACGCTTGGTGACGAGGTCTGGAACAAGACCGTGGTTCTGGCCATGACCGAATTCGGGCGCACTGCCCGCGAAAACGGTACCAATGGTACCGACCACGGTACGGGCGGCCTTGCCGTGCTTGCCGGCGGTGCCGTCGCCGGCGGTAAGGTGCTCGGCACATGGCCGGGGCTTGGCGAAGGGAAACTGCTCGACGAACGCGACCTGATGCCGACCGGCGATGTTCGTGAAGTGGCCGCCGCCATGCTCTACCGCCAGTTCGACATCAAGCCGAGCAGCCTGAGCAGCCGGGTGTTCCCGGGGCTGGGGTTTGACGAGGGCTCGGTGTTTTTGAAGGGGTGAGGTGGTGGCTGAGCCAATTCCACCGCGGGTGTGACGCGCTTTAGATAACTTGCCTGCGTCCCGGAGTGGACGTCCTGTTGAACCCGGTCACCGGTTCGCTCTCATTATGTGGCCTGCAAGCTGTCTCCATGTTGGGGCGAGGGCACAGTGCGAGGATGCCTTATTTCTCGCCTTCCGCCTTTGTCGCGCTATTTGACCGGCTTTGGAGAACCGTGATGCGAACGATATATTGGGACAAGCCGGTCAGCGTGGGCGGCAGATTGATTTTTGGCCCGCTGGATGCGCAGGAACACATGGTCAGTTCGTGGACTGCCGTGAAGGATAGCTCATTTGCCGTCGCTGCAAGCGCGATACTCGATGCTCTGGCAGGGCGGGCATCCCCTGATGTTGCGCGCGAGCTTTTCGAAAAGGCCTTGAGTAATTCCCGGTAGAACCGACAGACATTCTTCCCAGACGCCGAGAGAATGATCTCGAACTGACAGGGACAGGCTTCCATGGAACTTAAGGTGTTCTGTTTTGTTGGCCATATGTCGCATCCCGCGACAGGGAGTAAGCAATGACTGACACTCCAAAGCCTGGTCAGCAGGACGATAAACGTTCGGATCAGCAGAACAACCGACCGGATGACAAATCAGGCGTCCAGACCAAGCCGTCCGATCGTGAAAACGACAAAACCGATCGACGCTAACTGATGACCCGGCTGGGTGATGCCCCAGCCGGAGGCCACGCAGAAATACAATATCAGCATCGACTTACATGTGGGTATCGGATATGTTCAGCATATCGTCGGCAACCGAATTCGTAGGCGCTGACGGCTGAGAGTTTGTAACTCCCGCCTGCAAAAGCATGGCGGTCGATCATGACACGTAGCTCAGCACTCATTTCGCATTTTCTAAAACTACACGATCTGACGGCCCAATATGGCCGTGTCAAACCCCTGCCGGTTTCCAATCATGCTCAGACAGGCAGCGCTCCTGCGAGCCCCACATAGATGGGGACGGTCACGCGGATTGGTTTCGCGCTACATTGGGCGAAGCCAGTCTACGTAGGCGAGGGCGACCAGCTTGATACGGTCGTGTCAGGCCCTGCCGACGCAATCAGGTGGATGCAGGCCCATTTCAAGCACAAGCGCGGCTTTGTTTACTGGCGCGCTCACTCCCTTTGCCATGAGGCCCTTCTGGGAACGCTGCACCATGACTTTGCTCGCCAGCCTTTCGTCGATGCGTGGGTCGAGCAAAGCCATTTTGAACCGGTACCGGAAACCTAGTCGTCAAGCGTACGAATGAGGGAGCACGCTAGATGCAGATGATCCCTCGACCGAGCGGCCGGAGTCGGGGTTCTTCGGCTGCTCGGTTTATGTCTGTTTTGGAATGGCGATGCGACAGAGTAGCATCATTCTGCCGGAACCGGCTTCGGTTTGCCGTCCTCATCCAGCGCGACCATGACGAAAGTTGCAGCGGTGACTTTTTCCAGTTGCTGGTGCCGTGCGCGGTGGGCCCAGGCTTCGACATTGAGTGTGATCGAGGTCGTGCCGACGCGGGTGATTTCCGTGTAGATCGCCATCGTATCGCCGATCTTGACCGGCAGCTGGAACGCCATCTCCTTCACCGCCGCGGTGACGACGCGGCCGCGGGCGCGCTCGGCGGCGCGGATGCCGCTGGCAAGGTCCATCTGGGCCATGACCCAGCCGCCAAAAATATCGCCGGCCGGATTGGCGTCGCTCGGCATGGCCAGCGTTCGAAGGGTCAGTTCACCGGTCGGTCTGGCGAGTTCGGTCATTCCGGAATCATCCTTTGCAATTATTCGTGTCGGTCGGGAGGCGGACACTAGCCTTGTTTCTGGCGATTGCCAGTTTCTTTTGGTCATGGCGACCATGAGCCATCGTCATGACTTGGCTGCGGAGAATAACCCAAGAAGAAATGTGGGTTCGACTTGATCGCGCCTTGCCGCCCGAGTTCTTCACGGCCCGGTAACTTCCGATCATTATCATTTAATGAGAATTGCAAATATCGGGGGAGGTATCATGCAACGTCTTGCCATTTCCTGGCGTCTTTATTGTCTCGTCGCGCTGTCGCTCGTCATTCTGGCCGGCGCGCTGACCTTCAGTCTTTTCGAAAGTTATGCGTCTTCCGAACGGGAACGGAAGGCCGGGCTTGCCCAAATGAATGATACGGCGCTGGCCGTGCTGGCCAAATATCAGGCGATGGAAGCCTCCGGCGCCCTGTCTCGCGAAGAGGCGCAGGCGCAGGCAAAGGGCGTCATCGCCGCCATGCGCTACGACAATGGTTCCGGTTACTTCTGGATCAACGACATGCACCCGAAAATGGTCATGCATGCGGTAAAGCCGGAGATGAATGGCTCGGACCTTTCACAGAACAAGGATCCGAACGGTAAATTCCTGTTCGTCGAATTCGTTCAGGTGGTGAAGGCAAACGGCAAGGGCTTTATCGATTATTACTGGCCCAAGCCCGGCGCGAGCGAGCCGGTGGAGAAGTTTTCGCATGTGGCCGGATTCGCGCCCTGGGGATGGATCGTCGGTACCGGTGTTTATGTCGATGACCTGAAGGCGATGTTCCGCAAGGATGCGACGGATTTCGCCATGATCTTTGCGGTCGGCGCTCTTCTTGTGATCGGCGGGGCATGGCTGGTGGTCAAGAGCGTCACGACGCCTCTGTCGCGCGTGCAGCGGGTGCTGCAGGCGATTGCCGGCGGCGCGACGGGTGTTGTTGTTCCCTGCACGGGCGAAAAGAACGAGATCGGCGAAATGGCGCGGGCGCTGGTCGTGCTGCGCGACAATGTCGAGGAACGTGCCGAATTGCAGGCGCGCGAGGCGGAGCAGCAGCGTGCCATCGCCGCCGAACGTTCGGCCAGCGAAAGGGCGATTTCGACCGCTGCTGGCCGGCAGTCGCACGCAATGCATGAACTCGGGCAGGCGCTCGAAGGGCTGGCGGCCGGTGATCTTTCGGTGTCGCTCGGCGATATCGGCGAGGATTTCGTCAAGCTGAGGCAGGACTTCAACGATGCCGTCGGCGCGCTCAATCAGGCGATCGTGGCGATTTCCGAAACGGGCGTGATCGTGCGCGACAGTGCGTCGGACATTTCCGGTGCGACCGGCAATCTGGCCAAGCGCACCGAACAGCAGGCAGCGGCGCTGGAAGAGACGGCGGCGGCGCTCGACGAGATCACCACCACCGTGCGCACGGCATCGCAGCGTGCAAGGGAAGCGCGGGAAATGGTGAGTGAAACCAAGCTGAGCGCCAGCCGCTCCGGCGAGATCGTCCGCAATGCGATCGACGCGATGGGGCGGATCGAGCAGTCGTCCGGGCAGATCAGCCAGATCATTTCCGTCATCGACGAAATTGCCTTCCAGACCAATCTTCTGGCGTTGAATGCCGGCGTCGAGGCGGCGCGCGCCGGTGAGGCGGGCAGGGGCTTTGCCGTGGTGGCGCAGGAAGTGCGCGAACTGGCGCAACGCTCGGCGACCGCTGCAAAGGAGATCAAGGTTCTGATCGGCAACTCCGTGCAAGAGGTCGAGGGCGGCGTGACGCTGGTGCGTTCGACCGGCGAGGCGCTTGTGGAGATCGCCGTGTTGGTCGAGAAGGTCAATGCCCATGTCGAGACGATCGCCACGACATCGCAGGAACAGGCGAGCGGGCTGGCCGAGATCAATTCCTCGGTCAATCACATGGATCAGATGACCCAGCAGAACGCAGCCATGGTGGAAGAGACGACGGCGGCAAGCCAGACGCTTGCCGACCAGAGCCTGCATCTGCAGCAATTGCTGGGGGGCTTCAGGCTCGGCAATACCGGTATCCGCTCCGTCTCCCGCGCTGCCTGACGCGTTCGATACGGTTGATTTCACCAAAGGGCCGGAGCGCGGAGGCGTCCGGCCGTTTCCCGTAATATGGCGAAGCCGATCCGAAATGGCCCGCAAACCGCCATGCTTCATCAAGCTTTCGTTTACCCAATCTGCCTAAAATCAAAACCTGTGTCATTTCGGCATCGAGCGAGAGGCAACTGGTATGGCGTATGCTTCCCTATCGACGCGAGTGATCAGCTCGCTTCTGGTTTCGACCTTTCTGGTCGCCTGTTCGGCAGAGAGCCTCGTGCCGCCGGCATCGATCGACAATGGCACGCAGGTCGGCTCCATCTCGCGCTCGTTGCCGCCGTCACCGATTTCCCAGCCCGCATCGCATCAGCCCTATTCAGTTGCTTCCGCGCCCGTTTCTCAGGCAAGCGGCGGCGGATATCTGGCGGCGCCTTCAGCCCAATCACCGATGCAATCAAATGGCGGCGGTCATTATCTGCGCGCCCCGAATGGTGCGCCGGCGACGATCCCGGCCGAAGGCGTCAACATGGATGAAGAGTTCGGTTTCAGCCCCGACGAAAGCGATGTCGTCGGTTTGGCCGAGGAGCAGGATGGCGATATCGCAGAAGGGGTCGGCGACCAGCCGGTGGTCGGTGGCATCGGCACCGATAATCCGGTGGCGCTTAACGCACGTCGTCAGCCGATCGATGACCGCGTAATCGTACCACCGAAGCGGTCAGCAGCGGGCATTGGCAGGCAGGGCTCTTCCGCCCCGATGACCTGGGGTGACAATTCTCCCGTGACCGCACCCGGTCGGGCGCCGGCGCGCGCCGAGGAGGTCGCCATGCTGCGGCCGAATAATCCGGTCGCCGGCACGGTAACCGACGATGCCCCGATGAGCGCGCCTGATGGCGCCTGGCAGCGCACGGTCATGCCGCAGTCGGAAGTGGCCTGCCGCACCGAACTGCGCCGTCTCGGTGTCGAGTTCAAGGATCTGCCGCGCATTTCCCAGGGGCCGAGTTGCGGTATCGATTATCCGGTGAAGCTTGCCGGCCTTTCCGGCGGTATCGATGTGAGGCCGGCGGTGACGCTGAACTGTCAGGTGACGCTTGCCTTCGCCAAATGGGTGAAGAACGATCTGGCGATTTCCGCCCGCACCCGGTATCTCACCGGCATCCGCCAGATCCAGCCGATGGGCGGTTATTCCTGCCGCAAGATGAACAACAGCCGCCAGCGCTACAATCCGATGTCCGAACATGCCCGCGGCAACGCGATCGATATCGGCCGCATCACACTCAAGAACGGTCACGATATCGATGTTCGCAAGAAGGGGCTGTTCTCTTTCCGCGAGGGCGGGCTGCTGAAATCGGTGCGCGGTGACAGCTGCAAGTATTTCTCGACGGTACTTGGCCCGGGCAGCAATGCCGAGCATTGGAACCATTTCCACTTCGACCTTCGCTCACGCAAAGGCGGCCGCCAGTATTGCAACTGAGCGAACTATCTGGATTTGAAGCCTGATATGGCGAGAAACTTCTCGATGCTCAGTTGAGGCGCTTGGAAGGGGAAGGCGCGAGCATGTCTTTTTCACCGATATCGCAGCTATCGGAATCGCGCAAATCTGCCGGCATCGGAATTGTCAGCGCATCGACCATGAAATTCGCCAGATCATCAAGGGACGCGAAGTCGAAATCATCAGCCTCAGCTTCAGCATTAGCCTCTGGGGCGTTTTCGGTTTCTTGCTGAATTATGTTCTTCTTCACGGAATTCGGCATGATCATCGACTCTCATCTGCAGCAACGAATTTAGGAAAAATATGTGGTCTGGTATCTTGGCACCACATATAAGGCAACGTACCCGAAATTGCATACGTCAATTGCCTGTATCTATTTCATCGCCAAAGAGTTTCTGACGGCAATGAAAAGCAGGATGTTGCTGGGAGTCGGCAACGGCGAACTCACGGCAGCATCTTATCTGCCCAGATATTTCTGTTTTCTAAATGTCATCTCGCGAGCCGGCGTCGCTGCTGTTTGCGCCAACCCTTGCCCCCCCCCCATTATTTGAGGGGTATTTCAGCATCTGCCGTAACTACAGTCGCCACCCGTTTGGGTGAGCCGCTTTCGGAATTGTTCCCTGTCCTTCACTCTACGGTCCGAACGTACTGATGACATTGTGGGGGCGTCGCCACGCTGTGACTTGTCTGACAACGACAATGATGCGATGAGGTCTCTTGATGATGAACAACCGTCAAGGGCCGTTTTCTCGGCTTAGTAGTGCATGCCCCGCCCAATCGCTCATGCCTTTTTCTTCCGGCTCATGAGTTAAAATCGCTGCCGGAGAACGTGATGCCTGCCTTTCTCGATATTCTTCCCTTCGTGGTGGCGCTGCTTGCTGCCGGCGTTCTGGCAGGGCTTCTTGCCGGCCTGTTCGGGATTGGCGGTGGCGCTATCCTCGTGCCGATCTTCTTTCATGTCTTTGGGCTGCTCGGCGTGGACGATGCGGTGCGCATGCATCTGGCGTTAGGTACATCGCTTGCCATCATCGTGCCGACTTCGGTTCGCTCTTTCACGGCGCACCGGCAGCGTGGAGCCGTGGATATCGACCTCCTGAAGGGCTGGATCATTGCCGTTCCGCTCGGCACGCTTATCGCCACATTGATCGCCGCCTGGGCGTCCAGCACGGAACTAAGGCTGATCTTCGCGGTGATCGCGCTCTTCCTGGCGCTGCGAATGATTTTCAATCGGGCAAGCTGGAAACTCGGCGAAGATCTCCCCAGAAATCCGCTGAAATTCTTGGTCGGTACCGGCATCGGCATCCTGTCGGGCCTGATGGGGATCGGCGGCGGCGTGTTGAACAACACCTTCATGACACTTTACGGCCGCACCATCCACCAAGCGGTCGCAACCTCCTCCGGCGTCGGTGTGCTGATCTCAATCCCTGGTCTTGTCGGTTATATCTGGGGCGGCTGGGGCAAGAGCGGCTTACCACCGTTTTCGACCGGTTATATCAACTGGCTGGCAGTGGCGCTGCTGATCCCGGTCACGCTCTATACGGCACCTTACGGTGCACGGCTTGCGCATGCGCTGTCCAAGCGCCAGCTGGAGGTCGGGTTTGCGCTATTTCTCGTCTTCATCGCACTGCAGTTTTTCGCCAGCGTGATTTTCTAGTGTTATGCCGACGTGAAGGGCTACCGTCTCTTTTGCGTCACAAGCGGACTTAGAAGCGCCGACCGGCTTGGACAATAGAACGCCGTCAGGCTTTCAATGCACTCCGGCAACTAAATGGACGCCGCCGAACGGGTTGTATTTGAAGTCTTCTTCTTCGTATTGATTGATAGCTTTCAGCTCTGCACCGTAGCGGATGACGACCTTTTCTATGCCATCAGATGCCATCTCATCTGCGACGCTGTCGATCACGGCACTAAGCACCAGTTCATCCAGGGGTGAACTGCTCGGTACCAACACCTCCGGTAGGCCAACAAGATGAAAGCCCACGCTGGACAAGTAATCGTCGCAGGTAAGCGGCCTCTTCGTGAAGGCGAGGCGGCACGCTCTAGCCGCTGCGCTAGGCTCCGCGCTTTTCGCGTCCCGCGCGAGCTGCCGCCACCGAGCAACTCCATGCGCGACCCCGGCACTCTCTCCTTTTGCCGCAGTCGCGCCTGCTTCAAGCATTCGCTCAACCAGCCTTAAGGCCGTCAGCGAAACGGCAGGGGCTTCCGCAGCCTCCATGAGTGGACCGACGACATAGACGACGCATCCGTGGCTCATAACAGCCTCGACGTCACGCTGATGCCACGCGTCTTCGTGCACCTGGTCCCAAGAAACTGCGAAGCTCTCGCTCATCCGAGCGTCGGACGCGTCTTGAGAGAACGCCATGTCGATTTCGAAATCCGCGGCAAGGACTTCTATCGCGGATTGGGTAGACTGCAACAACTCCTGGAATCCGCCTGCGGCTCCGAGGAAGCAGAGGACGTGGCGCGGTCTGTACTCGGAGAAAGTCTTTAAGCACATCTTCGTTCGCCCCGTTGTGTGATCAGATACTCTGTCTGGCCGTTTTGATTACGTGAGCACTTCGCACCAGAGGCAGTCGTTGCCTTGGTCTAAGCCTTATGTTTTTTGTATATTGCGATACCAAGATCGATAACTATGCCGCGTCGCTATGGAGAAAAATCATGCGTTTCCCAGAAGAGAGACTTTGGGACCACATTAATGATGGGTGGAGCCGCATGTCATTCAAACAACGCAAGTTTTGGGACGCTATTAAACGGCCACCTGAAGAATGGGAGTTGAAGGGTTACGGGCCTTGCTGGGTTGTCGCATTAATTGGCGAAATTGTGATTTACTACAACCATTATGAGCATGGGTTTAATCGATCACCGTGGTCGCAGTTTGGCGTCATCGAACGATATCAATCGCTGCAAGATGAGTTGGAGGGCGCGGTTCAGACGCAGCTCAATAGTCTTGAAGCAGGCTACGACGTTGGCCCGTGGACTAGCGGCCCAATCGCTGGGGAATATGCTGTCAAGCATACCCGATGACCGGTTTGGGCCGATAACGGTCAACCCCGAACGTCGGCATCGTCCCAAAATCCCGAACGCAATATTCTTCCATGAAGGGATAGCTTCATGGGAACGCGACCCTATATTGCGGCATCTCCGGGGAACAACTTCCTCGCAATGTCGCCCTATACAAATGCGGTTCCCATGCCCCCCATTATTTCCGTACAGCAACTGACAAAGACCTATGGCAATGGGTTCGAGGCCTTGAAGGGCATCGATCTCGATATCGAGCGCGGCGAAATCCTCGCTTTGCTCGGGCCGAACGGCGCCGGCAAGACGACGCTGATCTCTATTGTCTGCGGTATCGTCAACCCGACCGGCGGCAAGGTGCTTGTCGGCGGGCATGATGTGGTCAAGGATTTTCGCCAGACGCGATCGCTGATCGGTCTCGTGCCGCAGGAGCTGACCACCGATCAGTTCGAAACGGTCTGGAATACGGTAAGCTTTTCCCGCGGCGTCTACGGCAAGAAGCCGAACCCGGCGCTGATCGAGAAGATTTTGCGCGAACTGTCCTTGTGGAAGAAGAAGGACAACATGTTGCGCGAACTTTCCGGCGGCATGAAGCGACGCGTGCTGATCGCCAAGGCGCTGAGCCACGAGCCGGAAGTGCTGTTCCTCGACGAGCCGACAGCCGGCGTCGATGTCAGCCTGCGCCGCGACATGTGGGAAGTGGTCAAGCGGCTGCGCGAGGATGGCGTCACCATCATTCTGACCACCCATTATATCGAGGAGGCCGAGGAGATCGCCGACCGGGTAGGGGTGATCAATGGTGGGCAGCTTCTGTTGCTGCAGGAAAAGACCGGGCTGATGAAACAGTTCGGCCGCAAGCAGATGAAACTCGAACTGACCGAGAAGCTGGAAGAGATACCGCCGAGCCTTGCGGCCTTTTCGCTTTCGCTCAGTGAAGACGGCATGTCGCTTACGCATGAATACAGCCACGAGGAAAGCCAGGACAGCATTGCCTCGCTGCTTTCGGCGCTGACGGCGGCAGGCATCCATTTCCGGGATCTCTCGACCCGGCAAAGCTCGCTGGAGGACATTTTCGTTGCTCTGGTGGAGGAAAAGGCATGAATATCGAAGCGATCAAATCCATCTACTTCTTCGAGATGGCGCGCATGCGCCGCACGCTTTTGCAGAGCGTCATCTCGCCGGTCATCACCACTTCGCTCTATTTCATCGTCTTCGGCACGGCGATCGGTTCGCGCATCCAGTCGATCGAAGGTGTGTCCTACGGCTCGTTCATCACGCCGGGCCTGATCATGCTGACGCTTCTGACCCAATGCGTCGCGAACGGCTCGATCGGCATATACTTTCCGAAGTTCACCGGCACGATCTACGAGATCCTGTCGGCGCCGGTGGCTATGACGGAGATCCTGATCGGTTATGTTGGTGCAGCCGCCAGCAAGGGGCTGATCATCGGGCTGATTATCCTCGCGACAGCTTCCTTCTTCGTCGATATCCGCATCGCCCATCCGTTCATGATGGTGCTCTTCCTTGTGCTCACCGCAATCACCTTCAGCCTGTTCGGCTTCATCATCGGTGTATGGGCAAAGAATTTCGAGCAGTTGAACATCGTGCCAATGCTTGTCGTGCCGCCGCTGACATTTTTGGGTGGAAGCTTCTATTCGATCGACATGC
The DNA here is from genome assembly GCF_017313375.1 of Agrobacterium sp. Ap1. Classification (NCBI taxonomy): domain Bacteria; kingdom Pseudomonadati; phylum Pseudomonadota; class Alphaproteobacteria; order Hyphomicrobiales; family Rhizobiaceae; genus Agrobacterium; species Agrobacterium sp. Ap1. The sequence continues at coordinate 419,437 of NZ_JAFLMY010000004.1, forward strand.
TGCCGCCATTCTGGCAGGCGGTAAGCCACTTGAACCCGGTTCTTTATCTCGTCAGCGGCTTTCGCTGGAGCTTCTATGAGATCGCCGACGTCAATCCGGTGATCAGCCTGATCATGATCGGCGTCTTTCTGGCTCTGTGCCTGTCGATGCTCGGCTGGATGTTCAAGACGGGTTATCGGCTGCGTAGCTGACGCAATTGGGGGGCGATAGGCGGCTTATCCCCGCCTATCGCTTTGTCTTTCAACAGTCGGCCACACTTATCCGAGCGACAGCTGGCGGCGTTCGCCGCGTGCGGCCATGACCGATGCAGCAAGCAGGCTGGCTGCCGCAAGAAGCATGACGACGGACACTGGACCCTGGGTTTCGATCAGGAGGCCGCCGAGAACCGCGCCGCTCGAAATCGCGATCTGGAAGGCCGGGATCACCAGAGCGCCGGCGCTTTCCGCCTCATCCTGCGCATGGCGCACGACGAAACTCTGTACGCTGACCGGGAAGGCACCGAAGGCGAGGCCCCAGAATGCGATCGCAGTCGCTGCAACGGCAAGCGAGGCACCGCCAACCGCCAGAACGACGGCCGATGCAGCAACGAGCGTGGTGAACAGGACGATCGACAGGCGCGGGCTGCGTTCCGAAACCATGCCGCCGAGCATGTTGCCGAAAAAGCCTGCAACGCCATAGGCAAGCAGGATCAGCGAGATGGTTTCGACATCAAGCTGCGGCACCCGCTCCAGGAACGGACGGATATAGGTGAAACCGGCAAAATGGCCTGCGACGAAAAGCAGGATGGTGATCAGGCCGGTGCGGATTGCCGGCCGGCGCATCAGCGCCGCAAGCGTGCCAAGCCCGGCGTGACCGGTCGGCGGCAAAGCTGGCAGGAGCGTCGCCTGGGCGACCAACGCAACGAAGCCGACGGCAGCTGACAGATAGAATGCCGCCCGCCAGCCGAGCGTGTCGCCGATCCAGGCGCCGAGCGGCGCGGCACAGACGGTGGCAAGCGAAACGCCGGCCATGATGATGGCCATCGCGCGCGGCATCCGCGCCGGTGGGACGAGGCGCATGGCAAGTGCGGCCGACATGGCCCAGAAACCGCCGAGCCCGACGCCGAGAAGGATGCGGGCGGCGAATACCGTATAGATATCGGTGGCGATCGCGGCGAGGAGGCTGGAAATGACCAGAAGTGTCGTCAGCGCCAGAACTGTCCAGCGCCGGTCGATCTTGCGGGTGCCGATGATGACGCCGGGTCCGGCGATTGCGGCGATCACTGCGGTGGTGGTGATCGACTGGCCGGCGACGCCGGTGCCGACGCCGAGATCAGCCGAGAGCGGGGTCAACAGGCTGACGGGAAGGAATTCGGCAGTGACGAGGCCGAACACGCCCAAGGTCAACGAGGCGACTGCGCCCCAACGTGCGACATCATGTTCCGTTCGCGCTGCATCGTCAGATGATAAGGGGGTGCCGTGCATGAGATTCTCCTGAATTGCAGCCTATTTGGCTTTTGTCAGGAATAGGCGTGACGGACTGGCGTTTCCATGCTAGAAAATCCGACATGCTTGACAGATCGTCCAAATTCTCATCGTCGGCTGGAGCCGATCCCTTGTCGGAAATGCTGCGGGGCCTGCGGCTCGACGGTGTCGAATACGGGCGTTGCCGGCTCGCGGACCCCTGGGCCACGGCCTTTCCGGCCGAGGATGCGGCGCGGTTTCATTTCATTTCGTCCGGCAGGGCGCTTCTCAAGGCGCCTTCGGGCGAATGGCTGCAGCTGAATGCCGGAGATGCCGTCATACTGCCGCGCGGTGACGCCCATGTGATAGCGAGTGCCGAGACTGTCGAGCCGCTGCCTTTCGGGCGTTACGGCAAGAAGCAGGTCTGTGAGGGCGTATTCGACATGCAATGCGCCGATGCACATTGCGGCACGGTGGCGCTGACCGCGTCGATGCGCTTCAATATAGACAGGTTGCATCCGCTTCTGCAGCTCATGCCCGAAACGATGCTGACCAGCGACCTTGCAACCAGCGAGCCGGCCATTCCGCATCTTCTGGATGCCATGGCGCGCGAGGTGGATATGGATCGGGTCGGCGCCGGCGGTATTCTGGCGCGGCTGGCGGATGTCCTGACGGCAACGATCATTCGCACCTGGGTCGAACACGGCTGCGGCAATACGAATGGCTGGATTGCGGCGGTGCGTAATCCGGAGGTCGGGCGGGTTCTCGCTGCCATTCACCTGGAGCCTGAACGTGACTGGTCTGTGGCCGAACTTGCGCGGCTGATGGGTGCCTCACGTTCCGGTTTCTCCGAGCGGTTTGCCCGCGTCGTCGGAGAAACGCCCGCCCGGTATGTTGCGCTGGTGAGAATGCACCAGGCGCGTCTCTGGCTGAAACAAGGCATGCGTGTAGCGACGGCGGCCGAAAAACTCGGTTATGACGCCGAAGCCTCGTTCAGCCGTGCCTTCAAGCGTATCATCGGACACCCACCAAGCCATTTTCGAGGCAAGCCGGATAGCGAAACGGCGCCTGACGAGATGGTCGAACTGGCCGCGGTCGGGTGACGGGAGAGACGCGGGATCCGGCTCTGCCCATCCGATGGCGCGAGGAGCTGGAAGCCTGATGGACCGGCGGCGTTTCTCAAGCATGTCGTCACAATGAGACGGCGTGTGCCGGCTTGCCTAATCCCTTAGCCGCAACTCGTCTGTCTGCATGTTGAGCGAACTCAGCGTCGACAGAAAGCTCATGCCAAGCAGGCTTTCGTCCAGCATTCCGTCCTGGGCTACCATGGCGCGGACGTTTCTGCGCGAGATCGGGCCGATGGCGATCTCGTCGAGCCTGACGGGGGCGGCCATGGCAGGGCCGTTGGCGGTCATTACCCGGACAGTGTAGGCGAGGCCGCCGGTGTCTATTCCGACTGCCGAGGCATCCTCGAAGGAGAGAACCACGCTGCTGGCACCGGTGTCGACGAGCATCGGGATGTTTTTTCCGTCGACTGCGACATCGGCCTGGAAATGCCCGCCGAGTGCCTTCTGGATGATGACCTCGTTTCCGTCGCTTCCCGTGACGACGACGGCTCGGCCGGGCATCAGTCCTGCGACCATGCGGCCGGCGAACTGGTTGGCGTCGTTTCTGTAAAGATAGGCGGCAACCAGTCCGAGGATGATGACCAGCCAGATGGCGAGATTGCGTAACGCCTCGTTCATGCCGCCGCGGCGACCGGCAAGAATGCCGGCACCAAGCAGGCCGGCAATCGGGACGAGATAGATGAGCTGGCCAAAATCGTTGTTGTCGATGCCGAAGGTCTGGCCCGATGAGTGATTGAATACGAGCAGCGCAAGGCCTGCGCCGAGCACGAGAAGCACGAAGGTCAGTCCGTTCATGTGATCTGGCGCTCCTTTGCTATTTTCTGTCGTCTGGTCTCCCGCCGCGGTTTTCGTTCGACCGTTTCCAGCCGGGCGGTAAGCCCGTCCATTATCGAATGTCGCTCGGCATCGGAATAGTCGATCCAGCCGGCAATCTCGTCGCGCGTACGGCCGCAGCCAAAGCAATAGCCGGTCTTCGGGTCGATCGAACAGACGAGGATGCAGGGCGAAATCATGCAAACCTATATCGGAGGTTCAGGCGATCAGGGCAAGGGTCGAAAGAAGCACGATTTCGCTAACCTGTTGTGTGGCGCCGATCGTATCACCCGTATGGCCGCCAAGCTTGCGGCGGACGAAAGCGGTGAAGAACTGGCCGGCCGCGGCGCAGACGAGGATCGCGAAGATCGCAACCGGAATGCCGAGGTGAGAGGCGATGAAGATCAGCCCCATCACGCCGCCGATCAGCAGTGCAAGGTTACGCGAGCCCCGTTCGGGTGCGCCGATGGCCACCGCCACGCCGTTTGTTCGGGCAGGCGGGAGCGCGCTCCAGTGCCAGATCATTACCGAGCGGCTGAGGCAGGCCGCGGCTAGCATCGAGACTGCCGCCAGGCTGGAATCGAACCGGGCGAGCGCCGCAAGCGATGCTGCGCGCAGCAGGAAGGACAAAAGCATCGCAACGACACCGTAGGAGCCGATACGACTGTCCTTCATGATGGCAAGCGCATGTTCGCGGTCGCGCCCGCCACCCAGCCCATCTGCCGCATCCGCAAGGCCATCCTCATGCAGCGCGCCGGTCAACAGAACCATCAGTGACAAAGCAATCAGGCTCGTCACAAGCGCGTCACCCGTCTGCGACAACATGTAAAGCACGAGTGCGGGGACGAGCGCGATCAGCACGCCGGCAAGCGGAAATGCCCTGACTGCACGGGAAAACGAGCCGCTTTGACCGAGAAAGAAACGGTCCGGCACGGGGATGCGGCTGAGAAATGCGACCGAGCGGGCTAGGTCGGCGATGAAATCCGTCGCGTTTGGCAGTTGTCGCTCCCGATATAGGCGATTAAGAGATGCGCACACAAAGCGCGATTTGCCGGTGAACACAAGTGCCGGACGATGACGCGCCGGCTAAGACGAGAGAGATTTCGATGAGTTTGAGCGGCCTGCCTTTCGACGATTTTCGTAACCTGATTGCCAATCTGCCGGGACCGGATCCACGCGCATTGGTGGATGCCCGCGAGCGTGACGCCAAGCTGACAAAGCCGCTCGGAGCGCTTGGAAGGCTTGAGGAAATCGCCTTCTGGCTCGCCGCTTGGACGGGCAGGGCACCTGCGGTCAACCGCCCGCTTGTTGCGATCTTCGCCGGCAATCACGGTGTTACCCGGCATGGGATCACTCCCTTTCCGCCGTCCGTGACGCAGCAGATGGTGGATAATTTTGCCGCAGGCGGTGCGGCAATCAACCAGATCTGCGTCACCCATGACCTGGGCCTGAAGATTTTCGACCTTGCGCTCGATTATCCGACCGGCGACATTGCAACCGAAGCGGCTCTTTCCGAGCGCGATTGCGCTGCGACCATGGCTTTCGGTATGGAAGCGATTGCCGGTGGCACGGATCTCCTCTGCCTCGGTGAAATGGGCATCGGCAACACTACGATCGCCGCAGCTATCCATCTGGCGCTTTATGGTGGCGAGGCCGAAGACTGGGTCGGTCCGGGCACCGGCTCCCATGGCGAGCTGATGGCCCGTAAGATCGCCGTCGTTAAACAGGCGGTCGAGTTCCACAAGGACCATCTCTCCGATCCGCTCGAAATTCTTCGCCGTCTCGGCGGTCGCGAGATCGCAGCAATTGCCGGTGCGATTCTGGCAGCCCGCATGGAAAAGATCCCTGTTCTGCTTGATGGCTACGTCGTCACTGCTGCCGCTGCAATTTTGAAGGCGATGAACCCGTCGGCGATCGACCACTGCCTGATCGGTCACGTTTCTGCCGAGCCGGGACATCTGCGCTCGATTGAAAAGCTCGGCAAGACACCGCTGCTGGCACTCGGCATGCGCCTAGGTGAAGGCACGGGCGCAGCACTGGCGGCCGGTATCGTCAAATCTGCAGCCGCCTGCCATACCGGCATGGTGACCTACGAACAGGCAGGCGTGACCAACAAGGCATAAGTGAACCGCCAATGGAAAACACGCCGCTCGACAGTACTCTTGGAAAGGCGAGCGGCGTCCGCCGGATTATCGCGGCGACCCGGTATTCGATGCAGGGTCTTGTGCGCCTGTGGCGTGAACAAGCTTTCCGGCATGAGGTCTATGCCTTCTGCGCAGGTCTCGCGCTCTTTGCGATCATCGGCGCCGCGGCGATCGATTATTTCATCTTCCTCATTCTGACTCTGCTCCTGTTTTGCGTCGAGGCGCTCAACACGGCGATAGAGGAACTTGTCGACCGGATATCTCCCGAAATCTCCACGGTCGGACGCCACGCCAAAGATCTCGGTTCTTTCGCTGTCTTCTGTATGCTGACCGCAAACGGATTGTTTGTGCTTTACGTTCTGGTCAAGCCCTTCTTTCGATTGCATTAGGAAGGCGCGATATCGGCGTTTTCCGGATCTTCCGAGTTGCGATCACGGACCCGTGATCTTCAGATGCAACTTTTTATAGTGGACGCGCGAATGTCAAAAAATTAGCATTTGTCATGTTTTGGGGATTGCGGGACCTGTCACCTTGACCGATGACTCGATCGAAGTTTTTGAATGTGATTTCAAATGGATTGTTCGGGTATGCGAAAACGGAGAAGTGACGGAGCGCGTTTTTAGCATCGCTGAACATGCCCATTCCTGGGCAGCAGGTCAGCGTATACGGATCAAATGTCCGCCGCAGAGATTCGCTTGCAGGCGCGAAGACTAATGACCGTGAACGATTTGCGGACGAATGCACGGATGATTATTCGGTAATTAAGTTCAGGCGAAAGAACGCTTACGTTTTTCGATCGCCGGCGCATCGGCAACGGCGGGAATGCTTTGCATCACCCGGGTGGCAGGCAGGATGGCTATGACTTCGGTGCCTTCACGCAGCTTGGAACGAAGCACGAACTGGCCGTCATGCTTGGCCAGGATAGCTTGAACGATCGGCAGTCCGAGTCCTGTGCCCTGCTCGGCACTCTTGATGGCAATCGAACCCTGTCCGAAGGCCGACAGCACGACGGGAATTTCTTCCTCGGGAATGCCGGGGCCGTTATCCTTGATTGCCACATATTGTCCGCCGCCCGCCGTCCAGCCGACCTTGACCGAGATCTCTCCGCCTTGCTGCGTGAATTTCACCGCATTCGAGAGCAGGTTGAGAATGACCTGTCGGATCGATTTTTCATCTGCCCAGACATGCGGCATCTCGTTTTCGAAATTGTGGCGAATGGCGATGTTCTTCGCCCGTGCCCGCAACTGAACCATGCCGATGCAGTCCTCCGCCACTTCCAGTAGCGACAGCGTCTCCTCGTTCAGATCATAACGGCCGGCTTCGATACGCGACAGATCAAGGATTTCGTTGATCAGGTTGAGAAGATGCTCGCCGGAGCGGTGGATGTCGCCGGCATATTCGCGGTATGTGGGGTTCGGCATCGGGCCGAGCACTTCTGAACTCATGACCTCGGAAAAGCCGAGAATGGCATTGAGCGGTGTTCTCAGTTCATGGGACATGGAGGCGAGGAAGCGGGATTTTGCCAGATTGGCTTCCTCCGCCCGGCGCCGCGCCTCGTCCGACATCGATTTTGCCACTTCCAGCTCGGCGATCAGGTCGTCTTTTTCCGACTGGTAGGACATCAGGGTAAGGTTCGAGCGGTAGAGGCGGTCGCCGATGAAATGAAAGAAAACGACGGCGATGGCGCAGATCGCGGTCAAGCCTATGTCGAGGAGGTCCCGTGAAATCGCGACACGAAAGAGAAGTGCCGCAATCACCGGGACGAAGCCGACGAGAACGCCCTGGCGCAGCATGAAGCTGCTCATGGCTGTGATTGAAATCGTAAAGAGCAGGACAGCGCCCTTGTAGAAGTAAAAACTGTCGCCACCACACGCGTCGCAGGATTGAAGCGCAAAAGTCGCCCATCCGACACCAAGCAGAATCTGCGCAAGCAGCAGCCGCCGGCGCCACTTGGTGGTTTCCGCCGCCGCGATTTCCTTGCGGCTGAAACGTCGGGCGAGCAGAAGGTTGATCGCATGCAGGCTGAGCATCAAAAGCGCCCAGGCAATCAGGTGGGCGCTCGGCGAGATATACATTCCGATCGCGGTGACGAGCGCGATGAAGAGGGGCACGACCGCCGCCGCCTGCAGCACCGCATTGACATGCATGGCGAGCATGTCACGGTCGAAGGCCTGGTTGCCGCTATTGGAAAGTTGCAGCCGTTCACGTGTCGCGCGGACGGTCTTGGATACCGCCTTGTTGCGGTGGCCACGCGATCGATCAACGATTATCTTGTCGGTCGAGATACTGACGCCGCTACTCATTGGTTGTGAACTAATTTATTCGGATGATTGAGAGCTTATGTTCCAAACCTTAAGAAGATACTGCCGGGAAAGGTTTTGTTTGCCATTCTCCTGAAGCTTCCGTTTGTAATTGAGACCGGATTGTGACCCGCCTTGCCAAGACCCTGAAGGATGGTTTGTTCCTCGGAGCATTCCTTGTCCTTGCCTCACTTATCGTTGCCAAGATCGACCTCAACGGTGACACCCGCATCAACGGTCCGTTTTACGCGATCGACGGCGATACGCTGGCGGCCGGAGCCGAGCGCTTGAGGCTGATCGGTATTGATGCCCCGGAGGCTGATCAGTCCTGCGGCGAAGGGCAGAATGTCTGGACATGCGGCGATGCCGCACGCGACGCCCTGGCAAAATTCGCCTCGGTGCCCGACGTATATTGCGCAGGATCCTCCAGGGATCGTTATGGCCGTGTTCTTGTACGCTGTCGGCTGGGTGAAACGGATATCAACGCCGAACTCGTTCGCCAGGGAGTGGCCGTCGCATCCGGGGACTATCACGCAGAAGAGACAGCTGCGCGGGGACAGGCAGAAGGGATATGGTCCGGTCCTTTCGAAACCCCACGCGCGTGGCGTACGGCCAAGGGTGCTGCGGCCGAAGATGATGGATCGACGGGGACCGGAAGCCGTGTCGAAGCGATCCTCGATCGGCTGAAAGGCATGCTGCCGTGGACGTGATTGAACCGGACCGGATTGCCGATCTCGGTGCAGGCATCGCAGCCTGTCGCATTTGTCGCGACCATCCTGCAAAACCAGGAAATCCGTTGCCCCACGAGCCGAGGCCGGTTGCGACATTGTCCTCGACGGCACGGTTACTGATTGCCGGTCAGGCGCCGGGCTTGCGAGTTCACCAGAGCGGACTGCCATTTGACGATGCCTCGGGCAACCGGCTGCGCGACTGGATGGGCGTGACCCGAGAAGAGTTTTACGATGCAGACCGTCTGGCGATCGTGCCAATGGGCTTCTGCTTTCCCGGTTACGACGCAAAGGGAAGTGACCTGCCACCGCGCAAGGAATGTGCGCCCGCATGGCGCAGCAGGGTGATTGCGGCAATGCCGCAGATCGACACGGTTCTGGTGATCGGCCAATATGCTGCGGCTTGGCATCTGGGCGCTCGCCGAAAGAAAACCACGACGGAAACGGTGAGGAACTGGCGGGAATATTTCTTCGTCAATGACGGGCCGCGCATCCTGCCGCTGCCACATCCGAGCTGGCGCAACAGCGGCTGGCTGAAAAGCAACGGCTGGTTTGAAGCGGAGATCTTGCCCGTGTTGCGCCAGCATGTGGATAGCTTGATCCGCGGAACAAAATTCGCTTAACTGTGTGAAAATCGGGTGTATAACGAAAAATCATTTCGAAGGGGACAATGATGGACCGTCTTGACCGCAAGATCCTGCGTATTCTACAGGAAGATTCCACACTCGCAGTGGCGGATCTCGCCAAGAAGGTCGGCCTGTCCACCACGCCTTGCTGGCGCCGTATCCAGAAAATGGAAGAGGACGGCGTCATCCGCCGTCGCGTGGCGCTGCTCGATCCGGGCAAGGTCAATACGAAGGTTACCGTTTTCGTCTCGATCCGCACCGCCAGCCACTCGATCGAATGGCTAAAGCGCTTTTCCGAAGTCGTGGTAGATTTTCCGGAAGTGGTAGAATTCTACCGCATGAGCGGTGACGTAGACTATCTGTTGCGTGTCGTCGTGCCGGATATCGCTGCCTATGACGCCTTCTACAAGCGCCTGATCGCCAAGATCGAGATCCGCGACGTCTCTTCCGTCTTTGCCATGGAGCAGATCAAATACACGACGGAACTGCCGCTCGACTACATGATGATCGACAACCAGAAATCCGGCGACGACTGAGCGATCCAACTCTGCTGAGATGATTTTGAAAGCGCTGCAATCCGGGTTGGGTTGCGGCGCTTTGCTTTGGTATTCAGACCTTTAGTCGCCGCATCACCTTCTCGCTCGACAGTTCTTTGAGCGCGTCCTTGCCGATCCAGCGTGCCGTTTTGTCATTCGATTCTGCGAGTTTCTGCGCAAGGGCGAGAGCCGGCTTGTGGCAGGTGACATTTCGCTTGCCGATATTGCGCAAGGCCCAGTTGACAGCTTTTTTGACAAAATTGCGCGGGTCGGTGGAGTGTTGTTCGATCAGGCGCAGACAGCCTATCAAGGTCGCGTCCGGCTCCGTCTTCAGATGGACGGATGCTCCGGCGATCATCGCAAAGGCGGTGCGGCGGACGAATTCACGCTCGTCTTCGGCAAACTCGGCGATCAGGTCCTGCCAGAAGGGGACTTCGGTAAAGAGGTCGGCGGCGGCATCGACGATTTCCCACGAGGCGAAATCATCCGCCCAGGAATGCGCTTCGGCAGAGGTAAGCGCTTTCGGGTCGGCGGTGTAAATCGCCACCATCCGCGCTTCGCGAATGCCTGTGTTCCACAGATCAAGCGCCCGGGCGTGATCGCGTTTCACCACACGGGCGATTTTCTGCAGGTCGGGATTGGAGATCCCGAGCGCCGCATCGGTGACGATGCCAAAGCGACCCATGCCGGCAATGTTCTCCTCCGACCGCAAAGTACCAAGATGATCGATTATCCCGGCGACGTCGGAGGAGGGGCTGAGCATTGCCTTTGACCTTTTGTCTTACTTCCGTTCGAGACGGGCAAGCAGCGAGGACGTATCCCAGCGATTGCCGCCCATGGCCTGCACGTCGCCATAGAACTGGTCGACCAGTGCCGTCAGCGGCAGTTTCGCCCCGTTGCGACGTGCTTCTGTCAGGACGATGTCGAGATCCTTGCGCATCCAGTCGACGGCAAAGCCGAAATCGTACTTGCCCTGGTCCATCGTCTTGTGGCGGTTTTCCATCTGCCATGAACCGGCCGCACCCTTGGAAATGACGTCGACGACGGTTTCGATGTCGAGGCCGGACTGCTTGCCGAAATGAATGGCTTCCGACAGGCCCTGGACGATGCCGGCGATGCAGATCTGGTTCATCATCTTGGTGAGCTGGCCGCTTCCGACCGGTCCCATCAGCCCGACCATGCGGGCATAGGCGTCGATGACCGGCTTCGCCTTGTCGAACACGGCCTGATCGCCGCCGCACATGACGGTGAGCACACCGTTTTCTGCGCCCGCCTGACCACCGGAGACCGGGGCGTCGATGAAGTGGACGCCGCGCTCCTTCGCAGCCGCATCGAGTTCGCGCGCAACCTCGGCACTGGCCGTGGTGTTGTCGATCAGAATCGCGCCGGGCTTCATGGTCGAGAGCACACCGTTTTCGCCCGTTGTCACCGAGCGGAGATCGTCGTCATTGCCGACGCAGGTGAAGACAAAATCGGCATCCTTGGCGGCTTCCGCCGGCGTGGCTCCGGTCGTGCCGCCGAATTTCGCGGCCCAGTCGGCGGCCTTGGCGGCGGTGCGGTTATAGACGCTGACGTCGTGGCCACCCTTTTGCTTGAGATGTCCCGCCATCGGGAAACCCATGACCCCGAGACCGATGAATGCCACTTTCGCCATGCCGAACCTCCGAACGCTTGTTGTTCCCGATGATTAGAACAAAGCATGGCCGACGGGAAGAACAAAGCAGGCAAAAATGATTTTCCGCAATGCAGTGGAGATTTGCACTTTAGCAGTTTTGCATTCCCATCGGCTTGAATCGGAGAAATGAAATCTCCGATTGCAGTTGTTTTTTGAAACGATGGAATGTCGACCAACTCGATAGAGTATGGGAGCCTTCTGTCATCAGAGATCTGGTGAGGAAGGGCTCATTCCATGGTGACAGGCAATTTGAACCGTCGACAGACACTTGGCTTGTTCGGCGCGGCAGCGGCTACTGCCGTCCTGCCCATCGCGGGAAAGGCAAAGGCGGCAGCCAAGGAACTGCGCATCGGCTGGCAGAAGAACGGCGTGCTGGCTCTGGCGAAAAGCCAGGGTGCGCTCGAAAAGCGTTTCGCCGATCGCGGCATCAAGGTGACATGGGCGGAATTCACCTCCGGCCCTCCGCTTCTGGAAGCGCTCGGGGCGGGCGCGCTCGATTTCGGCCCGACCGGTGACGTGCCGCCGCTTTTTGCGCAGGCCGCTCGCGGCAACCTGCTTTATGTCGGTACCTATCGCGGCAGTTCTCAAGGTTCGGCCATCCTCGTCCACAAGGATAGCCCGATCCAGTCGATCGCGGATCTGAAGGGCAAGAAGCTGGCCTTCAAGCGCGGCTCCAGCGCCCACAATGTTGCAGTCAAGGTTCTGCGCAAGGGCGGACTTTCCCCCAGCGACGTGACGCAGCTCGATCTTGCGCCACCGGATGCGGCCGCTGCCTTCAAGAATGGTTCGATCGATGCCTGGTCGATCTGGGATCCCTATACGGCAATTGCCCAAGCCGACCCGCAGACCCGCGTGCTGACGACGGCGGAGGGTATTGTCGATAGCTGGAGCTATTTCCTCGGCAATGGTGATTTCGCTGCCGAGAACGGCGATCTGATCGTCGAGGTGATCGACGAGCTGAAAAAGGTCGGCGGCACGGCACAGTCGAATTTCGATGAGACGGTGAAGGCGATCGCCTCAATCACCGGCGTGCCGGAAAACGTCACCAAGGTCGTGCTGTCGCGCCGTGGGGCGGATCTGGGCGCGGTCTCCACCGTGCCGGATGCGGCGGTCCAGTATCAGCAGGCGCTGGCCGATGAATTCTACGATCTCAAGATCATTCCGCGAAAGCTGGACATCTCCGACATCGTCTGGCGCCCCAAGGCCAGCTGAGCCTGCGTCCGTCACAGACCAACCGAGATCAAGGATTTTTCACGATGAGCGATACGAAGAACCCCATCGATTTTCTCTGGTTCATCCCGACCGGCGGCGACGGCACCTATCTCGGCGGCAGCGAGCTTAACCGTCCGCCTGAAAACAGGTATCTGCGCGAACTGGCGCAGACTGTGGACAGGCTTGGGTTTTCCGGCGTGCTTTTGCCGACCGGCGTCTCCTGCGAAGAGTCCTTCGTGACGGCTGCCTCGCTGGCGCCGTTCACCGAAAAGCTTAAATTCCTGGTGGCGATCCGCCCGGGCACGGCGGCGCCGGCCTATTATGCAAGGCTCGCGGCAGCGCTCGACCGGGTATCGAACGGCAGGCTGCTGCTCAATATCGTCGTCGGCGGCAATCCGTCGGAACTAGCGGGCGACGGCATCTTTCTTGAGCATGACGAGCGCTACACCCATGCTGAAGAATTTTTCCAGGTCTTCGAGGATCTCGTCACCACCGGCCATGCGGATCTAGACGGCAAGCATATCAAGGCGAGGAATGCCAAGCTCGGTTTCCCGACCATTCAGCAGCCACGGCCACCGCTCTATTTCGGCGGATCGTCGGATGCCGGCATCGAGTTCTTCGCCGGCCGTGGCGACAAATATCTGACCTGGGGCGAGCCACCGGAACAGGTGGAGCAAAAGATCAAGGCCGTGCGCGCTGCCGCCGAAAAACGGGGCAGGGAGGTTTCCTTCGGCATCCGGCTGCATTTCATTGTCCGCGAGACCGACGAGGAGGCCTGGGAGGCTGCGGACAAGCTGATCTCCAAGCTCTCTGACGAGACAATCGCCAAGGCGCAGGCGCATTTCGCGCGCGATTCCGACAGTGTCGGCCAGCAGCGGATGGCGGCGCTCCACAACGGCCGCCGCGACAAGCTGGAAGTCTCGCCCAACCTCTGGGCGGGGATCGGCTTGGTGCGCTCGGGCGCGGGGACCGCCCTGGTCGGCTCGCCGAAGACGGTGGCGGCGCGCCTGCGCGAATACCAGGACCTCGGCATCGAGACGGTGATCGGCTCCGGTTATCCGCATCTGGAAGAGGCTTACCGCGTGGCGGAATTGCTTTTCCCGGAACTCGGCATCACCCGCGAGGAACAGCGTGCCGGTTTCGGCAATGAATTCGCGTCCGAAAAGCCGCTCTTCGGCGGCGGCGGCCACGCGACCATCCGTGCTGTTGCTGCATCCTGATAAGATAGCGAGGGCGAGATAATGACGGCAGTCGATACGTTTTCGGAAGGGCGCAGCCTAAGGCGCATCAGGGAAGACAGGACTTCATCGGCGGCAATCGGCTATTCAGATCCTCCCAAGGGGTCGGCGGAGAAGGCTGCGCGGGCAGATGACGGGAAGCCGCTACGCCCGCGCAGCGTCTCCGGCTTAGCGCTTTTACCTTTTCTCCTGCCGGTGACATTGGTCATACTCTGGCAGGCGGGCTCGTCTTTCGGCTTAATCTCCGACCGGATCATGCCGTCGCCGGTGGCGGTGGTTGCGGCCTTTTGGGAACGGTTGCTCTCCGGTGAACTGGTCCGCGATGTCGGCGTCAGCGGCGCACGGGCGCTGAGCGGTCTTCTGATCGGCGGCTCGATCGGGTTCCTGCTAGGCATCGCCAACGGCGTGTCGAAACTGTCGGAACAACTGACCGACACGACGCTGCAGATGCTGCGCACGATTCCGCATCTGGCGATGATCCCGCTCGTCATCCTCTGGTTCGGCATCGGCGAGGAGGCAAAGCTGTTCCTCACCTCACTCGGTGTACTCTTCCCGATCTACTTGAACACCTATCACGGGGTGAAGAATGTCGATCGCGACCTCATTGAGATGGGACGTATCTACGGCATGAGCGGCTGGTCGCTGTTCCGCAAGGTGATCTTTCCGGGAGCATTGCCGTCGATCTTCGTCGGCTTACGGTATGCGCTCGGTATCATGTGGCTGACGCTGATCGTCTCTGAATCGATCGCTGCAAATTCCGGCATCGGCTACATGGCCAATACCGCCCGCGAGTTCATGATGACCGATGTCGTCGTGCTGGCGCTGGTCATCTACGCGGTGCTCGGCAAGCTCGCGGACGTCATTGCCCGGACGCTGGAGCGCGCAGCGCTCTCATGGAACCCGGCCTATCAGCGGTAAGGAGGAAAAAATGCCTGTTGGACCCTATCAATCACCGGTCGCCTTCATTTCGGATGTGGAACTCGATGCGCACCATGCCGCGCAGCCGGTGGACTATCAGGCCGCGCCGCAACCCGCTGGCCTGAAGCTGCGCGGCGTCGAGAAACGCTTCGGCGACAATCTGGTCTTACGCGGTCTTGATCTCGATGTGCCCGCCGGGCAGTTCCTGGCAATCGTCGGCAAGAGCGGTTGTGGCAAGAGCACTCTCTTGCGGCTCCTGGTCGGGTTGGACGAGCCGACTGGTGGCCGGATCGAATTCGTCGATGAGGAAGGCAAGGCAGTGGAGCCCAATTCCCGCATCGTTTTCCAGGAGCCGCGGCTTTTGCCGTGGTTCTCTGTTGCCGACAATGTGGCGGTTGGATTGGGCGACGGCGTGCCGAAAGCATTCGGGCGGCGCGAGGCCGAGCGGGCGCTGGCGGGCGTGCAGCTGTCGGAAAAGGCGAAGGACTGGCCGTCGAAACTTTCCGGCGGCCAGCGCCAGCGCGTGGCCTTGGCACGCGCTCTGGTCAGCCGTCCGGGCCTGCTGGCGCTCGATGAGCCGCTCGGCGCGCTCGATGCCCTGACGCGGATCGGCATGCAGGATCTGGTGACCAATGTCTGGCGCGAGCTTGGCTTTACCGCCGTGCTCGTCACTCATGATGTGGCGGAAGCCGTGCATCTGGCGGACCGGGTGATCGTGCTCGATGAAGGCCGTATCAGCCTCGACCTCGAGATCCCGAGAGATCAGCCGCGCCGGCATGGCGATCCGGTTCTGGCGGAACTGGAGGGCAGACTGCTTGATACGATCCTCGGGAGAACCTGAGGATCGTATCTAGAGCATTTCCGCCTTTCTTTGAAATGCGAAACCGCTCTATCTCTTTGTTTTAACGCAATTCCGGACGCAAAACCGGTTCCCACTTTTGCTGGAATTGCTCAAAAAACAGGTCGGGCCGATCAGATCGATCGGCCGGCCCGTGCCAGGCCGTGTTCGACAAGCCGGTCAATGACTTCAGGATAGCTGACGCCGCTTGCGCCCATCACCTTGGAATACATGCTGATATCGGTGAAGCCGGGAATGGTGTTCAGCTCGTTGATGAGAATGCGCCCTTCCGAGGTGAGGAAGAAATCCGCTCGCGCCATGCCGTCACAGCCGAGCGCGCGAAACGCCTTGATCGCGAAGGCGCGGATCTCATCCTCGACATCCGGCGGCATCTGCGCCGGAACTCTCAGCGCTGCGCCATCCTCGTCGATATATTTGGCATCGTAGCTGTAAAAGCCGTGGCTCTCCGCCGGAACGATCTCGCCCGTTGTCGAGACGAACAGGCTGCCGTCCGGCGCTTCCAGAACAGCACATTCGATCTCGCGGCCCTTGATGAATTCTTCGGCGAGAAGCTTGCTGTCGTGGCGAAAACCTTCAGACAAGGCCGCGTCGTAACCGGCTTTCGTCAAAACCTTGCTGACGCCGACCGAAGATCCCTGGCGGGCCGGCTTGATGAAGATCGGCAGGCCGAGCGCCTGTTCCAGTTCCTCGAAAGCGGGTGCCGCATCCTGATAGATCGTCACCGAACGAGCCGCCGGAATGCCGGCCTCGTTGAACAGCCGCTTGGCGATATCCTTGTCGAGCGCATTGGCGGAACCGAGAATGCCGCAGCCAACTAGCGGTACGCGCGCCACTTCGGCAAGCCCCTGAACCGCACCATCCTCGCCATGCAGGCCGTGAAGCACTGGAAACAGGATATCGATCTTCGGCAGTTCGTATGCCGCAGCACCTTCGGGAAGTGCAAGAAGACGACCCTTGCCACCGGGGATCAGGGAAAGCTGGGTGCCGTTTTCCGGCTTTGAAAGCGCGCCGCCCTCGAACGCGCTGAGCAGCCATAGGCCTTCGCGACTGCCGAAGACCGGTACCGCATCGTATTTTTGCGGATCGAGCGCGTTCATGACATTGGTGGCCGAAAGCACCGACACGTCATGTTCCGCCGAACGCCCGCCGAACAACACGGCAATACGCAACCTGCCTGAGTTTCCCGTCATGTAACCCTCTCCAGTCCGACTCGTCGCCGGTATCCGATTCTGCATCGGTTTTTCACCCACTCCTTGCGACGCCGCAAAACGGGCTGTTTTGCGGCGCGCTGGCTATGGAGATTAGGAAAGTTGGTGTCAGAACGGCTTGATGACGGCGAGCGCCACGACGAGCACGAGACAGATCAGGATGACCGGCATGCCGATGCGCACGAAGGCGTTGGGGTCGAATTTCGGATCGGCAGCCATCTTGCGCATCGCAGCCTGCTGCATGCCGTGCAGCGCCGAAAGGATGACGACGAGCAGAAGCTTGGCATGCAGCCAGCCATTGCCGGCAAAGCCGATGTAACCGAAGGCAAGCCACAGGCCGAAAATCCAGGCGCCGGCAAGCGCTGCAGTGGTCACTGTGCGGTCGTATTTGCGTAGCGCGACGATCACGCCGACACGGATCGGCGGCGGCACCATCGAAATGACGAAGGCATTGATCAGCATGCCGCCGATCAGGAGGAAGTCGGAGAGTTGGTGCAGAGCCTTGATGACGAAATACAGCATTATCGATCACTCCAGATCATGGATTCGGTAAACCCGAGTTCAGCAAGATCCTGCGCTCGAAGCGCCTGTTCTGCCGGGTCGGATGGAAAGAATTCGTCCAGTTGCGGCGGCTTTACGCCCGTTGCGGATAACATCGCATGAACCTGTCCGCGATGATGTATCTGGTGTTGGAAGAGATGCAGAAGGATGCGGTCTGTCGGCTCGACCTGCATATGCATGTAGCGCGGGATGCGGACTTCGGCGCAAAGCGTGTCGTCCGTCAGGCTGCGACAGTGGTCGATGAGCCGGCGATCGGCTGCGCGCTGTTCGCGGTCGAGATCGGCAAGGGCGGGAAACGGGATTTCCGGTTCGAAGGCGGAAGCACCCGGACAGTCGCCTTCGAGCGCGCCGATATAGAGCCAGTCGACGGTCAGGATATGGTTCAGCGTGTGGATGATCGACGGAAAGAAGTTTTGGCGCGGCGCGGCCAGCTCTTCGGAAGACAGCAGGGCGCAGGCTCTCAGCAGCCGGTGATTGGCCCAGGCGTTGTTGTATGCCTGGGCTATGAGGTAACGCTCCGGCGTCATGGGGCCGTTCTCCGTTGAGGCGAAGAAATTATCCCTTCAACTTCGCGATGACCAGATGGCCCGGGCTGGGATTGCCGTCCTGCATCCGCACGTTGATATCGCTCATTTCGACAAGCTCGAAACCGGTATCGGCAAGCCGTGTACGGATATAGGCCGGCGAATGCATGAAGCGCTGA
Organism: Agrobacterium sp. Ap1; assembly: GCF_017313375.1. Lineage (NCBI taxonomy): Bacteria > Pseudomonadati > Pseudomonadota > Alphaproteobacteria > Hyphomicrobiales > Rhizobiaceae > Agrobacterium > Agrobacterium sp. Ap1. The sequence goes on from NZ_JAFLMY010000004.1 coordinate 437,527, forward strand.
TGCGGGCCGACCGTGTAGGTGCGTTCATCACCTTCCGGCAGGGATTCGGAGGAAAAGATGAACAGGCCGCCAGCGACCATGTTTTCGGCCGCACCGAAGAACAGCGGCTCGAGCGCGCCGAGATAGGGGAGCACGTCGGTCGCGGTGATCAGGTCGAAGGGCGCGTCGTCATTGTCCTCGAGGAAATCCTCGACTTCGGCGACATAAAGCGTCTCGTAGAGATCCTTCTCGTGGGCGATCTCGACCATGTTTTCGGAAATGTCGAGCCCAGTAATGTAGTCGACCATGTCGCGCAGTGTGCCGCCGGTCAGCCCCGTGCCGCAGCCGAGATCGAGCATGCGCTTGAACGGGCCGAGCTTCAGATCCTGCAGGCGCTGGCGCACCAGAACCGGGACAGCATAGCCGAGCTGTTCGACGAGGATGTCTTCGAAGCTTTCCGCATGCTGGTCGAACAGCGTTTCGACATAGGCGTCGGGCGCCTTGGGCGGCGCTTCGCCGCGGCCCATCGAGGCGATGCGAACGGCAGCACCACCGTGGTCTTCCGGATCGATTTCCAGCACCTGTTTGTAGGCTTCGACGGCCGCATCGATCTCGCCGGCCTTTTCATGCGCAAGCGCCCGGTTATAGGCTTCCGCCAATGCTTCTTCGTCGATCTTCGCCATAACCATATCCTCGTTGTTGCCAGCCGCTTTACGTGTCGCGGCAGCGTTTGGCAATTGCGAGGATCATAGCCAAGCGCAATCAGTGCAGGATGATTTCGCCCTTCACCTGCCGCCACTCGCTGGCCGAGATCAGCTTGCGGTGCACGTAACGCACGGAATGGATCGGCCCTTCCAGCTTCTCCTGCCAGAATTTCAGAAAGCCGTTCATTTCGGGAAAGTCGGGGGCGAGATCATAGTCCTGCCAGACATAGCTCTGCAGCAAGGCAGGGTGATCCGGCATGCGGTAGAAGATCTGGGCGGTGGTGAGGCCGTAGCCTCGCAGCATCATTTCGAGTTCCGACATCTGCTGTTCCCTTTGTTCAATGACGCATTGTCTGCGTCATTGAAATGGGATCATGTCATGCTTAACGGAAGCTTGACAATTGTCGCTTTTGGCTGAAATTGATGTTTTATTTCAGCCTGTTAGCATCCATCGTCTAGGAGTGCTGCTAACGCATGTCTCCCGAACGTGCTCAACCGCTTCGGGGGTTAGATCGCGACGTGCATCAGCGCACCAAATGGCGGGTCAGGCGCCGTTCGATGAAGTTCCACAGATGCCGCAGCGCTTCGACCATGGTGAGGTAGAAGATCGCAGCCCAGAGATAAGTCTGGTAGTCGAACGTCCGCGAGAAGGCGTAGCGCGTCTCGCCCATCAGGTCGTAGACGGTGACGATCGCGACCACGGCCGAGCCTTTGATCATCAGGATGATCTCGTTGCCGTAGGGGCGAAGTGCCACGATCAATGCCTGAGGCAGAATGATCTTCCAGAAGGCGACGCGCTTGGAAATGCCGAGTGCGGCGGCACCTTCGTGCTGGCCGACGGGAACACTCTGGATCGCGCCACGCAGGATTTCCGCCTGATAGGCGGCCGTGTTCAGTGTCAGCGAGAAGAGGCCGCAATACCAGGCTTCGCGGAAGAACCACCACAGGCCGACGGATTCCAGCTGCGGTCGGAAACTGCCGAGACCGTAATAGATCAGGAACAGCTGGGCGAGCAGCGGCGTCGAGCGGAAGATGTAGACATAGGCGTAGGCGATCGCATTCAGCACGCGGTTCTTCGACATGCGGGCAAACGCGATCGGCAGCGAGAGAACGGCGCCGAGCACGATGGAGATTCCGACCAGCGAAATCGTCGTCCATAAACCGTTCAGGTAACGCGGTCCGTAACGCTCGAATTTGGCCGGATCCCATCCCTCGATCACCATGCTGATCAGCGCCATGGCAAGCAGGGCCCAAAGGATCAGCACGCCGATGCCGACGACTTTCGCTGTCGTCAGAGGCCGGTGCAGCACTGCAGGTGCCGGGCGTGGCGGGATCATTTCTTTCGCCACGCTCATCGGGAAACCTCCGACCGCTTGGCCCAGCGCTCGACAAAGCCAAGACCGTAGGACGAGATCATCGCCAGGATCAGATAAAGCAGGCAGGCCAGGAAATAGAAGAAGAAGGCTTCCTTGCTGACGCGCGCCGCAACGCCCGTCTGGCGCACGATATCGGCAAGTCCAATAACGGAGACATAGGACGTGTCTTTCAGGAGGATCAGCCAGAGATTGGTAAGGCCGGGCAGGGCGATGCGGATGAGCTGCGGCAGAACGATCAGAACCATCGTCTTGCCGCGACGAAGACCGAGCGCGTCGCCGGCCTCATATTGCCCGCGCGGAATGGCGCGGAAGGCAGACAGCAGAACTTCCGACGAATAGGAGGAGAACACCACCGCCAGTGCCACCATGCCGGCTACGAAGGCGTTGATCTCGACGCGACCGTCATATCCGAAGAAAGCCAACACCGACTGGATCAGCATCTGCGCGCCGTAATAGACGATGAACAGCGTCAGCAGTTCGGGCAGGCCGCGAAAGATGGTGGTGTAGATACCGGCGGCCAGCCTGAGCAGTTTTTCCTGCGACTGCGCGGCAAGCGCGATCAGGAAACCGATCAGCAGCCCGACAGGCAACGTGGCGAGCGCCAGCGAGATCGTCACCTTGACGCCGAAGGCGATTTCGTCGCCCCAGCCGGTGTCGCCACAGGAGACGAGGCCGGTGCCGCCGAACCAGGTGAAGACACCGGCGGGGCCGCAAAACGGGTCGAGTGTATTAAAGAGGGCGGAGAGCCATCCGCTCATAGGATCATGTTCCGGTTCATATTCCCCTGCGGCTTATGTCGTGCCGCTTTCAAATGCCAATTAAAAAGGAAAATTTTCTGAGGACAAGTGCTTCATGAAAATGAAAACGGCGGAAGGTGACCCTTCCGCCGTTTTTTTAGCGATTGGACGGATTACTTGTCGCCGCCATAGACGTCGAAGTCGAAATACTTGTCCTGGATCTTCTTGTAGGTGCCGTCGGCGCGGATTGCCGCGATTGCGGTGGTGAACTTGTCTGCGAGCGCCTGTTCGTCCTTGCGCACGGCAATGCCGGCGCCCTGACCGTTGATTTCCGGATCGACCGGCAGCGGGGTCAGGATTTTGCAGCAGGAGCCGGCATCCGACTTCACCCATTCGGTGAGCACGACGATATCGTCGACAACACCGTCAATACGGCCGTTGGTCAGGTCGAGCTTGTATTCGTCAGCTGTCGGATAGAGCTTCTCATCCGCATCGGGGAAATGCTTTTCGACATAGTTGGCGTGGCTGGTCGAACCCTGCGCGCCGATGGCCTTGCCCTTCAGCGAAGCAGCAGTTGCTTCCGTCAGCGGCGAATCCTTCGGCACGGCAATTGCCGGAGGCGTGTTGTAGTACTTCTTGGAGAAGGTGACCTGCTGCTGGCGCTCAGGCGTGATCGACATCGAAGCGATGATCGCGTCGAACTTCTTGGACTGCAGGGCCGGGATGATGCCATCCCAGTCATTGGTGACAAAGGTGCACTCGGTCTTCATCTGGACGCAGAGTGCCTTGGCGATGTCGATATCGAAGCCGGTCAGTTCGCCGTTGGATTCCAGAACGTTGAAGGGCGGGTATGCGCCTTCCGTGCCGATGACCAGCTTGTCCTGGGCCGAAGCGGCGCCAGCAAAAAGCGAGATCGCCGCGATCGACGCGGCAGCAAACAAACGGGTGGAGATCTTCATAATTGTCCTCTCTGTTGGCAGGCCGGCGACGTGTTCTCGGTTTTTCGCAGCCGGCGAGGGGCATTTCGCAGCCCTTGTTTTTTATAGATACCGGCTCCGGCAAAATTGCAACGGCATTTTCTACGGCAACCTCGGGCTTCACATGCGTTTGACGTTTACGTCCAAACCCTGATGTCGCCAGAGTGTTCCTGGAGGAGATTGTTGCCGGAAGAAAATGCCTGACATCGCAGGCGGAGCTTTTTGTGATGCGCCAAGATAGCGCAGCGATAATTGCCGGATGAATACAGCATTCAAGCGTAGTTCAGACTTTGGTCCCGATGATACGGACCTTTGCAGGCGGCCATAATGGGAACCAATTGGAACAAATACAGTTGTGGTGCCGCGAAAAACTGCCCGCAAGAGGTGGGCCTCAACAGTCATGATCATTGGGGCCGTCGCGAGCATCTAGGGACGAAAGCCAGAAGAAGGAAAATGTCATGTCGATGAAATCCAGATTGTTCGCCAGCGTGGCGGCGCCTGTTTTGTCCCTGCCATTGTTGATGCAACCTGCCTATGCCCTGCCATCCGGTGTGGATCTCGGATCGGTGCAGCCGGCGGCGCCCGGTATCATTCGGGTGCAGGAGCAGGTTCCGGCAGAGGGTGAGGAGCTTCCGAAGCGCCGCAAGCCGCAGGCTGATCAGGGCGAAGGAGCTGAACGTCCGCGCGGCGAGCGCCAGCAGCGGGCAGAACAGCCAGAGGGTGAACGTCCCCAGCGTCGCCAGCAGCAGGCAGATCAGGGTGAGGGTGGTGAACGGCCGCAACCCCGCCAGCGTGAACAGCGTGCCGAGCAGCCGGACGCCGAGCGCCCTCAGCGCCGTGAGCAGCAGGCAGATCAGGGCGCGGGCAGCGAACGTCCGCAACGGCGTCAGCAGAACGCCGAGCAGGCCCCCGATCTCCGGCAACAGGCAAAGCCGGATGCAGATCAGGCCGAACAGCCCAAGCCGCGCAAGGAACGCCAGCAACAGGCCGAGCAGCCTCAAGGCCGTCCGCAGCAGGCAGAGCGTCCTCAGACTGAACGGCCGCAGCGTCAACAGGCAGATCAGGGAGATGTGATCCAGCCGCCAAAGCCTCGCGCGCAGCAGAATGCCGATCAGGCACCTGAACCAAAGCCGACAGCAAAGCCGCCTGCACAGGCGGATGCGGAACAGCCCAAGCCGCGGCAGGAACGCCAGCAACAGGCGGAACAGCCGCAGGCCGAGCAGCCTCAAGGCCGTCCGCAGCAGGCCGAGCGTCCTCAGACTGAACGGCCGCAGCGTCAACAGGCAGATCAGGGAGATGTGATTCAGCCGCCAAAGCCTCGCGCGCAGCAGAATGCCGATCAGGCGCCGGTGCCCCAGCAGCAGCCGGGCCAGCCGCCCAAACCTGCCCGACAGCAGGCTCAGGACGCGGACAAGGCACCTGATCAGGCGGTGAGCGGTGGAGAGCGCAATCAGCCGCGTCCCGTTGAGCAGAGCGCCGAGCAGCCGAAGCTTCCGGTCGAAAACGGAGCCGCCGTGCTCGACAGTGCCAAGGAACAGCGGCCGGATCGTGCGCAACGCGGCGGTGACCGTCCGCAGGATCCGAGCCGTCCGGACAGACGCGGAAATCCGAGCGCGCCAGACCAGCAGCAGGCACAGGAACGCGCGGCTCCGCCGCCGCGTAACGATGCAGACGCGCAGGCCAATGATCGTGTCACCCGCGAAGACCGGGAGCGCTGGCGCAACCAGCGTCGCGAGCTGGTAGAGGAACGCGGCCAGCGTATCGATGGCCGGCCCGATTTCGAACGGCCGCGCGGCTGGGATGTTTTGGGCCCGATCGGCGACGCTCTTCTGGGACAGAACCAAAACCAGGATCGCAATCGTGACCGTGGCCGCGACAGGAATTGGGATCAGGACCGTGACGATGGTCGCGTTATCATCTCGATCGACAACCAGACCTATGTGCGCCACGACGACAGCCGCCGCTTCTACGATGATGGAGGCCGTCCGGAATATGAGCGTCTGAGCGACGGTCGCTATCGCGAGGTCGTCGAACGCAACGACGGTACCCGCGTGGTGACGATCCGCAACCGCTATGGCGAAGTCGTCCAGCGTTCGCGCATCGTCCGTGGCGGTCGGGAATATGTGCTCTATTACGCACCGGAGCTTCTGGAAGACCGTCAGGACTATACCTGGCGCGATCCGGGTGACGAACTGCCGCCGATGCGCCTTGGCGTGCCGATTGACGACTACATCATCGATACATCCAGCCAGCCGGATCGCGACTATTACCGCTTCCTTGAGCAGCCGCCGGTGGAGCGGGTCGAACGGCCTTATTCGCTCGATGAGGTCCGTTATTCGGCCCGTATCCGCGACAAGGTTCCGCGTATCGACCTCGATACCATCACCTTTGCCACGGGCAGCGCCGAGATTCCGATGAACCAGGCAACCTCGCTGCGCAAGGTTGCAGACGCGATCAATAAGGTGCTGGAAAAGGATCCGTCGGAAACCTTCCTGATCGAAGGCCATACGGATGCGGTCGGCTCGGATGAAAGCAATCTAGTCCTTTCGGACAAGCGCGCAGAATCGGTGGCTGTTGTCCTGTCGGATGCTTTCGGCATTCCGCCCGAAAACATGACGACGCAAGGTTATGGGGAGCGGTATCTGAAAGTGAGTACCGAAGCGGCAAACCAGGAAAACCGCCGCGTGACGATCCGCCGGATCACGCCTCTGGTAAAACCTGTCGCCTCGAACCAGTAACGGGTCGGACAGGCAGGAATTGGAAGCCGTCGGCCATTCGGTCGGCGGCTTTCAGCGTTTTGGAAGGCCTGTGGTGTCGATGATGAAGTCGGCAATGGATGCCGTGTCGTCGAGCTCGAAGACGGGCAAAGTTTGCAAAGCGAGCGAGTGATCCGTGGCGATCGCAACGATATGGGGATCAATCGGTGCCAGAGGCTCGCGGCTTTTCGATTCCAGCCGGCGCAGTTCTATCTTCGGGATGGCCTCGTGCTTGTAGCCCTCTACGAGTACGAGATCACAAGGTGCCAGCCGTGAAAGGATTTCGGCAAGCGTCGGCTCAGCTTCGTCTCGCAGTTCATGCATGATCGCAAAGCGCGTTCCCGAGACAATTGCCACTTCCCCGGCGCCCGCCTCCCTGTGCCGAAATGAATCCGCACCGGGCTTGTCGATGTCAAAGTCATGATGCGCGTGCTTGACGGTGGAAACGCGATAACCGCGGGCGGTAAGCTCTTCAACCAGACGAACGGTCAGTCCCGTCTTTCCAGAATTCTTCCAGCCGGAAATCCCGAAGGCGGGCGTGGTGTTCATTCAAGGCTCTCCGTAAAGGCCGCGGCTTGGGTAAGCTCTTCTGGTGTGTTGATGTTGAAGAAGGGATCAAGCAGGCCGCGGCGTGTCTGAAGCGACGGGAAATCGACAGTCACCATGCGGTGACGGCTCAGGAACGCATTGATGCGGCGATTATCGCTATCAATCAGCCAGTGTTCGAGATCCTCCGCAAGAGCGATCGGCCAGAGGCCGAAAACCGGGTGACGGCGCTCCAGTGAGGTGGCGATGACGACGGTTTCCGGATCGGAACAGGCTGCGCTCAATTGCGGCACAAGATCTAACGGCAGAAAAGGGCTGTCGCACGGAACGCTGGCGAAATGCGATACTTCTGCGAGCCGGCGGGAATAATGGCGCATCCCGGTAAGGATGCCGGCGAGTGGTCCTAGCTGTCCGGCGAGATCATCTGCAAGATAGCGATAGCTCTCAAACCCCGGGAAGGGGGCATTGGCGTTGACGGCGAGATCCGATACCTGAGGAGACAGTCGCCTAATGACATGAGCGAGAACGCTTTTGTCGCCGAGCGGAAGCAGCGCCTTGTTCGCTCCCATGCGGCTGGAGCGGCCACCGGCAAGAATGAGACCGGGCGGGCGCATCCTCAGCCACCCGCCGTGGGCGTCACCGCCTTTTTGGCCGTATCGATGGCGCGGCGGCTTTCGCGGTAGAATGTATAGAGGCCGGAGCAGATCACGACGGCCGCGCCCATGAGCACTGTCATGCCCGGACGCTCACCGAAAACCAGGACCCCGATGAGGAGCGCCCAGATCAGGCTGGTATAGCGGAACGGCGCAATGAAGGAGATTTCCCCACCGCGCATGGCGAGGATGATTGCCTGATAGCCGCAGAATACCGCAATCGCCGTCAGCGCCAGAAGCAGCCAGTTGAAACCCGAAATCGGGTGCCATCCGCCTGTCGGGCCGACGAGAACAAAGCCGACGACCATGATGATGAAGGAGGTGAAGAGGGTCACGTGGATGGTCGGGATTTCCGTTGCGATCCTGCGTGTCACGAGATCCCGGCAGGCGGTGAAGAAAACCGCTGCAAGCGGGAACAGCGCGTCGCTGGAAAAGCCTTCAGGTCCCGGCTGGATGATCAGCAGCACACCCATGAAGCCGACGATGATGGCGCTCCAGCGCCGCCAGCCGACCGGTTCGTGAAACAGAAGCGCAGCCCCGAGCGTAACCGCAAGCGGCAGCGACTGCATGATCGAGGAAGCCGAAGCGAAATCGATCCTGGCAAGCGCGTTAAAGAAGGACAAAGTTCCGCCGAGTTCGCAGGCGGTGCGCAAAAGCACCAGCGGATGGGTGAAGGCGCGTAGCGAGAATTTGGCGCGCAGGAGAATGGAGACCGCAAATACGAGTATGGTTGTCAGAACCCCACGTACTGCCATGATCTGCGGAATACTGAGGTCGTGCGTCAATGCCTTGACCATCGCGTCATTGCAGGAAAACACCGCCATCGCGGTCGCCATGAGCAGCGCACCGCGCGTGTTATCCGACAATGCCATCCCGATTCCTCCACCCTTTGCGTCCCGTCTTTACGTGATCGGCAAGTTTGCTGCCAGCAGATTTCCATCTGATTTTTCCGCGCGCAAATGTCGCCGGCTGCCATTAACGGTTGCTCAACCGAAAGTGGCCATCGTGTGCAGATGTTCCCGCATGAGGCTGGAATCGCTCCGTTGTGCACACATGCAATCGTGCCTTCAGCGCAGCTAATGACGGGGAAAAAATTGTTTATCGATCGACTTTTGCAAAGCCGGAAAATTGTAACCAAGGTTCTTCTGTTCGTTGTTCCTCTCGTTCTGCTGATCGCGGGCGTGGGCCTTGCCGGATATTACACGGCCAATACTCTGAATGGCCATATGACCGTGACCCGCGCCACGATTGAGAACATCGGCGATTTCGAGCGCCTTCAGTCGAGCTTGCAGGAATATTCCGCGACGCCGAATGAAAAGACGCTTTCGGCACTAAGAGCCGATATCGATGCCCAGCAACAGGGCGTCGGTGTGCTCGAGGGACTTCTGACAAGTGAAGGGGATCGATCACGGGTTGCACCGGTTATGGGGCTCGCCTCGGCAATGCGCAGTCATGTCGATGCGCTGTGGGCCGTCAAGCTGCTGCGGGACGAAACGGATGCGCAGATGGCCAGCGCCGTGACGGAAATCGATACGCTCGGCACGGAAGTGGAGGCGCAGGTAGGCAGCCTGCGCAAGCAGAGCGCCGGCAAGGAGAAATTTGCCAAGGGCATGTTGCTGGAAGCCTATGCCTATAACGCCATTTCGGGCAGGGTCTCGGACTTACGTGAAGCAATGCGTCGTGCCGAAAGCGACGATGCGGCCATCAATACGGCCAAGCTCTACCTCGGCCCATTGGAAGAGGAATTCGCAAAGATCAGCACTCTCGTATCGGAAAAGGCAGGCAAGGCTTTCGATCCGGCGCGACAGGCCGCTGCCGGCTTGAAAGCGACCATTGCCGGCGACGCCCCGATCGCCGACAAGGCGCAGGCCGTGCGTGTCGGAACAAGTGCACTCATGCCGATCCAGCGAGATTTGGATAATCTGTCCAACAGCCGGGCCGTAACGGCGGCTGAACGGTTTGTTGGTCTTGAAGGTGATGTGGCCGTCCAGCGTGAGCTGCTTGCCCAGACAGAGGATTCGCTGCGCAGGATCGATGAGCTCAAACTGCTTGTCGAGCGGATGAGCGGTACGATGAGCGAGGCTTCGCAGAAGCCGCTTCTTGAATCGACGGCGGGTTTGCGTACCGTCTCGGCGCGTGTTTCTGAACTTGCCAAGACCAACTTCACCATGGCTGGCTTTGCTGTAAAGCTCGAGCCGCTTCTCGCATCGCTGGACGCCGGATCGACAAAGCTGATCGTGATCGCTTCCGACTGGCAGAAGAAGAGGGCGGAAGCCACGGCCACTCTGAGCGGCGCGATGGCCGGGCTGAAGAATTTCGTTGCCCAGGCTCAGGAAGTCGGCAAGGAAGATAGCGAACGGTCGGCAAATCTTTCGGTCGTCGCCATGGTGGTCGGTACGATATTGGCGATCGCGGGCGGCCTGATGCTGATCGAGACATTGCGCGGCCCTCTGCGCCGGGTGACCGAAGTGATGAAGCGTCTTGCCGACGGCGACCTGGAGGTTTCGATCGAAGGCCGCGAGCGTGGCGATGAGATCGGTGACATGGTTCGTTCCGTTACGGTATTCCGCGACGCTGCGAGAGAAAATGTTCGGCTGGAGCAGGAAGCCGCCGCCGCCCGGGAGCTCTCTTCGGCGGAAGCAGAACAGCGTGCCGGCGAACGTGCCCGCATCGCGGCCGATCAGCAGCATGCGTTGACCGCGCTCTCGGGCGTGCTCGGCAATCTGGCCGAGGGCGATCTGGCAACGGGGATGGACGAAAATCTCCCGGCAGATTTCGTCATGATGGCCAGAACTTATAATCAGGCTGTCGATGCTCTGCGTGCGACTTTGTCCGAAGTCGGCTTTGCGGCGCAGGAGATCAATGGCGGTACGGCCAATCTTTCCGCCTCCGCCGACGATCTGGCGAAACGCACGGAACAGCAGGCGGCCGCGCTGGAGGAAAGCTCTCGGGCTTTGCGCCACTTGAGCGATGTTGTGCGTAGCACCGCTACTAATGCCCGTCAGACGTCTCAATCGGTCAACGAGACCGAAGAGTTCGCCGTCCGCTCAGGCGAGGTCGTGGCACGCGCAGTCAATGCCATGGGCGAGATCAGCCGCTCCTCCGACAAGATCAGCCAGATCATCGGCGTCATTGACGAGATCGCCTTTCAGACGAACCTCCTGGCGCTGAATGCCGGCGTCGAGGCTGCTCGCGCCGGTGAAGCAGGCCGCGGTTTTGCTGTTGTCGCCCAGGAGGTCCGCGAACTGGCCCAGCGCTGCGCGGGTGCGGCCCGCGAGATCAAGCAGTTGATTTCGGCAAGTGCAACGCAGGTCGAAAGCGGCGTGCAGCTCGTCGAGGAAACCGGCGAAGCACTCTCCAGGATCATTGCTCACGTCACCGATGTTCGAAAACTGGTGGCACAGATTTCCTCGGCTGCCGCAGAGCAGTCCACGGGCATCACGCAGGTCACGCAGGCTGTCAACGACGTCGAACTGATAACCCAGCAGAATGCCGCCATGGTCGAGGAGAACAATGCCGAAATACGTGGCCTGCGTCACCGGGTGGAGGATCTGACCCAGAAGATCGGCCGCTTCAGGACCAGCGACAGCAGCGGGACCTATTACCAGGAGCCTCAGCCGCGTTTGCACCGTAGCAGCGCCGCATGACGTGAAGGCAGATGCCCAGAACCTCGTGAAACTTCAAAAGCCGCCGCCAGATACGACGGCGGCTTTCGGGGCTAAGGCTAAGCCCGCATCTTGCCGCATTTGAGTAAAAAGGCTGGAATCGCGGATCATCATCCGGTAGTTGTTGATCATGACAGGGGCGTCCGGCGAAAGCCGGGCTGAGAAGTACCCTTTGAACCTGAACCAGATCATGCTGGCGGAGGGAGTCGTTCGGGTCTTCGTTCTTGACGTCGCATCCCCACGTCCACCTCCGCCTCAAAAGGAGGCGCAGATGGCAGACGATTCCGCTCAATCATTGAAACCCGGCGCATTGCTGGCAGCGATGCGGCAGAAAAATCCGTTGGTGCAGAACATCACCAATTTCGTCGCGATGAACATTGCCGCCAATGTGATGCTGGCTGCGGGCGCATCGCCTGCAATGGTGCACAGCCCGGAAGAGGCGGCGGAATTCGCAGGCATAGCGGCGGCACTGACCCTCAATATAGGGACCATCTCGCCGGACTTTTTCGACGGTATGAAGCAGGCCGCCGAGGCTGCAAGCGAAGCGGGAAAACCCTGGATACTCGATCCGGTTGCGCATTTCGCGACCGCCTATAGGCGTGCCGCCGTGTCCGCGCTTCTGGAGCACAGGCCGACGGTAATCCGCGGCAACGCTTCCGAAATCATCACGCTTGCCGGCGAGCATGCATCGGGGCAGGGGGTGGATTCCGGTGACAGCGTGGCTTCAGCGCAGGCCGCTGCCCGCGCTCTTGCCATTCGTCATGGCTGTGTCGTCGCCGTGACTGGGGAACGGGATTTCGTCACCGACGGTCATCGTGCCGTTCATGTTCTCGGCGGATCTGCGCTGATGCCGAAAGTGACGGCGCTCGGTTGCTCGTTGACCTGTGTCATCGGCGGTTTTGCAGCAACCGTGCCGGACAAGCCGTTTGAGGCAACAGTTGCGGCGCTTGCCTTGTTTGCGTCAGCTGGCGAACTGGCGGGACGGGACGCTCATGCGCCGGGTTCCTTTGCCGTGCGTTTCCTCGATCTGCTTGCGGAAGTGACCCCGGATGCCGTTGATGCCGTAGCGCGGGTGATACCGGCATGAAGCAGTTCGACCTTTCCCTTTATCTGGTGCTGGACCCGAATCTTTGTCGCGCGTTCGGCATGGTCGAGACGGCGCGACTTGCCGTGCTGGGCGGGGCAACGATGGTGCAGTTGCGCGACAAGCAGGCAACGACCGCAGAGATGATCGCGACGGGCCTGCAGCTGAAAGCTGCCCTTTCAGGGGCCGGCGTGTCGCTGATTGTCAACGATGATGTGGAGGCCGCGCTCGCGATCGGTGCAGACGGTATTCATGTCGGGCAGGAAGACATGAATGCGACGGAGGTTCGAAAGCGTGTTGGCGATAGGCTAATCCTTGGTCTCTCCATAGAGACGGAAGATCTGGCGCGACGGGTTGATCCGGCGGTGGTTGATTATGTCGGCGTCGGCCCGGTCTTCGCGACCGGCACGAAGCCGGATCACAAGCAGCCGATCGGTTTTGAAGGCCTTGCGCGGATCGTGGCGGCATCCCCGATACCCGCAGTGGCGATAGGCGGCGTCAAGGTTCAACATGTCGAAGAAATCTTTCGCGCAGGGGCAAAGGGTCTCGCGGTCGTATCCGCCATATGCGGATCGCCCGATCCCCAAGCTGCCACAAGATTGATCGCCGATAAAATTGCGGAGGTGAAGAAATGACGATTCGCAATGTCTTGTCGATTGCAGGCTCCGATCCATCCGGCGGCGCCGGCATACAGGCGGACCTCAAGGCATTTTCCGCCCGCGGCACTTATGGCATGGCAGCGCTGACGGCGTTGACGGCCCAGAATACGCAGGGCGTGACCGCCATTCATGCGTTGCCTCCGGAGTTCGTTCGCGCCCAGATCGAGGCGATTTTTGCCGACATAAGGGTCGATGCGGTGAAGATTGGCATGATCGCCAATGCGCAGATTGCACGCACCGTTGCAGAATTGCTTGAGACCCATGCGATGGGTATTCCGATCGTGCTTGATCCGGTGATGGTCGCAAAGGGTGGCGCTCCACTTCTTGCCTCCGATGCCGGTCAAGCGGTTATCGACCGGCTGCTGCCCCTTGCTTCCGTCATCACGCCGAACCTTCCCGAAGCTGCAGTCCTGCTGGGCGAGAATGAGGCTAAGACACGGGCGGAAATGGCCAGTCAGGCGACGGGTTTACTGCAGCAAGGACCGGGTGCCGTGCTGATCAAGGGAGGCCATCTCGCCAGCGACGACAGCCCGGATGTACTGGCGGATGTTGGTGGCGTGACCTGGTTTGAAGGGCCGCGAACGACGACAAGGAATACCCATGGCACCGGCTGCACCCTGTCGAGCGCCATTGCCGCCGAACTTGCCAAGGGACGATCCATGGTGGAGGCGGTGAAGTTGGCGAAAGCTTATCTGGCCAAGGCTATAAACGCTGCCGACACCTTATCGGTCGGCAGCGGACACGGGCCGGTCAATCATTTCGTCGAGCTGTGGGAGGATGAGGTCACCCGCCGGTGACACTCATGTGTCGCGCGACCGCGGGGCGTTTGTGAGTGCGGTCGATGATGAAGTCATGGCCTTTCGGCTTGCGGGTGATCGCCTCATCGATAGCATTGGCAAGGTAATCATCATCGTCAGAGCCGCGCAAGGCGGAACGCAGGTCCGCGGCGTCGTTCTGGCCGAGACACATGTAGAGAGTGCCGGTGCAGGTGAGACGTACGCGGTTGCAGCTTTCGCAGAAATTATGCGTCATCGGCGTGATGAAGCCTAATCGTCCATTTGTTTCCTTTACCTCGACATAACGGGCGGGACCGCCTGTCTTGTAAGGAATTTCGGAAAGAGTGAACTGCTCTTCAAGGCTTTCCCGAACCTGCGACAGGGGGAGATAGCGGTCAGTGCGGTCCTCTTCGATCTCGCCCATCGGCATGGTCTCGATCAGCGTCAGGTCCATGTCCCGGCCATGTGCGAAACGGATCATTTCCGGGATTTCATGCTCATTGAAATCCTTCAGCGCCACGGCATTGAGCTTGATCTTGATCCCGGCTTTCTGGGCAGCATCAATACCGTTCATGACCTGACGGAAATTGCCCCAGCGGGTGATAGCCTTGAATTTCGCTTCGTCGAGCGTGTCGAGCGAAACATTGATGCGGCGCACACCGTTGTCATGAAGCTCTTGCGCATAACGGGCAAGCTGCGAACCATTGGTCGTCAGCGTCAGCTCATCGAGCCTTCCTGCATCGATTTGTTTTCCAAGCGCCTCGACCAGGAACATGATGTTCTTGCGTACCAGCGGTTCGCCGCCTGTGAGTCTCAATTTGCGAACGCCCTTCGCGATGAAGGCGGAACAGAGACGTTCCAGCTCTTCGAGCGTCAGCAGGTCCTTCTTCGGCAGAAAAGTCATGTTTTCTGCCATGCAATAGGTACAGCGGAAATCGCAGCGATCCGTCACTGACACACGAAGATAAGTCACCGCACGACCAAACGGATCGATCATCGGCGCCTGGGCCGATGCTGGATTGCCGAACAATGGTGGGGTAACGATGGAATTCAAGTCAATATACTCCTGATTGCCGGAATCTGGTGGTCATCATCGATGACGTCAAGCTTTATACCGACAAAGCGGATGGCACTTTGATCAAAACGGCGCGACGCACAGGGTTGCGGCGAATTGATGAAATCCATAATCCTGAGCGGGTGAAATTGGAAGAGCGGATATGACCGAGGTTTCGAACGACAGCTGGCCCACCGAACTGCGCGTGGCCGAAGACAAGCGGACGTTGACGGTGACATTCGACGATGGAGCGCGTTTTGCGCTGCCCGCCGAGCGGCTGCGCGTTCTCTCGCCCTCGGCCGAGGTTCAAGGCCATGGTCCGGGCCAAAAGGTGACGGTTCCCGGCAAGCGTATGGTGGCGATCCGAAATTTGGTTGCGGCCGGAAATTATGCCGTGCGAATTGCTTTCGACGACGGACACGACAGTGGAATTTTCACCTGGCGTTATCTGCGCGAGTTGGGAACGGACGGTGACGATCTTTTTCGACAATACGAAGAGGATCTGGCTGCTAAGGGCCTGAGCCGAGACGGCGCGCGAGCGCGTTAACAGGATAAGCAAGGGGACAAGCGGGTGGCGGCAGAATCGAATGCAGGTGAACTGGTACAGGTCGTGGCGCTTTTGGGCGCAGGCGTTATCGCCGCGCCGCTGTTCAAGCGGATAGGGCTTGGCTCGGTTCTCGGTTATCTGGCGGCAGGCCTGGTTGTCGGCCCATTCGGCCTGAAGCTGGTCTCCGATCCGCAAGCCATCCTCCACATTGCCGAACTCGGCGTGGTCATGTTCCTCTTCATCATTGGGCTGGAAATGCAGCCCTCGCGCCTATGGAGCATGCGCAAGGATATATTCGGCCTTGGCGCACTTCAGGTTTGCGCCTGTATTGTGGCGCTGATGGCGATTGGAATGGGGTTTGGCCAGACGGCTCCCGTTGCCTTCGTGGCAGGGACAGGTTTCGTCCTGACATCGACGGCAATCGTCATGCAGATGCTGCAGGAGCGCAATCATCTGCATACACCGAAAGGCCAGCATATCGTCTCGATCCTGCTCTTCGAGGATTTGGCCATTGTACCCTTGCTGGCGATTGTCACGCTCCTTGCTTCACACGGTGAGACCGTATCCATCATGGAACGTTTCCAGTCTGTTGCTATCGGCTTTGCCGCGCTGGTGGCTCTCGTTCTTGCGGGACGTTATCTTCTCAACCCCTTTTTCCGGTTGTTGGCCAATTCCGGTGCCCGTGAAGTTATGACGGCAGCCGCCCTGCTGGTGGTGCTCGGGTCAGCACTGCTGATGGATTTCGCCGGACTTTCCATGGCCATGGGCGCCTTCCTTGCTGGCGTTCTCCTGTCCGAATCCTCTTTCCGGCACCAGCTCGAAGCCGATATCGAACCTTTCCGGGGGATATTGCTCGGCCTGTTCTTCCTGGGCGTCGGCATGGCGGTCGATCTCGCAGTCATCGCCGCGAACTGGCAGCATGTCGTTCTTGCCGTGATCGCCTACATGATCGTAAAGGCACTGGTAATCTATGGTGTAGCCCGCCTTCTCGGTACGCCTCATCCGGAAAGTGTCGGCCGTGCGATCCTGATGGCGCAGGGCGGTGAATTCGCATTCGTGCTCTATGCCGCTGCGACATCGGCCGGCATTTTCGACGCAGAGACGAATGCAGTGCTGACCGCAACGATCGTGTTGTCCCTGGTGGTCACACCGCTTGTCGTGGCTGTTTATGTCCGAATTGCACCCAAGCCGCAGGTCGACACAAGCGGGCTTGACGCGCCGGAAGATATTGCGGGCACTGTGCTGATGATCGGTTTCGGCCGTTTCGGCCAGATCGTCAGCCAGCCGGTGCTGGCGCGCGGTTATACGCTGTCGATCATCGACAAGGATGCCGAATTTATCCGGGATATCGGCGATTTCGGCTTCAAGGTCTTTTACGGGGACGGCTCCCGCCCGGAAATCCTCCACGCCGCGGGGGCAGCGACCGCAAAGGCGATCCTCATCTGCATTGACGACAAGGAAGCGGCCATCAAGATAGCCGAGATCGTCAAGGATGAATTTCCCATGGTGCCGCTGCTTGCCCGTGCCTATGACCGCGGCCACGCGATAGATCTCTTGAAAGCCGGCGTCGACTACCAGATTCGGGAGACCTACGAATCGGCGCTGAATTTCGGCAGCGAAGTGCTGAGCGTGCTTGGCGAGGAGGAAGAACTTGCAGCCCAGATCATCGAGGAATTTCGCGAGACCGATCGCGAGCGTTTCGCACTAGAGCAGATCGGTGGCATCTATGCCGGTCGCTCGCTGATCAAGGGCAACGCACGTCCCGCCGACGTCATTGCCGCAAGAACGGGACGGCAAAGAGAGAAACGCGCGGCAGAACAGGCCGCCGCGCAGGAGGCTGCAACGTGAATGACGAAACCATGATCATCCGCTCGATCGAGGAATTAAAAGCGATCTATGGCGCTTCGAGCGAAGCGTCGACTGCCAAGGTGACGACAAAATTGACGCCGGAATATCGGCACATGATCGAGATCTCTCCGTTCGTAGCGCTTGCGACGGTGGGCCCGGAAGGTCTCGATTGTTCGCCGCGCGGCGATATTGGCGGTGTTGTCAGGGTCGAGGATGAAAATACGCTGCTGCTGCCGGATTGGCGCGGCAACAACCGTGTCGATTCGCTTATCAACATCGTTCGCGATCCTCGTGTCGCCCTGATGTTCCTTATTCCTGGTTCGACCACCACAATGCGCGTCAACGGCAGGGCAGTCGTTTCCGCCGAGCCATCTCTCCTGCAGAGCTTCGAGATGGATGGCAAACATCCGCGAACGGTTGCTATCGTCAGAGTCGATGAGGTCTATTTCCAATGCGCCCGCGCACTGATGCGATCCGAGCTGTGGAATGTCGATCGTTTCGTCGACCCGATGACATTGCCGACGCCAGGGCAATTGTTGAAGGCGGCAAAAGCGGATTTCGACCGGGAAACCTATGATCGTGAATGGCCGGCGCGTGCGGCCAAAACCATGTGGTGAGTGAGAGATATCCTGAAAGAGAAAAGGCAGGCCGGGCGGCCTGCCTTTTACTTCTTGTAGATCAGCCAGTTCTTGCTGATGTAATGGCTCTTCATGCTCTCCTCGAAGAAGACCGAGCGATTGCGACCGCTGTTTTTGGCATAATAGAGAGCTGCATCCGACTGTGCGTAAAGCTCGCCGGGATCGGCTGCCTGGACGGCCATCGAATAACCGAGCGAGATTGTCACCGGTCCGTAGTTTACGCCCGAGCGAGAGTTGCGGAAGGTTCTTGTCTCAAGGGCACGGCGCACGCGCTCGCAGATCACCATTACCTCGTCCGGCGTATTGCCTTCAACGATGATCGCAAACTCTTCACCGCCGGTGCGCGCGACGAATACATCTTTCCGTACATTGGCGCGCAGCACAGAAGCGACAGTCGCGAGAATTTTGTCGCCAACCGGATGGCCAAAATTGTCGTTTATCTTCTTGAAGTTATCGATGTCAGCCAGAACAAGCGCGGTGAGGGGCAGGGCCGTCTGGTTGTCGAATGAACTGGCCAGGCGCTCATCAAAGGCGCGACGGTTTGAAAGTCGCGTCAGTGAATCGGTATTGGCAATGCGCTTGTACTCATCAAGTTCACGGCGCACCTGATCCATTTCGTTGGATCGCTGAACCATGTCGTCGACGGTCTTTTCGCCATGCGCCATCTTGTCATCGGTTGCCTGGTGCAAGAGGCTGATGGCACTGCGGATGATATCCGTAGAGAAACTGTTCTTCGTATTGATTCTCGACGCGGTCTCGCTGAGCAGCTTGCCGTAACTTTCGAGCGAGTTCTGCTCTTGGCGCAGAAGCTTCAGCAGCGCATCGAGTTCCCCGAGCAAACGGTCGTTTGCCTTCTCGATAACGGCAGCTTGAGGCCCGCCGAGATAACGCTCTGAAATTATGTCCAGATCTTCCTGAGTAGCTCGGCTGCCAAGCGCTGCGAGTTCTCGAGTGAGATCCGGGTTCGAGCCTATGTAGGCTTCATAGAAAAGCTGATAATTGCGCGGTATGGGCGATACGCCCATTGACCGCACTGCATAGATGATCTGCCCCATCAGGTCACCCGAATGCGGCTTCGATGCAGATATCGTCGTCATCGACGACCCCCAGTTAGACCCTATGGATTTGATAAAATCTTATATTAAAATCTATTGGAAAATAATTAAGGATCTATTTCGTCGACGCTTCGTTCAAGTAGTAAAAGGAATTTTTGGTGGCGCTAAAATTTATTATTACTCAATACGATAAGTGATTATGTGTCGCAACTAAGTATCTTTTGATTTATCTATAGTTGTATGATGATGGGTGCAATTGTGGTATGCAGTGGCCGCATTCCGGCTGCGCGCCGGAATGCGAAACCCTGTTTCATGATATTTATTTCGGGCCGATCATGTTTTCCGGACGGACATACTGATCGAATTCTTCATTCGTCAAGTAACCGCCGCCAACTGCTTCGTCGCGTAGCGTCGTGCCATTCTTGTGGGCGGTCTTGGCGATCTTGGCGCAGATGTCGTAGCCGAGCTTCGAATTCAGGGCCGTAACGAGCATAAGCGAGTTCTCGACACCCTTTCTGATGTTGTCTTCGCGTGCCTCGATGCCGACAACGCAATTGTCGGTGAAGGAGACTGCAGCATCGCCAAGAAGCTGTGCCGACTGCAGGAAGTTGTAGGCCATCATCGGATTGTAGACGTTAAGCTCGAAATGGCCCTGGCTACCGGCGAAAGTCAGCGCCGCATGGTTGCCGAAAATGTGCGCGCAGACCTGGGTGAGCGCTTCAGATTGGGTCGGATTGACCTTGCCCGGCATGATCGATGAGCCCGGTTCGTTTTCCGGCAGCGAAAGCTCGCCGAGGCCGGCGCGAGGACCTGAGCCAAGGAAACGGATGTCGTTGGCGATCTTGAAGAGGGCGGCTGCAGCTGCGTTGATGGCGCCATGCGAGAAGACCATCGAATCATGCGAGGCAAGAGCCTCGAACTTGTTCGGCGCGGTGACGAAAGGCAGGCCGGTAATCTTGGAGATTTCGTCGGCAACCTTTTCAGCAAAGCCGATCGGGGCGTTCAGGCCGGTACCGACGGCAGTGCCGCCCTGTGCCAGCTTTGAGAGCGCCGGCAGCGTCAGTTCGATATTGGCGATCGCCGATGCGACCTGGGCTGCGTAACCCGAAAATTCCTGGCCGAGCGTCAGCGGCGTTGCGTCCTGCGTGTGGGTGCGGCCGATCTTGATGATGTGGCTGAAGGCCTTGACCTTCGCTTCCAGTGCTTCGTGGAGATGCTTCAGCGACGGCAGGAGGTGGCGAACGATCGTTTCGACGCAGGCGATATGCATGGCTGTCGGATAGGTGTCGTTCGACGACTGGCTCATATTGACGTGATCGTTCGGATGTACCGGCTTCTTGGAGCCCATGACGCCCCCGAGCATTTCGATTGCCCGGTTGGAGATCACTTCATTGGCATTCATGTTCGACTGCGTGCCTGAGCCGGTCTGCCAGACGACGAGCGGGAAATGCTCGTTGAGCTTTCCGTCGATAACTTCCTGGGCGGCGTCGATAATTGCTTTACCAAGGCCTTTGTCGAGACCTGCCAGTTCCATATTGGCAACAGCTGCGGCCTGCTTGACGATGCCGAGTGCGCGAACCACCGCAAGCGGCTGCTTTTCCCAGCCGATCTTGAAGTTTCCAAGCGAACGCTGCGCCTGAGCGCCCCAATAGCGGTCGCTCGCGACCTCGATCGGGCCAAACGTATCGGTTTCGGTGCGGGTCGATGCCATGGTTGTTGCCTTTTCTCCCTGATGCATTCACCGGCGTCGCGATCCTCGATAAATATATGGTGGAGGCGTAACCGTACCGGCGCGGCGCATTACTATACGATTGCCGGACGTCCGCAAGCTTCCGATGCGGCTTTTTGCAGCAGCAAATGCGTGTCCTTCATGACACGCCGAACCGATTTATGCGGAGGGTAGGCCGACGCTGCGGGTAAGATCGTGTCGGCTGTCAGCAAAAAATTAACCAATACTTTCTTAACCTTTATGCAGATCGGCTCGTCGCTTTTTTCAGTCTTTTGGAACCGAGAAGTGAACGACCGTTTTCTTTCCATCCCTCACGCGATCGGATAGATGGCGTGATACTGAAGTCGAGCCCGCCAACGAGACGCGGACGAAGGTCACGGGGACTACATTGCAGCACACACATAAGAAGACATCGATCGCACTGGCGCTCCTGTCGGGTATTTCCATCTTTGCAGGAGCGGCTGCTCCGGCCCATGCCATCACTCTTATGGATATTCTTCGCGGTGGGCCAGGCAAGCGCGATGGTGCAGCTCAGGCAAATGCAAGGGCGCAAGAGGCAATGCCGAGCGAGCGCGCCTTGGCTGATCCCGAGCCTCTGCCCAAGGTTACCGGTCCTCGATACTACACATACAAGGCGGACAGTCAGCGTCTGGTAAGGACAGGTTTCTCTTCCTCCGCTGTGGCCCCGTTCCAGGCAATGGCGAACGCCAAGGTTTCGGCACCCGGAGATGTCGCATCCGTGCTCGAGGCCTATTATGGCAAGGCCACGGCGCCGCTTTGGGTTTCCGGTGGTGAGATCAACGACAAGGCGAGGGCAGTCCTCGCGCTTTTCGAAAGAGCAGGGGACTACGGGCTTGATCCGGCCGACTATCTGCTGACGCCGCCGGTACTGACAACCGCAAGCGTTGAGCCGGCTGCTGCACCCGCAGTCGATGCGACGGCTGCGGACGTTGCCCCTGTAGCTGCACAGGCGCCGGTTGCTGACACAACTGCCGCCCCGGCCACCGATAATGCATCTGCGCCTTCAGTTGAATCCGCTGCATCTGCTCCCGTTGTCGCTGCAGAGCCGGCGGTTTCCCATGATGCCGAACTGATGCAGTTCGAGCTAGCGCTGTCCGGCAAGGCGCTGCTGTTCGCGCAGGATATGGTGCGTGGCCGGATCGATCCGAACCGCATTTCCGGATATCACGATTTCAAACGTAAGGACGTCAATCTTTCGCAGACCCTGTCATCGACTGCGACGGCACCCGATGCTGCAGTCTATCTCGAAGGCCTGGCGCCCAAGGGTCCGAATTTTATGGCACTCAAGGCGGAACTCGCAAAGCTGAAGGCCGAGGCAGCTAGCGCCGGTGAC
The DNA here is from genome assembly GCF_017313375.1 of Agrobacterium sp. Ap1. Classification (NCBI taxonomy): domain Bacteria; kingdom Pseudomonadati; phylum Pseudomonadota; class Alphaproteobacteria; order Hyphomicrobiales; family Rhizobiaceae; genus Agrobacterium; species Agrobacterium sp. Ap1. The sequence continues at coordinate 459,664 of NZ_JAFLMY010000004.1, forward strand.
GATATCCTTTTGCCTGAAAAACTGTTGCTGAAGCCCGGTAATGTAAGCACAGACCTGCCGCAGATCGTGGCCGTGATCGAGAAGAAGGGCTCAGAATCGCTTAGGACGCAGCATGCCGCAACGCTTGCCGCCTATCAGAAGACTCCGGAATACACGCCTGAACTGGTCGAACTGGTGAAATCGTTTCAAGGTGAGGTCGGTCTGAAGGCCGACGGCGTCATCGGTACCGCGACGCTGCGAAAGATGGCCGGTCATTCTCCGCAGGCCATGATCGACAAGGTGGTCGTTGCCATGGAGCAGGCGCGCTGGCTGCCGGATGATCTCGGTCAGCGCTACGTCTTCATCAACCAGCCCGCCTACCGCGTCTATTATCACGATCACGGCGCTGAGCAGTTCTCGATGCGCGTCGTCATCGGCGCCAAGGCGCATCAGACATTCTTCTTCGAGGACCAGATCCAGACGGTCGAGTTCAATCCCTATTGGGGCGTGCCGCAGTCGATCATCGTCAACGAGATGCTGCCCAAGCTGCGCCAGGATCCGAGTTATCTCGACCGCACCGGTTATGAAGTCGCCGTCAACGGCAAGGTCATGCCGTCTAGCGCGGTCAACTGGTATGGTTCGACCAACAACATCTCCGTGCGCCAGCCGCCATCCAGCGACAATGCTCTCGGCGACCTGAAGATCCTCTTCCCCAACGCACATGCGATTTATATGCATGACACGCCATCGAAGAGCTTTTTCCAGCGCGACATGCGTGCGCTCAGCCATGGTTGCGTGCGCTTGCAGGAGCCGCGCAAGATGGCCGCAGCTGTGCTTGGGGTAACCGAGCAGCAGGTCGACGCTGAAATTGCCGCCGGCAAGAATGTCGCCGAAAAGGTGAATGCGAAGATTCCGGTCTATGTCGCTTACTTCACCGCATGGCCTAACAAGGACGGCGCAATCGAATATTTCGATGACGTCTATGATCGTGATGTTGCGGTCCAAAAGGCTTTTGATGCCACGACGAAGGCGCGCATCTGATCCTTCGGGATATCGGGATACGAAAAAGGCGACCGATCGGTCGCCTTTTTTGCAGGTTCAGGAGACGACCTTGCTGGCGACCAAGAGGTCTCTCACCAGATTATCGGTTAGCGCGTCAAAGTGGCTGATTACGCTGCTGGGCGAAAGGCTTGCTATCGGAACGTCGGAGTAGCCAAAATCGACCCCGATCGACGGAATGCCTGCATTTTTGGCGGCAAGAATGTCGTTGATGCTGTCGCCGATCATGACCGCCCGATCTCTCGATCCTCCGGCCCTTTCGATTGTGCCGAAGATATGGGCGGCGTCAGGTTTGCGGACCGGGAATGTGTCGCCGCCGGTGATCGCCGCGAAATGGTCGCTCAGGCCCAAGGTCTCGATAAGCGGGATGGCGAGTGCCTCGCTTTTGTTGGTGCAGATCGCAAGTGTCATGCCGGCAGCGGCAAGGCGCTCAAGGCATTCGACCGTGCCCCGAAACGGCTGGCTTTTGCCCGGCATGTTGTGCCGATAATGTTCGACGAAATTGTTGAAAAGGGTGTCGGCATCCGCCTCGTCGAGCGGGACGTTCCGCAATTCGAAGGCACGTTTGATCATCACTCGTGCGCCCTGGCCGACGAGATGGTGCAGATCGTCCAGCGTCATGGGAGCAAGGCCGACTGGCGCAATCGTGTGGTTTAGGCTGTCGATCAGATCGGGCGCGGTATCGATCAGCGTGCCGTCCAGATCGAAGATGACGAGGGGAGAACTCACGGGGATATTACCTCACTGCTGCTTTGGATGGTCTGTCCGGTTAAGCACGCCGAAGCGCCCTTGGAAAGGCCGCCGGTGCCGCATGTTGGCAGTGAGAAACGACTGCGGGGGTCTTCCGCTCAATCAATCAGGCGTGTAAACAGCGTCTCGGCTGGAACAATGGGGAGCAACAGGCGCATGGACGCCCGGGAAATGAAGGTCAAGGCGGCTGCAGCAGCACTTGCGCATGTCGAAGACGGGATGAAGCTTGGCATCGGGACCGGCTCGACGGCGGAGGAATTCGTTCGTCTTCTGGCCGAGAAGGTTCATGCAGGTTTGCGTGTTCAGGGTGTTCCGACCTCTGAACGAACAGCACGGCTTTGCCTGGAGCTTGGGGTTTCGCTGAAGTCGCTGGATGAGCTTCCTGAACTCGATCTGACGATTGACGGCGCTGACGAATTGGACGGCAATCTCAGTCTGATAAAGGGCGGCGGCGGTGCTCTGTTGCGCGAAAAAATCGTTGCCGCTGCATCCGAACGCGTCATCGTTATTGCCGACGAAAGCAAGCTGGTCGAGACGCTCGGCGCATTTCCGCTGCCGATCGAAATCAACCCGTTCGGGCAGATGGCGACGCGCGTTGCGATCGAAAAGGCGGCGGCGAGGCTTGGTCTCGGTGGCTCGCTCTCGATGCGCAAGGCTGGCGACGAACTCTTCACCACCGACGGCGGCCACTACATCGTCGACGCATCTTTTGGCCGCATTCCTGATGCAGAGGCACTGTCAGCCGAACTGCATTCGATTCCAGGCGTCGTAGAACACGGACTTTTCATTCATATGGCGTCCCTTGCGATCATCGCCGGCCCGGCGGGAGCGCGGACGCTTCAGGCCAAATAAAAGTAGGAGCATTCACTCATGATCAAATCCGCGGTTTTCGGCCGTGCCGTCGTGCTAGCTGTTCTTCTGTCCGGCACCGTGGCTGTTCAGGCGCGTGCCCAGGAAATTCCGGAGGCTCATCTGGCGGCGGCGCGCGACGCGATCAAGGCGCTTAACGTCACGGATCGATACGACAATATTCTGCCGGCTCTTGCGGAAAATCTGAAGGCGCAGTTCATTCAGTCCTCCCCCAATTTCCAGGATCAGATTTCCGCGATCGTCAACGAGCAGGCCCTGACGCTGGCCCCGCGCCGCGCCGACCTCGAGAAGGAAGCGGCAACCATCTATGCCAAAAGCTTCTCGGTCGACGAACTCAAGGCGATCGCCACCTTTTTCAACACGGAAGCAGGCAAGAAGCTGATGACCAGCACGCCGCTTGTTGCCCGTGAACTCGGCCGCGCCGCCGAAATCTGGAGCAACGGCATTTCGCGTGACCTGACGGCTCAGAGCACCGCAAAGTTGCGCGGCGTGATCGATGCCAATCCGATCCAGATGCCGACGGCAGAAGCTGCTCCGGCCCCCGCAGCTCAGGCGCCTGCCGCAGCCGCTCCGGCCCCTGCGCGCGCGCCTGCACCGACGCTCAACCTGCCGAAGCCGTAATCGGCTGAGGAAAGCAGGATGTTTATCAAAAGCCCGGAGCGATCCGGGCTTTTTCTTGTTCAGGAACATGCCTATATGCGGCATCACCCCATATGCCGAAGGAGATTAGAATGGCCGCCTATGACTATGATCTGTTTGTAATTGGCGGAGGCTCCGGTGGTGTAAGGGCAGGGCGTGTCGCGGCCAGCCTCGGCAAGAAGGTCGGCATCGCCGAGGAATATCGTTTCGGCGGCACTTGCGTCATCCGTGGCTGCGTGCCGAAGAAGCTTTTCGTCTATGCATCGCAATTTCACGAGCATTTCGAGGACGCCGCCGGTTTCGGCTGGGAGGTCGGAAAAAGCACGTTCGATTGGGCGAAGCTGATCGAAGCCAAGGACAAGGAAATCACCCGTCTGGAAGGGCTTTATCGTCGTGGGCTTGAAAACAACAAGGCCGGGATTTTCGATAGCCGTGCAGAACTGGTCGATGCCCACACGGTGCGGCTCATCAAGACCGGCGAGACGGTGACGGCCGAACGGATCGTGATTGCCACAGGCGGCGTTGCCAACCCGCATAGCGCGCTTCCCGGTCACGAGCTTTGCATCACCTCCAACGAGGCGTTCCATCTCGAAACCCTGCCGAAGTCGATCCTGATCGCCGGCGGCGGTTATATTGCCGTTGAATTCGCCAACATCTTTCACGGCCTCGGCGTCGACACGACCCTGATCTATCGCGGCAAGGAAATCCTGTCCCGATTCGACCACGACATGCGCCAGGGGCTGCACAAGGCCATGGTCGAGAAGGGCATCAAGATCATCCTCACCGACGTGATCGAGGAAGTCGCCGAGGCGCCTGCCGGCGGACTGACGGCGCGCACCAAATGCGGCGAGACGCTCTCCGTCGATACCGTCATGCTGGCACTCGGTCGCGACCCCTACACAAAGGGTCTCGGACTTGAAGCGGCCGGTGTGAAGACCGACGAGCGCGGTGCAATCGTCGTCGATGAATATTCCCGAACCAACGTGGAGAATATCTACGCGCTGGGCGACGTCACCGACCGGGTACAACTGACGCCGGTCGCAATCCACGAAGCCATGTGTTTCATCGAGACGGTCTATCGTAACAATCCGACCTCGCCGGATTATGACCTGATCCCGACAGCCGTTTTCTCGCAGCCTGAAATCGGCACGGTCGGACTTTCGGAAGAGGAAGCCGCCAAGCGTTACGAGGAGCTGGAAGTCTATCGCGCCGAATTCCGCCCGATGAAGGCGACTCTCTCCGGCCGCTCCGAGCGGATGATCATGAAGCTGGTCGTCGATGCGGCAAGCCGCAAGGTTGTAGGCGCACATATTCTCGGCCACGAGGCCGGTGAAATGGCGCAGCTTCTCGGAATCTGCCTCAAGGCGAGTGCGACCAAGGACGATTTCGACCGGACGATGGCACTGCACCCGTCGGCCGCCGAAGAACTCGTGACCATGTACAATCCGAGCTATCGGATAAAGAACGGCGAGCGCGTCTGAAAACCGACCGATTTCAGAGGCCGGAGGCGTCTTTCAAGGGCGTCTCCGAGGACTGATCGTTCACCGAAACGAGCTGTCCAAAGCGGCTAGGCAAAGGCGGCATCACGGTCTATAAGCCGCCACTATTGTGAAGAGGAACGGCCGGACCCGGTGGTCCGGTCCCACAGGTGAGACAAATGGCACAGAATTGGACCCCGAGCAGCTGGCGGAACAAACCCATCCAGCAGGTTCCGGCATATCCCGATCCGGCCGCTCTGGCGGCTACAGAAGCCCAGCTGGCGAAGTTTCCCCCGCTCGTGTTTGCTGGTGAGGCACGCCGCCTCAAGGCGCAGCTTGCCAAGGTTGCGGAAGGCGATGCCTTCCTGCTTCAGGGCGGCGATTGCGCCGAAAGCTTCTACGAGCATGGCGCGGACAACATCCGCGACTTCTTCCGCTCGTTCCTGCAGATGGCTGTTGTCCTGACCTATGGCGCGCAGCTGCCGGTCGTGAAGGTTGGCCGTATCGCCGGCCAGTTTGCAAAGCCGCGCTCCTCGAATTTCGAGAAGCAGGGCGATGTCGAGCTGCCGTCCTACCGCGGCGACATCATCAACGGCATCGATTTCACGCCGGAGAGCCGTATTCCGTCACCGGAGCGCCAGCTCGATGCGTATCGTCAGTCGGCGGCGACGCTGAACCTTTTGCGTGCGTTTGCCATGGGTGGTTACGCCAACCTGGAAAACGTCCACAAGTGGATGCTCGGCTTCGTCAAGGACTCACCCCAGGGCGAGCGTTACAAGAAGCTCGCGGATCGCATCAGCGAAACGATGGACTTCATGCGCGCGATCGGCATCTCTGCTGACAACCAGCCGAGCCTGCGCGAGACGGATTTCTTCACCAGCCATGAAGCGCTGCTTCTCGGTTATGAAGAGGCCTTTACCCGCGTCGATTCCACCTCGGGCGACTGGTACGCGACCTCCGGCCACATGTTGTGGATCGGTGACCGCACCCGCCAGCTCGACCATGCGCATGTGGAATATTTCCGCGGCATCAAGAACCCGATCGGTCTGAAATGCGGCCCCTCGCTGCAGCCTGACAACCTGATCGAGCTGATCGATGCGCTGAACCCGGCAAACGAGGCTGGTCGTCTGACGCTGATCTGCCGTTTCGGCCACGATAAGGTTGCAGAACATCTGCCGAAGCTCATCCGCGCCGTCGAGCGCGAGGGCAAGAAGGTTGTCTGGTCCTGCGATCCGATGCACGGCAACACGATCACGCTCAACAACTACAAGACCCGGCCGTTCGACCGGATCCTGTCGGAAGTGGAGAGCTTCTTCCAGATCCATCGTGCCGAAGGCACGCATCCGGGCGGCATCCATGTCGAAATGACCGGCAAGGACGTAACCGAATGCACCGGCGGTGCGCGCGCTGTCACCGGCGCGGATCTTCAGGATCGCTATCACACTCATTGCGACCCGCGTCTCAATGCGGATCAGGCTTTGGAACTGGCCTTCCTTCTGGCCGAACGGATGAAGACCGGTCGCGACGAAAAGCGGATGGTCGTCAACGGCTGAGCGATATCGCAATCCCTGCTTCAGGAATGAGAAAAGGCCGGCAATCGCCGGCCTTTTCTTTTTACATTCGCCGCAACCTCCGCATCTATCATCGATGGCGGTCATGGCGTTCGGATATGTCCGCCGGGTCAGGCGTCGAGCGAAGCCATATCGATGACGAAGCGGTAGCGGACGTCGCTCTTCAGAACGCGTTCATAGGCTTCATTGACTTGGCTGATGTTGATCTTCTCGATTTCAGAGACGATGCCTTTCTGGCCGCAGAAATCCAGCATTTCCTGGGTTTCCTTGATCGAGCCGATCATCGAGCCAGAAAGTTCCTTGGCGCCGAAGATCAGCGAGAAGGCGTGAACCGGGATCGGGTTTTCTGGAGCGCCGACGACAACCATGCTGCCCTTCGGCTTCAGCAGGCCAAGATAGGCGTTCCAGTCGATTTCAGCCGACACGGTGCAGATGATCAGGTCGAAGGTGCCTGCGAGCTTCTTGAAGGTTTCGGCGTCGCTGGTGGCGTAATAGTCTTTCGCGCCGAGCTTCAGGCCGTCGTCCTTCTTGGAGAGCGACTGGCTGAGCACGGTGACATCGGCACCCATGGCAGCGCCGAGTTTGACGCCCATATGGCCAAGGCCGCCCATACCGACGATCGCGACCTTCTTGCCCGGGCCTGCACTCCAGCGGCGCAGCGGCGAATAGAGCGTGATACCGGCGCACAGAAGCGGGGCGGATGCATCGAGCGGCAGGCTTTCCGGGATCGACAGGACATAACCTTCCTTGACCACGATCGAGTCGGAATAACCGCCATGGGTGGGAGCGTTTCCGTTCAGCGTGTCGACGTCGTTATAGGTCTGAACCAGACCCGGCAGGTAATGTTCGTTATCGAGGTCGCGGGTGGCGCAGCCGACGCAGCTGTCTACGAAGCAACCGACGCCGACATGGTCGCCGACCTTGAACTTGGTGACCTTGGAGCCGACGGCCTTGACGACACCGGCGATCTCATGGCCTGGAACGATCGGATAGACCGCGTTCTTCCATTCGTTGCGGACGGTGTGGATGTCGGAATGGCAGATGCCGGCGAACTTGATGTCGATGACCACGTCGTCATCATTCGGTTCGCGGCGCTCGAAGGTGAAAGGGGTGAGCGGGCTCGACGCGTCGGTCGCAGCATAGCCTCTGGCGATGGGCATGGGGAACTCCATTCATTGATGGGTTGAAAATCAACGGCCGGACTATGCGTCACGACACCGGGCAGGCGTTAGATCGATCCTCCAAGCTTCTTGCACAATCCTGCAAGATTGCGAGGTACCCCTCGTTGCGGCGGCAATCTGGGATTATAGAGTGGAAACGGTTCGCGGCCTGCTTCGGAGAAATGGCTCAATGACACTCCCTTTCAATCCCTATCAGGAAATTGCTTCTATCGCGGCGCGTTACGCGAAAGACGAGGGCGATGGTACGACGACAATCGAAGGGCTGGGAATCAGCCGGAGGACATCGCCGAGTGAACCTTGCCATGGAAGCTATAGACCGTGTTTCGCGATGGTGATTCAGGGTGCGAAATGCGTTCAACTCGGCAGTGATACGATCAATTACGGCGCTGGCGACTATCTTCTGACCTCACTTGAACTTCCCGTCGCGTGGCGGGTCGTCGAAGCTAGTCCCGAGGTTCCGCACTTCTGTATCACCGTTGCGATCAGCAGCGAAAAGGTGCTCGATCTGATGGGCAGAAACGGGCTTTCCAAGCCGGTGGGGCCGAGCAAAAATCAACGAGGTATCGTGGTGAATGTCGCCACGCCCGAGCTTCTGGATGCTTCCGTTCGCCTTATGCGCTTGCTCGATCGTCCAAGCGATATCCCGTCTCTCGCGCCTCTGATCGAACAGGAAATCCTCTATCGCATCCTGACGGGGCCGGCAGGCGGGCAGTTGATCAACATTGCGATCGCCGACAGCCACGGCAACCGGGTGGCGCGCGCCATTGCATGGTTGAAGGAAAACTTTGCCGGATCGTTGAGGATCGAGGAACTGGCCGAACATGTCGGCATGAGCGTCTCGTCCTTCCATCATCATTTCAAGGCGATCACGGCGATGACGCCAGTTCAATACCAGAAGCAGTTGAGGCTTCACGAAGCCCGGCGGCTTATGCTGGTGGAAGGGCTAGACGTCGGCAATGCCGGCCACCGCGTCGGATATCAGAGCCCGTCGCAGTTCAGTCGCGAGTATAGCCGCCTTTACGGCCTGTCTCCTGCGCGTGACATGGATTCGGTCCGGGTTTCGCCCACGGGCTGATTTTTCTTCTTCTTCAAATTCCTCGTCGCCGTTTGCAAATCCGGCTTGACGGAAAGCGGAATTGCTTTATACGCCAGAACCGTACCGTACGGTACCTGAGAGGAGCAGCCGCAAGTGAGACCCGATACCGCCGACACGCCCCAGTTTTCGCCGCGCCAGAACGAGGTTCTGGAGCAGGCGCTTCGTCTTCTCGTTGAAGGTGGCGACAAGGCGTTGACGACGTCGGGACTTGCCCGTGCCGCAAGCTGCTCCAAGGAAAGCCTCTACAAGTGGTTCGGTGACCGCGACGGTGTTCTGGCCGCAATGATCGCTTATCAGGCGAGCAAGGTTCGCACCGCTGACCGTTCGGGCGAAAAACTGACGGAACAGCTTCTGAAACAGCATCTCGAACAGTTCGGGCGCGATCTTCTGGAGGTTCTGGGCGGTGACGTTTCTCTGGCTCTCAATCGGCTGGCGATCGGCCAGACGAGCCGCGATGGCTCCAAGCTCGGCAAGCTTCTAGTCGAGCATGGCCGCAGGCAGATCGATCGTCGTGCCATGGCGCTGATGGATGCCGGCAAGCGGGCAAGTCTGTTGCGTTTCGAGAATGCCGATGCGGCTTACCACACATTCTATGGCCTGATCGTTTCCGATCTGCATGTTCGCATGCTGCTCGGCGAGCCGGGGCTGAAAGACAATTCGCGCCAGGCGGAGAGGGCGGTCGAAGCCTTCCTCGCGCTGCACGGCGTCGAGCAGAAAACCGCGGACGCGCTTCGCGTATCCGCCGGACGATAAGACAACTGAAACAAACACTCGCATAGGGAAGGAATTTAAGATGCGCGTTTATTATGATCGTGATGCCGACCTCAACCTGATCAAGTCGAAGAAGGTCGCCATCATCGGCTACGGTTCGCAGGGTCGCGCACACGCGCTGAACCTGAAGGATTCTGGTGCGCAGAACATGGCAATCGCTCTCAAGGCCGGTTCCGCCACCGCCAAGAAGGCCGAAGCCGACGGCTTCAAGGTCATGACCGTTGCCGAGGCTGCCGCCTGGGCCGACCTGATGATGATGGCAACTCCGGACGAGCTGCAGGCCGACATCTACCGCGATGAAATCGCCGCCAACATCCGCGACGGTGCAACGATCGCATTCGCTCACGGCCTCAACGTTCATTTCGGCCTGATCGAGCCGAAGGCATCGATCGACGTCGTCATGATCGCACCGAAGGGTCCCGGCCACACGGTTCGCGGCGAATACCAGAAGGGCGGCGGCGTTCCCTGCCTCGTCGCAATCCACCAGAACGCTTCCGGCAACGCACTTGAGCTCGCTCTTTCCTACGCCTGTGGCGTTGGCGGTGGTCGCTCGGGCATCATCGAAACGACGTTCAAGGAAGAGTGCGAAACCGACCTCTTCGGCGAGCAGGTTGTTCTCTGCGGCGGTCTGGTCGAACTGATCCGCGCTGGCTTCGAGACGCTGGTCGAGGGCGGTTATGCGCCTGAAATGGCCTATTTTGAGTGCCTGCATGAAGTAAAGCTGATTGTCGACCTGATCTATGAAGGCGGCATCGCCAACATGAACTACTCGATCTCCAACACGGCCGAGTGGGGCGAATACGTCACCGGTCCGCGCATCATCACGGAAGAAACCAAGGCCGAAATGAAGCGCGTCCTGAAGGACATCCAGACCGGCAAGTTCACCTCCGACTGGATGCAGGAATACCGTGCAGGCGGCGCCCGCTTCAAGGGCATCCGTCGTAACAACGACAGCCACCAGATCGAAGAAGTCGGCGCCAAGCTGCGCGGCATGATGCCGTGGATCGGCAAGAACAAGCTCGTCGACAAGGCCGTAAACTAATCGGCTCGGTCACCGAGTAGGGAAAACACACCGCGCGGGATAACTGCGCGGTGCTTCGTATCATCATTCCCTGGGCGGAATAACGCCCTTTGTGAGGATGAAACAGCCGTAGAAGCGCAGTTCGCCGGTGGCGACGACGCAATAGGCTTTTTTGGCCGTCTCGTAGAAGGCGTGGCGTTCGATTGCATACATGGGCGCAGGCTGGCCTTCGGCGGCATCGATTTCCGCCTGTATCTCTTTCTGGATCTCCGGGATTTCGTCCGGCTTGCCGATAACCTCCATACGCCCGACCGAAGGTTGCAATGGCGTGTCGAGCGGCAGGACCGACAGGATCGCCTTCAGGGCGCGCGGCGCCGAAATGTTGTCCATCCTTATCACCTTTCCTAGCACCGTTTGACGGGCAATCGAATCGGATGGGAAATTGGCATCGGCCAACACGAGCGTATCGCCGTGGCCCATGGATTTCAGGGCATAAAGAAGATCGGCACTCAGCGCCGGATCCAGGTTTTTCAGCATTCGTCTCTCCTCCAAGACACGGACAAGTCCCGTCGCCCGTTATCGCAGGCAAAGGCCGGCGCGCACCAGCGAAATATCGGCCCTGGCGGAATGTCATGGAGACAAAAAATGTCGCATGAGGCGATAGGTCAGTATTGCTGACCTGTCGGAATTTATGTAAAGCGATGGCAATAAAATTGAAATAACAGGAAACATCCCCATGCTTGATTGGGAACATATCTTCGCTACCCGTTCCAGTCGGATGAAGGCGTCGGAAATCCGCGAACTGCTGAAACTGCTCGAACAGCCCGATATCATCTCGTTTGCAGGCGGCATTCCTGATCCGGCTCTGTTTCCGGCGGAAGAGTTCAAGGCAGCTTACGCCGATATCTTTTCCAGCACACAGGTAAACTCTGCGCTGCAATATTCCGTCAGTGAGGGTTACAAGCCGCTGCGCGACTGGATCGTCGAGGACGTCGCCAAGATCGGCATCGACTGTTCCGCCGATAACGTTTTCATCACCTCCGGTTCGCAGCAGGCGCTCGATTATCTCGGCAAGCTGTTCCTGTCTCCGAAGGATACGGCGCTCGTCACCTGGCCGACTTATCTCGGTGCGCTGTCCGCCTTCAATGCCTATGAGCCGAATTACGACCAGCTGTCGCTGAACGGCAACCGGACGCCTGATGCCTATCGCGATACGGCGTCGAAGCTTGGTGGTTCGGTGAAGTTTGCATACCTGTCTGCGGATTTCTCCAATCCGACCGGCGAGACGATCGACCGGGCGGGGCGTGAAAAGCTGCTGGCGCTGGCCGACGAGTTGGATATCGCGATCCTCGAGGATGCAGCCTATCAGAACCTGCGTTTCGACGGCGAGGCAGTCCCGCCGATCCTGTCTCTGGATATCGCGCGCAAGGGCGGCATCGAGAACACGCGCACGATCTATAGCGGCAGTTTTTCCAAGACGCTGGCTCCGGGCCTGCGCGTCGGCTTCGTCATTGCCGCGATGCCTGTCATCCGCAAGCTGGTTCTGATGAAACAGGCGGCCGACCTGCATTCCTCGACGATCAACCAGATCGCCGTCGAACATGTCGCGTCCCGCGGCTTTGCCGAGCAGGTCGCCAAGATCAAGCATGTCTACAGCGGCCGCCGCGATGCGATGCTCGCTGCGCTGGCAAAATACATGCCGAAAGGCACGACATGGACGAAGCCGGAAGGCGGCATGTTCGTCTGGATTACGCTGCCGGAAGGCATGGACGGGGCCGAACTGCTCGCCAAGTCACTTGCGACGGAAAAGGTCGCCTTCGTGCCGGGCAAGGCCTTTTATGCGGATGGCAGCAATGCCAACACGCTGCGCGTTTCATTCTCCTGCGCCAATGACGAGATGATCGACGAGGGCATCAAGCGCCTTGGACGTCTGGTCGCCCACGCATCGGTAAGTGAACACGAAAGCCTGCCGATCATCTGATTGCTGCTCACGAATTCGTATGGAAAGGGCGGATCCACAGGCGATCCGCCCTTTTTTCGTCGGAACTCAGCCTTAGGCCGAAGCCTGTCACATGAGTGTCGTTGAATGTGTGTTTAAGCGCGTCAACTCAAACAGGAACTCTCCCATGAAAAAGCTACTTTCCTCTTTCACGGCGCTTGTCGCGCTCGGTCTCGCCGGCGTTGTCAACGCTGCCGACCTGGTGGTCTATACCAGCCAGCCGAATGCCGATGCGCAGGCAACCATTGACGGCTTCAAGGCCGCCAATCCGGGCGTCGATGTCGAGTGGGTGCGTGACGGAACTCCGCAGATCATGGCGAAGCTCAACGCCGAGATCGCCGCCGGCAACCCGGTCGCCGACATTCTGCTGATCGCCGACACGGTGACGTTTGAGCGCATGAAGGCCGCCGGCCAGCTCTTGGCCTACAAGTCGCCGGAAGCCAAGAATTTCGACGCTTCGCTCTATGATGCCGACGGTTACTACTACTCGACCAAGCTGATCACCACCGGCATCATGTACAACACCCAGGCTGCGATGAAGCCGACGAGCTGGGCTGATCTTGCCAAACCGGAAGCCAAGGGTCTCGTCACCATGCCGAGCCCGGTTGCTTCGGGCGCCGCCCTCATCCACGCCCAGACGCTGGCAGCCGTCGATGGTCTCGGCTGGGACTATTACAAGCAGCTGAAGGACAATGGTGCGGTTGCCGCTGGTGGTAACGGTGGCGTGCTGAAGGCTGTCGCCTCCGGCGAAAAGGCCTATGGTGTCGTCGTCGACTACATGCCGATCCGCGAAAAGGCAAAGGGCGCCCCGGTCGAGTTCGTTTTCCCGAAGGAAGGCGTTTCGGCCGTCACCGAACCGGCTGCGATCCTGTCGTCGACCAAACATCAGGACAATGCCAAGAAGTTCATCGATTATCTTCTCTCTGAAAATGGCCAGAAGATCGCAGCAGGCCTCGGCTACATCCCGGCTCGTAACGGCATCGACCTGCCGGCTGGCTACCCGGCACGCGACAAGATCAAGGTTCTGCCGCTCAACGCCGCGGACGCGCTGAAGAACTCGGAAAAGGACGTGAAGACGTTCTCCGATATTTTCGGCACCAAGGGCTGATATAAGGCCTCATGTTCCGATCTCAGAATCGAGGAAACAGCCAGCCCCGCTGGCTGTTTTCCTTTGTCGTCGTGGTGATCTTCTTCCTGAGCGTCCTGCCGCTCGGACGGCTTGCCGCGACCGGTTTTTCATCGCTTTTCAACGGCGGTGCGCGTGCGCTTCTTTCCGATCCTGTCGTCTGGCAGGCGGTTTATGACACGCTCACCACCTCAATCCTCGGAATGATCGCGGCCGTCATCCTCGGCGGCGGGTTTGCGCTGCTGCTGACACTGTTTGACGTGCGCGGCAAGACGGCTCTGGGTTTCCTGTTCATGCTGCCGACGATGATCCCGCCGCAGGTGACGGCTCTGTCCTGGATCGGCATGACCGGACCGTCGAGCGCGCTTTTGAAGGCCATCGGCATGGCGCCGCCGCTGGGGAGCCCGCAGCCGCTCTATTCGATCGGCGGTATTGCGCTACTCTATGGCGTGCAGAATGCGCCGCTGGTTTTCCTGTCGCTGCGCGCCGGCCTTCTGGCACTGCCGCGTGATGGCGTCGAGGCCGCACGGCTGTCAGGTGCATCGTCCTGGCAGGTGCTGAAGGATATCATTCTGCCCTTGTCACTGCCCGGTTTCGTCGCCGGTGCAGCGATCGCTTTCGTTTCCTGCGTCGGCAATTTCGGCATTCCGGCCATTCTCGGCATTCCGGCCTCGATCTACACGCTACCGACGCTGATCTATTCGAAATTCGCCGCTTTCGGCACGAACACCTTTGCCGACGTCTCGCTGCTTTCCGGTCTCATCGCGATCCTTTCGGTCATCGGCCTAACGGTCGAGGAAAGGGTTTTGCGCGGGCGCGACTATCGCGTCATCGGGCTCTCAGGGCAGGTGGCGATGTTCCGGCTTGGAAACTGGCGTCTGATCGGCGAACTGGTGCTGTGGCTGGCGATTTTCATCACCCTCGTCATGCCGCTGACGGCACTGATTGCAAGCTCGCTGGCGCCTGCCTATGGCGTGCCGTTGACACCGGCGACCGCAACGCTGGACGCCTATCGCGAGGTCCTGTTCAAGCAGTCTATTACCCGAACGGCGTTCACCAATTCCGTCTCGCTCTCGCTGGCGACGGCGCTTGGTCTCTTGGTGGTGACTGTGCTGACGGGCTATTATCTCGTGCGCTCGAAAAGCCGGCTGGCGCCGGTGCTTTCGGCGCTTGCCGAAATCCCTTACGCGCTGCCGGGCATCGTTCTCGCCGTGGCGCTGATCCTGGTCTTCGCCGCGCCGATCCCGATCATCGGGATTTCGATCTACGGCACGATCTGGATTATTCTCGTTGCCTATTTCTCCAGCTTCTTTGCGGTCAGTCTGAAGCCGGTGGTGAGTGCGTTCCGGCAACTCGATCCGTCTCTGGAAGAGGCTGCACGCCTCGCAGGCGCAGGGTTCGGACGGCGGCTGGTGGATATCGTGGTGCCGCTGGTGGCGCCGGCGGCAGGCGCGTCGGTCATTCTCGTCTTTCTCATTGCCTGCAACGAGCTCACCGTCTCGGCCATCCTCTGGTCGGCCGGCACGCAGACGCTCGGCGTAGCGATTTACAATCTCGATGACAGCGGCAGCTTCAATCTCGCTGCAGCGCTTTCCGTCCTCGTGGTCATCATGGTGATCGCGATGATGCTGGTGCTGGAACTGATGGCGAAGAGACTGCCGAAAGGTGTGGTACCGTGGCGAAGCTGATCCTAAACCGCCTTTCCAAGGCATTCGAAACCGGCGGCCGTCCAGCCGTGAACGATGTATCGCTGGAAGTTCGCGATGGTGGTTTTCTCGCATTGCTAGGCCCCTCCGGCTGCGGCAAGACGACGGTGCTCAGAATGATCGCCGGCTTCGAGCAGCCGACCGACGGCTCGATCCTGCTGGGTGACCGAGTGCTGGCAGATGCCGGCGAGATGGTGGCGCCGGAACATCGCAACATGGCGATGGTGTTCCAGTCCTACGCGCTGTGGCCGCATATGAGCGTTGCCGACAATGTCGGCTATCCGCTCAAGGTTCGCGGTGTCACCGGCGAGAGACGCTCGGCTAAAATCCGGGAGGCGCTCGCGGCGGTCAGGCTCGAAGCCTATGCGGATCGCCGCCCCGCTGATCTCTCCGGTGGCCAGCGACAGCGTGTTGCGCTGGCGCGATGCCTTGTGACGGAGCCTGATGTGGTTCTGCTCGATGAGCCGCTCGCCAATCTCGATCGGCATCTGCGGCAGGAAATGGAAGAGACGTTCCGCGAGTTTCATCAACGGTCCGGCGCGACGATGATTTATGTCACGCATGACCAGGCGGAAGCGATGGCGCTGGCGACGGATGTCGCGGTGATGTCGGAAGGCAGGCTGTTGCAGGTGGCAAGCCCGCAGGAAATCTATGCCCGTCCGGAAGGCCGGCTGGTTGGCGGGCTGGTCGGGCAGGGGGCGATCGTCGCATGGCCGGCAGCCTCGGTCGAGAACCGTCAGCTGGACTGGTATGTCTTGCAGCAACTGCTCAGCCGCTCACATGGCGCCGATTGTGCCGATATCCTCATCCGGCCGCAGGATGTGGAGATCGCCGGCGAAGGCGTGCCTGCGCGTGTAACATCCGTGCTGTTCGAGGGCGAGCGTTACGCGCTGAAACTGGCACTCGGCGACGAGCAGGTTCTGCGCGCGTTCAGCCGCCAGCCGGTTAAGGTCGGCGACATGGTGGCGATCATCATCCGCTCGGCCTGGAGGCTGTAGCCAGCTAACTGTCGAGCCGCTAATGTGCCGGTCGCAATAGGGAAATTTGCATGTCTCTTCGCCTCGGTACCTTCAATATCGAAAACCTCATGACCCGTTTCGATTTCTCCGGCTGGCGCAATCAGTTGCGCCAGGACAGGGTTCTGCGACTGTTCGAGGTGGGCAGCAAACAGGAGTACGAGCAACTTGAGCAGGCCCGGCTTATCGCCGAGACGGATGATACCCGCCAGCTTTCGGCGCTCGCCATTGCCGATGCGGATGCCGATATCCTGTGCCTGCAGGAAGTCGACAACATGCCGACATTGCAGGCTTTCGAATACGGCTATCTCTACCGCATGGTCGGCAATGGCTATCTGCAGAAGTTTCTGGTTGAGGGTAATGATGGGCGCGGCATCGATGTCGCGGTCCTGATGCGAGACGAGACGCGAAGCGGCCAGAAAATAGAAGTACTCGATGTCCGCAGCCACGCGATGCTGACCTATCAGGATCTCGATCTGTTTAACGACGAACTAGAGCTGACTAGCCGACCGACCGACAAGATTTTCAAACGCGACTGCCTGGAGCTGGATCTCAAAATCGGGGACAAGCGCTTGTCGCTCTACGTCGTGCATTTCAAATCGATGAGTAATGCACGCGACAACAAGGACGGACGTATCGGTACGATGGCGCTCCGGATCGCAGAAGCGAAGGCCGTGCGACACATCATCGAGAAAAGATTCGGTGTGGAGAATACCGGTCGAATGAATTTCGCTATCTGCGGCGACATGAATGATTATCAGGAGCGAGTGAAGGTTATCGGCACCCGCCGCACCGGCTATCGGTTCGAGCCTGTGACGGAGGAGATGAGTGCACTTGACGTTTTCAGTCACGACGACTTTGCCCACAATGTCATGACCCGGCGCGGCGTGATGGATCGATGGACGCTTTATCATGCGCGCGGGCCAGAAGAACAGCATCTCTGCCAACTCGACTACCTCTGGCTCTCTCCGGCACTTGCGGAACATAATCCGGCTGCAGTGCCGGATGTCATTCGCAACGGTCAACCGTTTCGCACGATTTTTCCGCCGGGGCAGGAGGTGGAGCGCTATCCGCGTATCGGCTGGGACAGGCCCAAGGCATCCGACCATTGCCCCGTGGTCGTGGAGATAAACCTCCCATGACACCCCCTTTCGCTTCCGGGTTAGCTGGCAGGCCTGCAGGTATCTGGCCGCCATCTACAAGTCCTGTGCGCGTCGATGCCTTCGATCTTTCGGTGGTAGACGATCCGCATCCCCTCTACGTGGTGCATCAGGCTGAAATCGAGGCGAATTGGGAAAGGGAAATCAACGCCAATCCGCATCTCTTCAACGGCCAGATGGTCCTTCAGCGGCATCTGACCTACGATCAGGGCGTCATTAGAGGGGTAGCTCATGTCATTCCCTATTCGACGCTTCTGTGGTGGCGCAAGCGGCCTGATCCCGAAGGGGCTCTGCATCTGTTCGGTTTTGCGGTGATCATCTCGTCCGACGGCGCGATCATTGCCATCCGTATGAGCGATCGCACGGCCAATCCGGGGCAAGTCTATTGCGCAGCCGGCTCGCTCGACCTCAGCGACATCATCGATGGAAGGCTCGATGTTGCGGGCAATATGGCGAGAGAAGTGCGTGAGGAAACGGGGCTAGCTCTTTCTGAAGCAGACGCAGATCAGCATTTCTATGCCTGCCACAAGGATAACCGCATCGTGGTTTTCAGGCTTTATCGCTTTCCGGTGACATCGTCCGAAATTAAGGCCCGGATTGAGGCGCATATGCCGCGTGACAAGGAGCAGGAGATCGACGGCGTCGTCGTCATCCGATCTGCAGATCCCATTGCCCACAACTATAATCTGCTGATGTTGCCAATTTTGGACTGGTTTTTCTCCGGCATAGGCCGCTAGCCTGTCGCTTGCTTCCTTAAGCGCGCTCGGGCAGGGTGCGGCACTGTCTTGAATGGGAGGGGAGTCGTGGCAAGACATTATGCCATCTACGATGTTTTCACCGATCGGAGACTTTCCGGCAATCCGCTTGCCGTCATATTCGATACGGAAGGACTTTCGGACGACGCCATGCAGGCGATCGCACGCGAGATAAACCTGTCGGAAACGGTCTTTCTGTGGCCCGCGGAATCGAACGGGCATTCGGCCCAGATCCGCATTTTTACGCCGGGAAAAGAATTACCCTTCGCGGGACACCCAACTGTCGGTGCGGCCATCGCGCTTGCGGAGCGAGACCACGAGCCGGGGGTGACGGAGCTCGATCTTATGTCCGTGATTGAAGAAAAGGTCGGCCCGGTTCGCTGTGCGATCAGGATGCGGACGGGGGAGGCGACCTTCGCCGAGTTCGAGCTTCCACGCCGCCCGGTAAGGATAGACATCCCGCTGGATCGTGAAGGTATCGCGGATTCGATTACGGTCAAAACCACTGACATGGCGTTTGAGAACCATACTCTGTCGATTTGGACTGCGGGGGTTCCGTTTCTGCTCGTGCCGCTGCGCAATCTCGCAACTGTGCAGAATCTCGAATTTGAATCGACCCTGTGGGAGCGGGTGGCCCCATTCGTCGATGGTGCGCTCGCTTCAGCCTATGTCTATTGCAGGGGCGGCGTCCATCATCAGGCGAAATTTCACGCACGGATGTTTTCGCCAGATATGCGGATCTGGGAGGATCCTGCGACTGGTGCTGCGGTTGCCGCGCTGGCGGGTGCGATCCAGCAATTCGATGCCTTGCCGGAGGGACATCATCCGATCATCGTGGAACAAGGCTTGGAAATCGGTCGCACGTCCTTCATCCATCTGCATATCGATTCCAAGGGTGGTGAGATCGCGAAGGCACGTATTGGAGGGCATGCGGTGAAGATCGCGGAAGGCATGCTGCACATCTGAAAAATAACCAGGGCGGGAAGTCCCACGAAATAAGGCTTTCCACCGAGAGCGGTGATTTTTTTGAGCAGTTGCACAAAGAAAATCATTTTGGCCGCTAGACAAGCCAAAAGAAGCTCTTTATACGGCCACTCACACCAACGGCGCAGGCCACTGAAGCTGTTGGTTACGGGTGATTAGCTCAGTTGGTAGAGCAGCTGACTCTTAATCAGCGGGTCGTAGGTTCGAGCCCTACATCACCCACCATCTCTTCTTAAAACAAATATATGACAATAGTTTATCGCTGAAAACAAAGTTTTCGGCGGTCGGAACTTCTTTGGCTTTCCGCGCATTTTACCGGCAATTCCAATCTTTATGGGCTGCTCGGCGTGCGCGCGATTTTTACTCTTGTCTCCACAATCGTATGTGCGGTGATTCTGTTCGTCGCAGGCCTTTTTGTCGTGGCTTATGCCACCCGAGACTACGAGCCGTATCATTTCGCCCACATGGAAACGCCCGACTTGTGGACGTCCAGGCCGACTTCCGTCGATCCGGCCAAACAGGGCTACGAGCGCATCGAAGGCGTTCAGGTGGCTGCCTACGTCGCGCCGACCGATGGAGACGTGGAAACCGCTTCCTTTGCCCGTAGCGAGGAGCGGGGTTCGAAGACACCGGACATCGCCGAAAATGTTGCCGAGGCTGCCCAGCCGGTCGATAGCGCCGCGACGGGTACTGCGCAGCTTGGTGCCGGGCATGTGGATTGGTGTCTTGCTCGTTACCGATCCTATCAGGTCGAGGATAACAGTTATCAACCCTATGGCGGCGGTCCACGGAGGGAATGCGTGTCACCGGCCATAGACACCGCTTCCGTCCAGCTGGCAACGGACTTGTTCGCTGACGGTGGGCGTGAGCCAGCGAGGAATATTGCTGTAGCGTCGTCTGTCGTCATGGCATCACAGGAGCAGCAGACCGCAGACGTGAGGTCGATGCCTATCGGCACGCACGAGGCATGGTGCCACGAGCGCTACCGCTCCTATCGAAGTGAAGACAATAGCTACCAGCCTTTCGACGGTGGTCCACGCCGGGCCTGCACGTCTCCCTACGGCTAACCCGCAAAGCAGGCTGTCCGTCAGCTTGCCTCACGCATGAGCATGCGGTTTTCCTCGACCTTCAAGGTCTGTACGCGCTTGGCAAGCCAATCGACGACGACACGCACTTTGTTGCTGAGATGGCGTGTCTGGGGATAAACGATGTAGAGCGGGAAACTCTCACAGACCCAATCCGACAGGATCGGCACAAGCTTGCCCTCCTGCAAAGCCTTCTGGGCCATGAAGCGCGGCACCTGGGCGACACCGACACCGGCGATTGCCGCATCCAGATAGGAGCGGGCGTCGTTGACGGAGACGATGTAGTTCGGATCGATCTCGATTTCCTCGTCGCCGCGCGTGAAACTCATCTGCATGATTTTTCCGGACGGCGCCTGCAGATATCCGACACAGCGGTGACCGTTATTGAGGTCTGTCGGATGCGCCGGCTCGCCCATTTTTTCCAGATAGAGCGGAGCGGCATAGGCATGCATGCCGATTTCTCCGACCTTTCGAACAATCAGCGACTGGTCCGTCGGGGTGCCTCCGCGAAGCGCGCAATCGACGTTTTCTGCAATGTAATCCACCAGCCGGTCACCCACGCCGATGTCGAGCTTAATCAGCGGATATCGTTCATGAAAATCGCACAAGTGCGGGATGATCAGGAGGTCGGCAAAGGCGCCTGCCATCTCCAGGCGAACACGGCCACTGGGCTGTGTCTGAGAGTTCGAGAGACTACCATCGAGCTCGGCTATATCGGCGAGGATCTGGATCGCCCGCTCGTAATAGAGGGCGCCGTCCGTCGTCACCATGACGCGCCGCGTCGTGCGGTTGAGCAGAGTGGTCTGCAGATGCGCCTCAAGTGCCTGCACCATGTTGGTGACGGTGGTTTTCGGGATGTTGAGCGTCGTCGCCGCACGGGTGAAATTGCCGGTCTCGACGACCCTTACGAAAACACGCATTGCCGATAGCTGGTCCATGGAATTCTCCTTGCGACGCGATTATCCATGAATTTGGAAAAGTGTTGCCGATCGAGGCGTATTGCGCTTGCGATCCCGAACAATAATATCTGAATACGAATTCGCCGCAAGACCTGTGGCTAAAACGGAAGAAACGCTATGTCGCTGCGCTGGGAAACATTGGAGATTGATGGGCCTTGGAAGGCCGCTATCCCCGTGCGCATTCACAAGAGCAATGTGCAGGGCGGCAAGCCGCCGGTCGTGCTCTACCTGAAGGGTGATGCATTTCAGACGCCAGTAGACGAAAACGCTCCGCGGCCAGTGATCAGCGCTCTTGAAGACGCCGGCGCGGTCGTGGTCGAAGCCGACTACGGGAGAGTTTCTGGCAATGTATTCCCGAAGGCGATGGAATGCGCGTTTTTGGCGCTCTATGGCCTCAGCAAGAAGCTGAATGATTATGGCAAGGGCAAGTCGCCCCTGCTGATTGCCGGAGACGAGGCCGGTGGCAATGTTGCCGCAGGAGCCGCGTTGAAGGCAAGGGACCAGATGCCGGGCCGGCTTACCGGGCAGGTTCTGCTCTCCCCCATGATCGACCCGATGATGACATCGGCCTCGATCCGCGGTGCCGACGAGATCGGCATGCGTGAACGCTGGTCGGACGGATGGAGCCATTATCTCGGTTCCGCCTGCTCGATGCAGCACCCTTACGCCGCGCCCTGTCTGTGTTCGCGGTTATCGGGTGTCGCGCCGGCGCTGGTCATGACATCTGACGACGATCCTTTGCGCGACGAAGCACTCGGTTATGCCGACAAGCTTTCCGGGGCAGGGGTGAGTGTCACCAAGCGTGTATTGCCCGCCGGCAGTGGCTGGACGGGCCTGTATCACGGCGTTGGCGGAGCCTGGTTAGCTGGGCTCTGCACGGAGTTTTCGACCTTCGTTCGTCAGTTGACGAGCTGAGGTCAGCAGTTTCTGCCCATATTTCTAGTTCCAGGAAACGATAACAGCCCTTCCCAAGGCTGAAGGAGTTCACAATGACATCGAAGACACCCCGCTGGGCCCTGTTGGGCGCCGGCCTGACGACCTCTGTGCTTATTGCAGGCGCAGCCTTCTATTTCGACATGCCGAACGGCGCCAATGCTGCTTCGCCTGCAGAGGCTGTGGCACCTGCCGCCATTCCGGTTACTGTCGCCACCGTGCAGCCCCGCAAGGTCGGCACGTGGCAGGAATTTTCCGGCCGTCTGGAAGCCGTCGATCGCGTTGACGTTCGTCCGCGCGTAGCCGGCGAGGTCAAGTCCGTCCATTTCCGTGAAGGCGGGCTGGTCAAGGCTGGTGACCTCTTGGTGACCCTCGATCCCGAGCCTTATATGGCGGCAGTCGCTGAAGCGGAAGGCTCCGTTGCCTCGGCTGAAGCAAAGCTCGCCTATGCCGAAACCGAACTTGAACGGGGCAATACGCTTCTTTCGCGCAACACGATCTCGCAGAGCGATCTGGCGCAGCGGCAGAGCACGCAACGCGAAGCCAAGGCCAATCTCCAGTCGGCCAAGGCCGCGCTTCGTGTCGCCGAACTCAATCTCGGTTACACCGAAATCAAGGCACCGATTGCCGGACGTGTCGGCAAGATTGAGGTAACGGTTGGCAATCTGGTTGCGGGCGGTTCTGCGTCGGCGCCGCTGACGACGCTGGTTTCCGCCGATCCGATCTATGCGAGCTTCGATGCCGACGAGCAGCTGGTGACCCGCACTCTCGCCGAACTGCCGCTCGCAGATGGCCAGCCGGCAATCGATCAGGTTCCGGTGGAAATCGTAACGCTGGCTCCCGGCTCAGAAGCCATCAAGGGGCATCTGCAGCTCATCGATAACCAGGTGGCGGCCGGTACCGGCACGATCCGGGTGAGGGCGGTGTTTGGCAATCCGGGCGGCAGGCTGATCCCCGGTCAGTTCGTGCGGGTGCGCATGGGGGAGCCTGAGCCGATGAACCGCGTTCTCGTCAGTGAACGGGCGCTCGGCAACGATCAGGACAAGAAGTTTGTGCTCGTCGTCGACGGCAAGAATACCGTCGCCTACCGCCCGGTGGAACTGGGTGAGGCAATCGACGGCATGCGCATCGTCGAAAAGGGCCTGAATGCCGGCGACCGCATCATCGTCAACGGATTGCAGCGCGTGCGCCCCGGCGCAACGGTCGACCCGCAGGACGAAGCGAAACTCGCCTCGAAGTAACCAACGGGCCGGCTGACCGGCCCTTCCAACACTGAACCAAACGATCGCCCGCGGCATAGCACTGCGGGCGCAGGGGCCTTTTGCGCCCTGAACGTCGCCCAGGAGAGAGGGCTTTCAAGATGAACATATCCCGCTTCTTTATCGACCGACCGGTGTTTGCCGGGGTCCTGTCCATTCTCATCGTGGTTGCCGGCCTGCTGGGACTGCGATCGTTGCCGATCTCGGAATATCCGAATGTCGTGCCGCCATCAGTGGTCGTGAAGGCGACCTATCCGGGTGCAAACCCGAAGGTCATCGCCGAAACCGTCGCAACGCCGCTCGAAGAGCAGATCAACGGCGTCGAGGACATGCTTTACATGTCCAGCCAGGCGACGTCCGACGGCGTCATGACGCTGACCGTCACCTTCAAGCTCGGCACCGACCCCGACAAGGCGCAGCAGCTGGTACAGAACCGCGTCAGCCAGGCGGAACCCCGCCTGCCGACGGAAGTGCGCGCGCTCGGCATCACGACGGTGAAAAGCTCGCCGGACTTCATCATGGTGGTCAATCTGGTCTCAGATACTGACCGTTATGACCTGACCTATCTGCGCAACTATGCGACGCTCAACATCAAGGATCGTCTGGCCCGTATCGAAGGCGTCGGCCAGGTGCAGATTTTTGGTGCCGGTGACTATTCGATGCGCATCTGGATCGATCCGCAGAAGGCCGCAGCGCTTTCGCTGGCGGCCAGCGACATTACCGACGCAATCCGTGGACAGAACGTGCAGGCCGCAGCCGGCACGATCGGCGCATCGCCGACGGTTCCGGGTGTAGACCTGCAGCTGAACGTCAATGCCCAGGGCCGCCTGACGACGCCGGAACAGTTCGGCAATATCATCGTCAAGACCGGTTCCAATGGCGAGATCACCCGTCTGCGCGACGTTGCCCGTATCGAACTCGGCGCGGCCGACTATTCGCTGCGGTCGCTTCTCGACGGCCAGCCGGCTGTGGCCATTCCGGTTCTCCAAGCGCCGGGCTCCAACGCGATCGAAATCGCCGATCAGGTTCGTTCCACCATGGACGAATTGCAGAAGGCGATGCCGGAAGGCGTGAAATACGAGATCGTCTATGACACGACCAAGTTCGTTCGTTCGTCGATCGAAAAGGTTCTCGATACGCTTCTCGAAGCCATCGCGCTGGTCGTTCTCGTCGTCATCATCTTCCTGCAGACCTGGCGTGCCTCGATCATTCCGCTGATCGCGGTTCCGGTCTCGGTCATCGGCACGTTTGCGGTCATGTATGCCTTCGGTTTCTCGATCAACGCGCTGACCCTGTTTGGTCTCGTGCTGGCGATCGGTATCGTCGTCGACGATGCAATCGTGGTTGTCGAAAACGTCGAGCGAAATATCGAGAATGGCCTAAGTCCCCGTGAGGCGACATACAAGGCGATGAGCGAAGTGTCGGGTCCGATCATCGCGATTGCGCTGGTTCTGGTCGCGGTCTTCGTTCCGCTTGCCTTCATCACCGGTTTGTCGGGCCAGTTCTATCGCCAGTTTGCCCTGACGATCGCCATCTCGACTGTCATTTCCGCGATCAACTCGCTGACCTTGTCTCCGGCTCTGGCGGCTCTTCTTTTGAAGGATCACCATGCGCCGAAAGATTGGTTGACGCGCGGCATGGACAAGATCTTTGGCTGGTTCTTCCGTGGCTTCAACCGAGGTTTCGGTAAGGCGGCAAACGGCTACGGCCGGTCTGTCGGCGGGCTTCTGTCGCGCAAGAGCATCGTGATGGTGATCTATCTGGCGCTGGTCGGTGCGACCTACGGCATGTTCAGTGCCGTGCCGGGCGGTTTCGTGCCGGCGCAGGACAAGCAGTATCTGATCGGCTTCGCACAACTGCCCGATGGTGCAACGCTCGACCGTACGGAAGACGTGATCAAGCGGATGAGCGATATCGCCATGGAGCAACCGGGCGTCGAACATGCGATCGCGTTCCCGGGCCTGTCGATCAACGGTTTCACCATCGGCTCCAACTCGGGCATCGTGTTCGCCGTGCTTGACGATTTCGACAAGCGCACCACGCCGGATCTTTCAGGCGGTGCCATTGCGATGGCGCTGAACCAGAAATACGCCGGTATCCAGGATGCGTTCATCGCCATGTTCCCGCCGCCGCCGGTCAACGGCCTCGGCACGACAGGCGGCTTCAAGCTGCAGATCGAGGATCG
Organism: Agrobacterium sp. Ap1; assembly: GCF_017313375.1. NCBI lineage: Bacteria > Pseudomonadati > Pseudomonadota > Alphaproteobacteria > Hyphomicrobiales > Rhizobiaceae > Agrobacterium > Agrobacterium sp. Ap1. Next base: position 485,246 of record NZ_JAFLMY010000004.1, read on the forward strand.
GGCTGGCTACGGTTACGAGGCTCTCGACGAGGCAACCAAGGCCGTCATGGCCAAGGCCTATCAGGCTCCGGAACTGACGGGTGTGTTCTCCAGCTTCCAGATCAATGTGCCGCAGCTCTATGCCGACCTTGATCGTGCCCGTGCCGAACAGCTCGGTGTCTCCGTCACGGATGTGTTCGAGACGCTGCAGATCTATCTCGGTTCGCTCTATGTGAACGACTTCAACGCCTTCGGCCGCACCTACAGCGTCCGCGTTCAGGCCGATGCGCAATACCGCGCGAAGTCTGAGGATATCGGCCAGCTGAAGGTCCGTTCGCAATCAGGCGAGATGATCCCGCTCTCGGCACTCCTGAAGGTCGATGCGTCGGCAGGTCCGGAACGGACAACCCGCTACAACGGCTTCCTGTCGTCGGATATCAACGGCGCTCCGGCACCGGGCTATTCGTCGGGGCAGGCGGAGGCTGCGATCACCAAGATCCTCGCCGAAACGCTGCCCTCGGGTATCGACTTCGAATGGACAGACCTGACCTACCAGCAGATCCTCGCCGGCAATTCGAGCATCATCGTCTTCCCGCTCGCCCTGCTGCTCGTCTATCTCGTGCTGGCTGCCCAGTATGAGAGCCTGACATTGCCGATCGCGATCATCATGATCGTACCGATGGGCGTGCTTGCAGCGTTGACCGGCGTATGGCTGACCGGTGGCGACAACAACATCTTCACCCAGATAGGATTAGTGGTGTTGGTGGGGCTATCGGCGAAAAACGCGATCCTGATCGTGGAGTTCGCCCGCGAACTTGAACTTGCCGGAAGGAAACCCTTGGAGGCCGCGGTGGAAGCGAGCCGGTTGCGTCTTCGCCCGATCCTGATGACGTCGATGGCGTTCATCATGGGCGTGGTGCCGTTGGTCATCTCGACCGGCGCGGGTGCGGAAATGCGTGCCGCCATGGGTGTTGCCGTCTTCTCCGGCATGATCGGCGTCACCTTCTTCGGCATCTTCATGACACCGGTATTCTACATCCTGGCGCGGCTTCTGACGGGCAACCGTCCGCTGCGGAGCCACGGCACCGAGGTTGCGCCTACTCTCTCCCCGGCAGAGTAGGCTGCACGGGCCGCGCGGACATCTCTCTCCGTCCGTGCGGCATTTTTATTTTGATCAAAGCGTTCCGCCGTCGATGACCAGCGTCTGCGAGGTCATGGCGGCGGAGGCGTCTGAGGCGAGGAACAGGCAAGGGCCGACAAGATCGGTTCCGTCGAGCGTTCGCTTCAGGCATTGCCGGTCGATCATTGCGGCGATGCTTTCATCCGTCAGCCACAGGCGCTTCTGTCTTTCGGTAATGATCATGCCGGGAAGGATAGCATTTACCCGGATATTGTCTGGACCAAGCTTTCCGGCAAGACTCTTGGTCAGCCCGATAATGCCGGCCTTGGCCGTCGTATAGGCCGGCATGCGGCCGGTATTGAGCAGATAGGAGATCGACGAGAAATTGACGATCGCCCCACCGCCCGTTTCTTTGATGAACGGCACGGCCGCCTGCGAAACGAAGAACATCTGCTTCAGGTTGATCGCCTGGCTTTTGTCCCAATAGTCCTCGGTAACTTCCGCCATTTCATGCCGGTCGTCCCAGCCTGCATTGTTGACCAGAACGGAAAGCGAGCCCAGGCGCTGGGCAGCTTCGCGGACGGCGGCTTGAGACTCGTCCACGTTGGAAAGGTCTGCTCGGACAAATACCGGTTTGTGGTCCGCGTCTTTTGCCAGTCCCTCGACCAGCTCCCGGCTGGGCTCCTCGGCGATATCGATGAACGCGACCCTGGCGCCCTGTTTGACGAAACCTTCGACAAGTGCTGCGCCGATCCCCGAGCCGCCGCCGGTAATCAAGACGCCACGTCCACTGAGATCGGCATGGCTTACGGATGGGTATGTCAAATGATCCTCCCTTTGATGTCCCGCGGCAAACTTACGCCAGGATGTTAAAAAATCACGGGATTATTTGCGCCTGCGTCACTGGCGGGATAGTCATGGAGATCCCGCCATCTACCACTCATTTCGAGAGGAATTCCCTTGTCTTCTGCCGCTTCCGTCAAGTCCGTCCTGCCGTCGCGCGACTATGCCGCCTTCCTCTTCGATATGGATGGAACGATCCTGACGTCTACTGCGGCCGCAGAGCGTGTTTGGGGCAAATGGGCGGAAGGAATGGGCCTCGATGTGGAGAAATTCCTGCCGACCATGCACGGCCGTCGTGGCATCGACACGATCACCGATCTGAACCTGCCCGGCGTCGATCCGATCGTCGAGGCGGAAAAGATCCTGCAGGGAGAGATCGATGACGTCGAAGGCGTTGTTGCGCTTGGCGGCGCTGCCGAATTCCTGAAGCAGTTGCCGGTCGAGTGCTGGGCGATCGTCACATCGTCGCCGCTGGAACTGGCCAAGGCAAGGCTCGCGGCTGCGGGTATCCCGGTGCCGAAATATCTCGTCACGGCGGAAGACGTCACCATCGGCAAGCCCAATCCGCAGGGCTATCGTCTGGGTGCCGAACGCCTCGGGGTCAACCCGAGCGACGTTCTCGTATTCGAAGATGTTCCGGCAGGCATTCAGGCAGGTGAAGCGGCCGGGGCGGAAGTCATGGTGATTACGGCCACCCACAGCCACCCGGTCGAAGGCGGGCAGTACCGGATAACCGACTACAGCGCCGTCGCCCCAAATGTTGCGGGCGACGGCCGTCTGTCATTCCGGAGCAGGTAATCCTGACTATGCCGACTGGCTGGCGGTGCGCATGAACTGCACCGTGGCCAGCCAGAGCACAGTACCCAGGACGAGAAGGCAGCCAGCGATCACGTACTGGATCGGATCGCGGCCTGTCCAGGGGCCGGCGAAGAAGGCGCAGGTCAAGGCACCGAGTACGGGCAGGATAGTCGGCGTACGAAAATGCTTGTGACTTACCTTGTCCTTCCTGAGGATCAGCACGGCGACGTTGACAATCGCGAAGACGCAGAGCAGCAACAGCGCCGTCGTGCCGCCCAGCTCCTTCACGCCGCCCGCAAACAGGATCAGCGCCACCGCTAGCAGCGATGTGAAGATGATCGCGATGTATGGGGTGCGGCGCGCCGAATGAACCTTGCCCAGCGAAGCGGGCAAAACGCCTTCGCGGCTCATGCCGTAAAGGAGGCGGCTAGCCATCATCATGTTTATCAGCGCCGAATTTGCGACGGCAAACATGGTGATCACGGCGAAGACACCCACAGGAAAGGCGGGCGCGCCGGCCTGGATGACCTTCAGGAGTGGCGTCTCACCTTCGCCCAGTTCTGCAGCCGGCACCAGCGTGATGGCCGAGATTGCCACCAATACGTAGATGGTGCCGGTGATCGCGAGGCCGCCCAGGAGAACCTTGGGAAAGATCTTGCTGGGTTTCTTGCATTCCTCGGCCATGTTCACCGAGTCCTCGAAGCCGACCATGGCGAAAAAGGCAAGCGTGGTGGCCGCAACGACCGGCCAGAAAGCTCCTCCACCTTCAGGTGCTTCAAATGTCCATGCGCGTGACACGTCACCCTGTCCACCGGCTATAGCCCAGAGGCCGATGCCGATGATCAACAGCAGTCCGGTCAATTCGACGACGGTCAGGAGCACGTTCAATTTCACGCTTTCGCCGACGCCGCGAAAATTGATCGCCGCAACGAGTGCGATGAAGCCGACGGCGATCAGCGGTACGCCGAAGGAGCCGACGTCCAGCCCGAGAGAAGTCGAGAAGTTGGCGGCAAATGCGCGTGATGCAGTGGCGGCTGAAGTGATGCCGGACGACATGACGGCGAAGGCGACGAGAAAGGTCACGAAATGAATGCCGAAAGCCTTGTGGGTGTAGAGCGCCGCACCGGCTGCCTTCGGATATTTGGTGACCAGTTCGAGATAACTGCAGGCGGTCAGGAGCGCGACGACAAAGGCGATCAGAAACGGCAGCCAGACGACACCACCGACTTCTGCCGCCACCTGTCCGGTCAGCGCGTAAATGCCGGTCCCGAGCACATCCCCGACGATGAACAGAAGCAGCAGTCCGGGACCCATGACCCGTTTCAGTTCTCCACGTTCCTCATCGTCCCCGATCGGCTCAATTGTATTTTTCATCGTCGGGCTCCTCCACATGCATCGATTTTGAACGCATTAATGGCGGCAGCCCAAGCATTGTTCCCTCCGCCATCATTTCGCAACAATTTGCGATGGTCATTGCGCTTGTCCGGTGGACTCACCACCTTCAGACGCGCAAGCCCCAAACGGAGATGTTGTCGATGCGTTGGTTTCGATCTCACTGCCGAAGCGACGCCATGGCAGACGCTTCGGATGTCATCGCAGCAGAGCCAGGTTTCGGCGAGGCGCAGTTGTCGGACATCCTGCATTTCCTTCGCTCATGGGCGAGTAATCCCCTGCGAGTGGGAGCGGTTGCCGCATCGGGCGAAACTCTCGCCAGGCTGATCACGCAGGAAATCGACGGCTCTGCCGGGGCGGTGATCGAGCTTGGACCGGGGACGGGTGTATTTACCCGCTCGCTTCTGGCGCGCGGCGTCGCCGAGGATAACCTGACGCTGATCGAATATGGCGATGAATTCCTGCCACGGCTGAAGCGTCGCTTTCCCAAGGCGCGGGTCTTGCAGATGGATGCGTCCAGGCTGCGCAAGGCGCATCTTTTCGAGGAGCCGAGTGTAGGCGCTGCGGTCAGCGGACTGCCACTTCTTTCGATGTCGCCGCGCAAGCAAACGGCGATCCTGGCCGGCGTATTCGCCTATCTGCGGCCAGGAGCATCACTCTATCAATTTACTTATGGCCCACGTTGCCCGGTGCCGCGGCGCATCCTCGATAGGCTGGGGCTGAAGGCCGTGCGTGTCGGCGGCACCGTGCGCAACATTCCACCGGCTGCGGTCTATCGCATTTCCCGGCGCCGACCCTTCGACTTCACACCCAGCGCAGAGTGACCCAGGCCAGAACCGCGTAACGGGCTGCCTTGCCGATGAACACCAGCAGCAGGAAGGTGGGAAGGGGTTCGCGCAGAACCCCGGCCACGACTGTCAGCGCATCACCGCCGATCGGCAGCCAGCTGAACAGAAGCGACCATTTTCCGTAGCGCCGATACCAGCGCTGCGCCTTCTCCAATTGTGCTGTTTTGACTGGAAACCAGCGCCGCCCCCTGAAACGCTCGATGCCGCGCCCCAGAAGCCAATTGACTGCGCCGCCAAGCGTATTGCCGATCGAGGCCGTGAGTAAAAGAGCCACGGTGGAATGCTCACCGGTCAGCAGCAGGCCGACAAGGATAGCCTCCGATTGCATGGGCAGGATCGTCGCTGCGATGAGTGCCGAAAAGAAAAGCCCCGCATAGGCGGCAAGCTCCATAACCATGAAATCAATCACTCCAGGCGAGCGTGGATAGCAAAAGGGGCGGAATTCGATCCGCCCCTTCGTCTGTCTATTGATGACGGGATCAGGCCTTGCTGATGCCCTTCGTATCTTCCGCAACCTCTTCTGCAGGCTTCTGTGCCCGGTGACGGGTGCGCCAGTCGCCGAGGAAGAGCAGGATCGGGGCCGCGATGAAGACCGACGAAAGAGCTGCGACCGCGATGCCGAAGACCATCGGGATGGCGAAGCTCGACACGGCGCTGCCGCCCCAGATTGCCATCGGCAACATGCAGAGGAAGGCCGTGGCGGAGGTGTAGAGGCTTCGTGCCAGCGTTTCGTTGATCGACAGGTCGATCAGGTCGCGCAACGGCATCTTCTTGTAGATACGCATGTTTTCACGCATGCGGTCATAGACGACGACCTTGTCGTTGACCGAGTAGCCGACAAGCGTCAGCACGGCGGCGATAGCGGTCAGATTAAAGTCCAGCCCGGTGATCGCGAAGAATCCGACGGTTTTTGTGATGTCGAGGATCAGGGTGACGATCGCGCCGACCGCGAACGGCCATTCGAAGCGCACCCAGATATAGATCATCATCGCGATCGAAGCGAGGAAGAGCGACAGGAAGCCGGCAACGGCAAGCTCACCCGAAACCTTCGGGCCGACGACTTCGGTCCGTTCTACCTTGGCAGTCGGATCGATCTTGACGACTTCCGCCTTGAGTTTCTCGACGGCAACCGTCTGCGCCTCTTCCCCGCCTTCCTGGCGCTCGACACGCACGAGAACGCGGTTGTGTGCACCGAACTCCTGCAGGCCGACTTCCCCGAAGCCGAGCTCGCTGAGACCGGAACGGAACGCGGCCAGATCTGCAGTGTCCTGTGTGGTCACTTCCATCTGGATACCGCCGCGGAAGTCGACGCCGTAATTCAGGCCCGGCTTGAAGAACAGGAAGACCGAGGCGATCGAAAGCACGATCGAGACGCCGATGCCGATATAGCGGCCACGCATGAAGCGGATCTTGGTACCATCCGGCACAAGGTTGATCGGCAGAAGCGGCTTGATTTCGATCTTCTTCAGCTTGCGGCGGGCGGTAATGGCGACCATGGCGACACGCACGACCGAAACGGCGGTGAACATCGAGATCATGATGCCGAGACCCATGGTGACGGCAAAGCCGCGAACCGGGCCGGAGCCGAACCAGAACAGAAGCACGGTCGCAATCAAGCTGGTGACGTTGGAGTCGACGATAGTCGAATAGGCACGGGCAAAGCCGGCGTCGATCGCCGCGAAGGCACTCTTGCCCTTGCGGGTTTCTTCCTTGATGCGCTCGTTGATCAGAACGTTGGCATCAACAGCCAGACCGATACCCAGCACAACACCGGCGATGCCGGGCAGCGTCAGGGTTGATCCGATCAGCGTCAGGCCTGCGAAGGTCAGGATAACGTTGATGAGGAGCGCCGTGTTGGCGAGAAGGCCCCACCAGCCGTACAGGAACAGCATGAAGCCAACGACGAGTGCGAAGCCGATGAGACCGGTATAGATACCCATCTCAATGGCGTCGGCACCAAGGTCGGCACCAACGGTGCGTTCTTCGATGACGGTCAGCTTGGCGGGAAGCGAGCCGGCGCGCAAGAGCGCTGCAAGCGTGGTGGTTTCCTGAGGCGTGAAGCTGCCGGAAATCTGGCCGGAGCCGCCGGTGATCGGCGTCTGAATGGTCGGAGCGCTCAGAACCTTGTTGTCGAGAACGATGGCAAACGGGCGGCCGACATTCTGCTGGGTGATCTGGGCAAAGCGGGTTGCGCCTGCACTGTCGAAGCGGAAGGTGACGATCGGCTGCTGTGTCTGTTGCTCGAAGGCGGCGCGCGCATCCGTCAGACGGTCGCCGGAAAGCTCGACGCGGTCGAGAACCGGGTATTGCTGGCCGCGATCGTCGGAGAGCATGGTGACGCCCGGTTCGCCAGGTGTGCCGAGCAGATGGAAGCTCATCTTGGCGGTCGAGCCGAGAAGCTGGCGAAGGCGCGACGGGTCCTGTTCGCCCGGAAGCTGGACAAGGACGCGGTCGGAGCCGACGCGCTGGATCGTCGGTTCGGCAACGCCGACCTGGTCGACGCGCTGGCGGATGATTTCCAAGCTCTGCTCGACGGCACCGGCGATATGGGCGTTGATGCCCGCTTCGGTCTGCGCAATCGAAATCGTGTTGTCGCTCGGCGTGGTGATCGAAAGGTCGGAGCTGCCGACCGAGCCGAGACCGACCGGGTTTGCCAGTGTCTGCAGTTCGGTGACGGCCTGATCGCGCTGGGCGGGATCGCGCAGTGTTACGAGGATCGCGTCACCAGCACGGCGGATGGCAGACGTGTTGATGTTCTTGTCGCGCAGCACGCGGCGCGTATCCTGCGTCAGGCTCTGGATGCGCTCGTTGATCAGGTCGGCGCGATCGACTTCCAGAACGAGATGCGAGCCGCCGCGAAGGTCGAGACCCAGCGAGACGCGGCTATGGGGAAGCCAGGACGGCATGCGGTCCAGTGTGGACTGCGGAATGACATTCGGCAGCGCCACCAGAATGCCGATTATGATGATGAGAGCATAGCTTCCCACCAGCCACGGAGAATTTCTCATTGTCTAGATCCTGTTTGGCCCGGACCGGTCAGCGGTCGGCATGGCCGTCAAATTTCGCGCCGTGAGGCGAATGTCTCAATCAGGCCGACACTACCGGCGGTGCGCGGGGCAGGGTGCTCGGCCAATCATCATCGGCAATCACAGCATTGTTGTGACCCGGTGCCCGGGCGGCAGTGTAGGCGACTGTCGGAAGGGCGAAAAACTGCGGAGCTGGGAGGCCTTCGTCGGTGGAGGCGTGTGTGCCTGCCCCATCCTTGCGCTCGGCAATCGAGACGGCTCGCAGGGGCTCGCGTTTGGTCAGAACCGGAGAACGATCGGAGCGATCATCCACCGGCCTTGCGGATGTGGCAATCTCGGCGTTCCGCGGAGAGCCGGCCAGCATACCGAAGAGGGCAATCAGGAATGCGGCGACAAGAACCGGCAGGCGCGCAAGATCGGCTTGCACGCGTCCACCCTTTTTCCGATTTCGCAGCGGGAACACCGCCATCCGCACCTGCTCCGGACATTAGAGGGTCAGAATTATCTCGAACGATGCCGCCTTCTAGAGGACGACACCAATTCGGTCAACAAAACGGGCCTCTTTCGAGGCCCGATCTATTTAGCGGATACGCTTGGCGGCCGGTTCCGGCACCAGTTCGCCCTGTAGGCGACGGTCGAGGTAATCTTCGCATTCGCCCATCAACGTATCGACCTGACCGTTGAAGAAGTGGTTGGCACCCTCGACGATCTTGTGGGTGATCAGGATGCCCTTCTGGGTCTTCAGCTTCTCAACGAGGCCATTGACGTCCTTTTCCGGCGCAACCTTGTCCGAATCACCGTTGATGATGAGGCCGGACGACGGGCAGGGGGCAAGGAACGAGAAATCGTAGATGTTCGGCTGCGGCGCGATCGACATGAAACCTTCGATTTCCGGCCGGCGCATCAGAAGCTGCATGCCGATCCAGGCGCCGAAGGAATAACCGGCAACCCAACAGCTTTTCGAATCGGGATGCAGGCTCTGCACCCAGTCCAGCGCCGATGCGGCATCCGACAATTCGCCGGCGCCGTGGTCGAATTCGCCCTGGCTGCGGCCGATCGAGCGGAAGTTGAAGCGCAGTGTCGTGAAACCGCGCTTCTGGAACATGTAGAAGAGTTGGTAGACGATCTGATTGTTCATCGTGCCACCGAACTGGGGGTGCGGATGCAGGATGATCGCGATCGGCGCACTCTTTTCCTTGGAGGGCTGGTAACGTCCTTCAAGGCGGCCGGCAGGGCCGTTGAAAATCACTTCGGGCATCGGTACTCCGGTCAATCGTGTTTGGTTCCAACTTACGCTTGCCGTCGAGTTTGACTTGACGGAGGCGCTCAGCTTTTCTAGAACTCAGTTTAGAACCATTCGAAACTTAGGCATGCGACAGCAATGCCTGTTGCGAAGTCTCATAAGGCAAGCGCAGTTGAGATTTCAACTAAAATGAGGATTCCGCGCGTCGCGTGGGGTTCAATTCTATAGAGCGACCAAGGAAGCGCACTCAAGCGATGGCTTTGCAGAGGACATATCTCGACTGGAATGCGACGGCTCCGCTATCGGACGCTGCGCGTCTCGCGATGGTCGAGGCGTTTTCCTTGCCGGGAAATGCGTCTTCTGTTCATAGCGAGGGAAGGGTGGCCCGCGCTGCCGTCGAAAAGGCGAGGCGTCAGGTCGCATCGCTCGTCGGGGCCGAGCCTGCGCATGTGACCTTTACCAGTGGCGCGACAGAAGCATCCAATCATGTCCTGACGCCGGATTATCGCATGGGCCGGGCGCCGGTCACGGTATCGCGTCTTTATGCTTCTGCCATCGAGCATCCGGCGACCCGCGAAGGCGGCCGGTTTGCGCCGGATCAGATGACGGAAGTGCCGGTAACGCCGGCCGGTATCGTCGATCTAACCGCTCTTGAAGCGCTTCTCGCCAGTCACGATCAGGCTTCGGGCCTGCCGATGGTGGCCGTGATGATCGTCAATAACGAGACGGGTATCATCCAGCCGGTGGCAGAAGCGGCAGCGCTTGCGCACAAGTATCGCGGCCTGATGGTGGTCGATGCGGTTCAGGCGGCTGGGCGCATCGCGCTCGACATCAATGCGCTGGATGCCGACTTCCTGATCGTTTCCTCGCACAAGATCGGCGGTCCGAAAGGTGTCGGCGCGCTCATTTCCCGCGGCGAAGTGCTGATGCCTAAACCGCTCATTCGAGGCGGCGGTCAGGAAAAAGGTCACCGCTCGGGGACCGAGAATTTTCACGCAATCATCGGCTTCGGCGCGGCAGCTGAAGTGATGTCTGAAGACATGGAAGGCCGCAGGACGCGGATCGGCGAGCTGCGCGACAGGCTGGAGCAGGCGATGGTGCAGGCGGCACCGGATGTTGTCATCCATGGTGCAGACGGTCCGCGCGTTGCCAATACGAGCTTCTTCACGCTTCCGGGGATTAAGGCGGAAACGGGACAGATTGCTTTCGATCTTGAAGGTATCGCGCTTTCTGCAGGATCGGCCTGCTCATCCGGCAAGGTCGGTCAAAGCCATGTCCTGACGGCCATGGGCTTCAACTCGGATATCGGGGGCCTGCGCATTTCGCTCGGACCGGAAACGACCGAGGCCGACATCGAGACGGCCATCGCTGCCTTCAGGAAAATAGCCGGTCGCCGCAAGCTGCCGGGACAAGCCGCATAAGCGGCTTCCAGATCTGGCGGAAAAGCAATTTTCTGCTTGCCAAAAGGTGGGAAAGTCGCCTTTTGGCCCTTACATGGGGGAGGCATTGTTTCCCCCGCAAGACTGACGGAATTGCCGGAATTTGAACCGGCAAAATTTGGAGACTGAAGATGCCTGCTGTCCAGGAAACGATCGATCAGGTCCGTGGGATCGATATCGATCAGTACAAATACGGCTTCGAGACAGTTATCGAAGTGGACAAGGCTCCGAAGGGGCTTTCTGAAGATATCATCCGCTTCATTTCGGCCAAGAAGCAGGAGCCGGACTGGATGCTTGAATGGCGTATGGATGCCTACAAGCGCTGGCTAACGATGGAAGAGCCGACTTGGGCCCGTGTGGATTACCCGAAGATCGACTTCAACGACATCTACTATTATGCCGCACCTAAGAACGTGACCGGCCCGGTATCGCTCGACGAAGTCGATCCGGAACTTCTGCGCACCTATGAAAAGCTCGGCATTCCGCTGCGCGAACAGGAAATCCTGGCCGGCGTGCAGACCTCCAAGGTCGCCGTCGATGCGGTGTTCGATTCTGTATCGGTCGTCACGACGTTCAAGAAGGAACTGCAGAAGGCCGGCGTGATCTTCATGTCGATCTCCGAAGCCATCCGCGAGCATCCCGAACTGATCAAGCAGTATCTCGGCTCGGTCGTGCCGACGACGGACAATTATTACGCTACGCTGAACGCTGCGGTCTTCACCGACGGTTCGTTCGTCTTCGTGCCGAAGGGCGTTCGCTGCCCGATGGAGCTGTCGACCTATTTCCGTATCAACGAGAAGAATACCGGTCAGTTCGAGCGCACGCTGATTATCTGTGAAGAAGGTGCCTACGTCTCCTATCTCGAAGGCTGCACCGCACCGCAGCGCGACGAAAACCAGCTTCATGCTGCCGTCGTCGAACTGGTTGCGCTGGATGATGCCGAGATCAAGTATTCGACCGTGCAGAACTGGTTCCCGGGCGACAAGGAAGGCAAGGGCGGCATCTACAACTTCGTCACCAAGCGTGGCGATTGCCGTGGTGCGCGTTCCAAGATTTCCTGGACGCAGGTCGAGACCGGTTCGGCGATCACCTGGAAATACCCGTCCTGCATCCTGCGTGGTGACGACAGCCGTGGCGAATTCTATTCGATCGCCGTGTCCAACGGTCACCAGCAGATCGACAGTGGCACGAAGATGATCCATCTCGGCAAGAACACGTCGAGCCGCATCATCTCCAAGGGTATTTCCGCCGGCGTTTCGCAGAATACCTATCGCGGTCAGGTGTCGATCCACCGCCGGGCCGAAAACGCCCGCAACTTTACCAACTGCGATTCGCTTCTCATCGGCGACAAGTGCGGCGCACATACCGTTCCTTACATCGAGGCGAAGAACCAGTCGGCGCAGATCGAACACGAGGCGACCACCTCGAAGATTTCCGATGACCAGAAGTTCTACGCCATGCAGCGCGGCATTCCGGAAGAAGAGGCGATCGCGCTTATCGTCAACGGCTTCGTCAAGGATGTCATCCAGCAGCTGCCGATGGAATTTGCCGTGGAAGCCCAGAAGCTGATCGGCATCTCGCTCGAAGGCAGTGTGGGGTAACAGGTTTCACGTCGTCATCCTCGGGCTTGTCCCGAGGATCTGCTGTCGCGGGATAGAGGATGAGTGGCTTCGTCTACATGATGTCCGATAAACCGCGAGGTGTGATTTACACCGGCGTGACAAGTGACCTCCACGGTCGCATCTGGGAGCACCGGAACGCAATTCAGGAAGGGTTTACGCAGAAGTATAAGGCGAAAAATCTGGTCTGGTTTGAAAGCCACCCGAATATCGTCCTGGCAATACAGCGGGAGAAATCGCTGAAGCGCTATCTGCGTGAATGGAAGATCAAGCTCATAGAAGGTTTGAACCCGACCTGGGTCGATCTCTATGAGCGGATCAACGAAATTGAGAATATCTATCGCCCGCATCCGAATACGGAGGGGTGGAGCAACTACAACTGACGGCTTTGATCCTCGGGACAAGCCCGAGGATGACGGAATTCGAGGGGGCCTCGCTGCCCCAAGGTCTATCGGGCGGCCCTTGAACCGCCTTATGAATGGGAAAACGAAATGCTTGAGATCAAGAACCTGCACGCCCGTATCGCCGAAGACGGCACCGAGATCATCCGCGGCCTGAACCTGACCGTGAAGCCGGGCGAGATCGCCGCCATCATGGGCCCGAACGGCTCCGGCAAGTCGACGCTGTCCTACATCCTGTCGGGCCGCGAGGACTATGAAGTCACCGAGGGTGACATCACCTACAACGGCGAGAGCATTTTGGAACTCGACCCGGCCGAGCGCGCCTCCAAGGGCATCTTCCTCGCCTTCCAGTACCCGGTCGAAATTCCGGGCGTCGCCACGATGCAGTTCCTCAAGGTGGCGATGAACGAGCAGCGCAAGGCACGTGGCGAAGACGAGCTGACGACACCTGACTTCATGCGCCGCGTCAAGGAAGCCGCCGAACAGCTGAAGATCGACCCGGCCATGCTGCGCCGTCCGCTCAATGTCGGTTTCTCCGGCGGTGAAAAGAAGCGCGCTGAAATCCTGCAGATGGCGCTCTTGGAGCCGACGCTTTGCATCCTCGACGAAACCGATTCCGGCCTCGACATTGATGCGCTGAAGATCGTTGCCGACGGCGTCAACGCACTGCGTTCGCCGGATCGCGCCGTCATCGTCATCACCCACTACCAGCGCCTGCTGGACTACATCGTGCCGGATACCGTCCACGTTCTCTACAAGGGCCAGATCATCCGTTCGGGTGACAAGGAACTGGCACAGGAACTGGAAGCCAACGGTTATGCCGACGTGATCGAGACCGCGGCCTGAGACCGGGGAGGATTTTGGCATGAACATTCAAGCTAACCAGCCAGCGGCCAAGCTCACGGTTGCCGAAACGGCGCTCGTCGAGGCCTTTTCCGCGCAGATCGGCGACCTGCCGGGCAATGGCGCCGTCGCCGGCACCCGCGACCGTCTTCTCGACGACCTGAAGAATGCCGGGCTTCCGACCCGCCGGATCGAATCCTGGCATTATACCGACCTGAAGAACCTGCTGCGCTCCGTACCGGAGCAGGTCGCTGGCACGAAGGTTTCGTCCGTCGCGCCGCTGGTCAAGGGCTCGACCGTGCTTTCGGTACTGCAGGGCGTGGCCCAGGCGGATGCCGAAATCGACGGCGTCACGATCACCGCGTTTCGCGATCAGTTGAGCGACGGTTCCGCCGTTGCCGGCCTGACCGCACTCGACAAGGACGATGCGATCGGTCGCCTGAACGGTTCGTTCGTGCGTGACGGCCTGGCGCTCGTCATTCCCGCGAATGCGGAGATCGAGGACGTCATCGAGTTGCAGGTCTCGCATGGCGAGGGCCAGATCCACACCCGTTTCCCGGTATCCTTCGGCGCAGGCTCGAAGGCCACGATCGTCGAGCGTCACCGCTCGGAGACGGGCGCTGCCGCATTCGTGTCCTCGATCAGTGACCTGACGATCGAAGACGGTGCGGACATTACCTGGATCATCCTGCAGAACCAGGGCGCATCCGACACCCATCTGGCGCAGATCCGCGTCAAGCTCGGTACGGAAGCCAAGCTTCGGCTTTACGTCGTCAATGCCGGCGGCAAGCTGGTTCGTCAGGAACTGCGCATCGACGTTCAGGGCGAGGGCGCAGAACTGACCTTGCGCGGCGTCAACCTGCTCGGCGGCGATACGCATACGGACGTCACGCTGGTGCTCGGCCACAACGTGCCGCATACCAACTCGACGGAAACCTTCCGCAATGTCGTGTTCGACAAGGCGAGCGGCGTCTTCCAGGGCATGATCCGGGTAGCACCCGACGCGCAGAAGACCGACGCGAAGATGGCGTGCAACACGCTTCTGATGTCCGATGACGGTGACTTCTCGGTCAAGCCGGAACTCGAAATCTTCGCCGACGACGTCATCTGTGGCCATGGTGCGACGGTTGCCGATATCGACCGCAACCATCTCTTCTATCTGATGGCCCGCGGCGTTCCGGAAAGCAGGGCGCGCGCCATGCTGGTCAACGCCTTCGTCGCCGAAATCGTCGAAGAGCTGGAAGAGGAAAAGCTGGTCGAGCCGCTGGAAGAAGTAATCTCGACCTGGCTTGAAAAGCACGCCTGACAAAAATTGGCGGAGGGGGCTGCACGTCTCCTTCGTCATGCTCGGGCCTGTCCCGAGCATCTGCGACCGTAGATCAGGTTGCAGCGTGATTGGATCCTCGGCACAAGGCCGAGGATGACGCAGTGGGGATGGCGACGTCGATGCCGATCATAACTGCGATCTTTGCGGGATTTTGCCCAAGGGCGCGATATGAAAGGGTCTGACATGGACCAGACGACACCGTTTTCTGCCTATGATGTCGATGCGATCAGGCGGGATTTTCCGATCCTGTCGACCATGGTGCATGGCAACAAGCCGCTCGTATATCTCGATAACGGTGCGTCGGCGCAGAAGCCGCAAGCGGTGATCGACGCGATCAGCGATGCCTATTCAAACGAATATGCGAATGTGCATCGCGGTCTGCATTTCCTATCCAATGCCGCGACCGATGCCTATGAGGCGGCGCGCGAAAAGGTGCGACGTTTCCTCAATGCCGGTTCGGTGGACGAGATCGTCTTTACCAGCAATTCAACCGCAGCGATCAACACGGTCGCTTATGGTTACGGCATGCCGCATATCGGCGAGGGCGACGAGATTGTCATCACGATCATGGAGCATCACTCCAACATTGTGCCATGGCATTTCATCCGCGAGCGTCAGGGCGCCAAGATCGTCTGGGTGCCGGTGGATGACGATGGCGCCTTCCATATCGAGGATTTCGAAAAGGTGCTGACGGACAGGACCAAGATGGTCGCCGTCACGCAGATGTCGAATGCGCTCGGTACTGTCGTGCCGGTCAAGGAAATCTGCCGCATCGCCCACGAACGCGGCATTCCGGTTTTAGTCGACGGCAGCCAGAGCGCCGTCCACATGCCGATCGACGTGAAGGATATCGATTGCGACTGGTTCGTGATGACCGGCCACAAGCTTTATGGTCCGTCCGGCATCGGCGTGCTCTACGGCAAGATGGATCGGCTCAAGGAGATGCGGCCGTTCCAGGGCGGTGGCGAGATGATCATCGAAGTGGCCGAGGAATTCGTTACCTATAACGACCCGCCACACCGTTTCGAAGCCGGCACGCCGCCGATCGTGCAGGCGATCGGGCTGGGTTATGCACTCGACTATATGGACAAGGTCGGCCGCGCCGCAATTGCTGCCCATGAGGCGGATCTGACGGCATACGCGACCGAGCGTTTGTCTGCGATCAATTCTCTGAGGATCATCGGCAACGCGCAGGGCAAAGGCGGGATTTTTTCGTTCGAACTTGCCGGGATCCATGCCCATGACGTATCGATGGTAATCGATCGCCGCGGCGTTGCCGTGCGAGCGGGCACCCACTGCGCCATGCCGCTCTTGAAACGTTTCGGCGTCACCTCCACATGCCGCGCATCGTTCGGCATGTATAATACCCGTGCCGAAGTCGACGCGCTTGCGGACGCGCTCGATTACGCCCGCAATTTCTTTGCCTGAGGATACTTGAAGGCCATGGACCAAGACATACCGAAGTGGGATGCCCGTGAAGGGATCATCGAATCCGCCATTCCCGCGGATGAACTGGAGCGCCTGTCCGACGACATCATCGCGGCGCTGAAGACCGTTTACGACCCGGAAATTCCGGCAGACATTTTCGAACTCGGCCTGATCTACAAGATCGACATCGAAGACGACCGCATGGTGAAGATCGCCATGACGCTGACGGCGCCGGGATGCCCGGTTGCCGGCGAAATGCCGGGCTGGGTGGAAAACGCCGTCGGCGCCGTCGAAGGCGTATCCGGCGTCGAAGTGGAAATGACATTCGATCCGCCGTGGACGCCGGAGCGCATGTCGGAAGAAGCACAGGTCGCGGTCGGCTGGTATTGATAGCGTGAGCCGGCGAGACTAAATTGAATATCAGAAACGCCGGGCCTTGAACCCGGTTGTGGAAGAGGAATGGCCGATGGGCTTTGCAGTGATGACCATGACGGATGCGGCGGCAACCCGCGTCAACGAGATCGTTTCCAGTTCCGGTCCGGATGCCAAAGGCATCCGCGTCGGGATCAAGAAAGGCGGCTGCGCCGGCATGGAATACACGATCGACCTCGTCAACGAGGCAAATGCCAAGGATGACGTCATCGAACATGACGGCGCAAAGGTTTGGATCGAGCCCTCAGCCGTTCTTTATCTGCTAGGCACTCAGATGGATTTCGAAATCACCAAGATGCGTTCGGGCTTCACTTTCGTAAATCCGAACCAGACATCCGCCTGCGGCTGCGGCGAATCGGTAGAACTGAAGCCCGCGGATCTTGCCGCACTCGCAAAACAACGCGAAGCTGGCGTCACCGCCTGACGAAAGTCATATTTGGGTAAGTGCGGTCGCTTTAATCCATCCGGGCTGCGTTGCGCACCAAGACCGAATGCAGCGTATCGCGGGAGGAAACTGACCAGCCCCCACCTTCGCGCAGCGCATCTATCGCGCCGAGATGGTTTGCCGGAGCGATCCTGAAAGCGGCTGAGAGCGCCGCTTGTGGTTTCTCTGTTGAACGTGAGCCGTCAGGCCAACTCCAAAAATCAATCCTGTCATTGTCGCCCCACCTGGGGCGATCGCCAGAGGCGCCATCGCGCCATAAGCCGTCAGCATTGTTCCGGTCAGGAAAAGCGGCCAGCCATATTTCGTCGGCAATGACCGCTGTGGAGTGGAGCACCGCCAGAGGATGACCAGATACAAGACTAGGCCGATCAGGCCAAACTCAAACCACACCCCGACACTGCCCACATCTCCGGGGAAGATAAGATAAGGCCCCAGGAATGGCTTGGACGCATCTGACGTCGGCGACATTCCAAAGCCCCATAGGGGATCGGCAAAAATTCGGTCGCGCATGACTTCATATTCCAGCGCTCGATAGGCGCCGGAAGCGTCATTTGCAAACAGATCGAATGGATTGAAGGCGGGAACCAGCATCCCAGACAAAACGAATGTGGTTCCAAGTCCCAGAACAGAGATAGCCAATATTCGTAAAAAAGCGGGTCTGGGCGAAAGCATGAACACGATGCTGAGGCAGAAGATCACAAGAAGATAGACGCGCGAGAGAGAAAGCAATGATGCCAGCGTGCATATCAAGAAAAAGGACAGGCTGACCCGGGTCACGCGTGTCCGGATTTGCACCAGCCAATAGAAATATGTGAGTGCGGCTAGGCCGGAATAGAGGAAAATCCGCGCGCCCCGGAAATCAAGATCGGAAACAAGTCCGGCCAGAATTTTGCCGGGCAAGACGCCCGCCATCTGCATGATCGAGACAAGTGCGTAAAAGCAGCAATAACCCGTTCCGTAGCCGATGACGCATTTAAGCAGATAGGTTCGCCCACCGGCCAGGCACACGCCCGCGAACGGAACGAATGACATCACCCATATGTATTGGAAGAAGGCGTTTGTATTGACGGGTAGCCAAAGCTTGTCTGCGAACACAGTCAATTGTGTCATGACGAGCGCCACATAACCAACGGCCATCAGTGGTATGAGTATGTGACCTCTTATTGCTGTATAGGCACAATAAAAAATGATGATAGCCGCACAGCTGCCCAAAATTAGCGGCTGTAGGAATAGACCGATCGCTTGATAAATCCGGGATGCAAAAAGGACGTCGCAAATAAGAATGACATGAATCAGCACTCGATGAAGAGCAAATTCAAGTTCCTCCAAGGGCTCTTTCATGCTGCTGACAGTCTTCATTTCCACCTAGCTTATAGGGTTGGCATTGATGCTTTGCGAGTCTGCGCAAATTTCCAGAGGTGCAAAAGTAAGGCACGTGACGCCGATCTTATTCGGATGCATCTCTGTCTTCATCGTGTCGCCTATGAATGAATTCAGTCAGCTTATTCTACGTAGGTATTAGACTGTCAACGACACGTCTTGTTTTTTGGCGGATTGTATTAATGACGGGGTGAGCGAGGCGCTTGGTCGGCTTGCTCATGAATGCCCACTGGCTCCCAAACGAAGTTTGCAGCCTTTGGACGGTGTCTGCGTAGCAAGTGGCTGCTATATCGGAAATTCGGCGGACCTGACCTGCCGGTCCCTCAGCTCGGAATGCATTTCGGTAAGTGTCGAAAGGCACATGCAAAAGTGGTGGCGCTTTCCGCCTCCCGCCAGCGTCTGTCGCATCACCCATCGTCGGCCGGTGTTGTCTCTCTCTCTCTCTCTCTCTCTCTCTCTCGATGACTGTGACGCCTAGACAGTCAACAAACTCTGGAGCGCGACACCACCGCGGCATGTGGCGTCAGACTGTTGGCGCGATATGCAAGTTATGTGGCATATAATGCCAATGCCATGACGTGTTGATGCCGCTAATTTGCATTCCAGAATACGCAGCCTGATCGAGTTAGGGCTCTGAAAACAACAATTTCCAACGTAAGGAACCGGCACATGGCCAACAAAGTCGCACTTGTCACCGGCGCTTCTTCCGGTATCGGGGAATCCACTGCCCTCAAGCTCAAGGAACTCGGCTACACGGTTTACGGCGCCGCGCGCCGTGTCGGTCACATGCAGCGTCTGACGCAGTCCGGTATCAAAATTCTGGCGATGGACGTGACTGATGACGCTTCCATGCAGGCCGGGATCGAAGCCATCATCGCCGAATTCGGTCGCATCGACGTCCTCGTCAACAATGCCGGCTATGGCTCCTATGGTGCCGTCGAGGACGTGCAAATGGAAGAGGCGCGCGCCCAGTTCAACGTCAACGTCTTTGGCGCGGTCCGGCTGATCCAATTGGCCCTACCGCACATGCGCGCCCAACGTTCGGGCACGATCGTCAACATCACGTCGATGGGCGGCAAGATCCATACCCCACTTGGTGCCTGGTATCACGGCACCAAATTCGCACTGGAGGCAATCAGCGACTGCCTTCGCATGGAAGTTCAGCCTTTCGGCATCGATGTCGTTGTAATCGAACCGGGCGGTATCAGGACCGAATGGGCCGGCATCGCCGCCGACAAGCTGCGCGAGACCTCGGGCCACGGTCCCTATGCGGTGCAGGCCAACGCCATGGCGGAATCCATGGTCGGTGAAGCCAGTGTCAAGCGCCAGTCACCGCCGCAGATCATCGCCGACACCATTGCCAGAGCCGTCACCGCAGCCAGGCCGAAGACCCGCTACGCAATCGGTTTCGGTGCGAAGCCGATGATCTTCATGCGCGGCATGCTGTCCGATCGGACCTTCGACGGCATGATGCGGATGGCGACTGGTATCTCGAAGGCGCTCAAGACCCAGAAGGCATAGAAGGAACTGACGATGGCGCAGGTCGATAAGTGCAAGATACCGCAGGCCTTCTGGCGGGCGACGGAGCAATTCGGAATCCGTCCCGCAGCCCTGCTGCGGCAGGCGCGCCTGCCGGCGACGCTACATCTTGGCGCGCAGGCCTTCGTCACCACGGCGCAGTATTTTGCGCTGATGCAGGCGATGGCTGATCTGGCCGGCGATGCAGCACTTGGCATCCGCATGGTTCAGACTGTCGATACGGCCGTCCATCCGCCGTCGAGCCTCGCCGCCTTCTACGCCCGAGACTATCGCGACGGCTTGACCCGGCTCGCGCGCTTCAAGCGTCTGTGCACGCCGGAGCACCTGCAGATCGTCGAGGCGAACGGAGATTGCACCATATCCGCCGAATGGCCGTTCGCCACTGGCGCGGAGCCTGCGATTTCGGTCGACATAACCTTCGCTACGCTGGTGGAGCTTGGAAGGCGCGCCACCGGGCGGCACATCTTGCCGCGCCGGCTGGAGCTTGCCCGACCGGGGCCCGCCGGCGCGACACATGCGGAGTATTTCGGCTGCCCTATCCGCACCAGCGCACCGCGCAATCTGCTGGTGCTCAATGCGGCCGACCTCGACAGACCGTTCCCGGGTCACAACCCCGAAATGCTGGAGATGTTGACGCCGGCCCTCAGCGCGGCGCTCGGCGAACTGCAAGCGCAAAGTTCGGTAAAGGAGCAGGTGAAGATCGTGCTGAAGCGCAGTCTCGCCAGCGGCCAGCCGGGCCTGTCCGACGTGGCGAAGCAACTCGGCATGAGCGACAGGACGCTTCAGCGGCGCATCACCGGGGAGGGCGCGACCTTCCGCGACCTCCTGTCCGATGCGCGCCGGGATCTGGGCCGTCATCTACTTGCCGATCCGGAGACCGACATCGACGAAGTCGCCTGCCTGCTCGGCTACCAGGACACGACCTCCTTCTACCGCGCCTTCCGCGAATGGGAGGGAATGTCGCCCAACCGCTGGCGTGAAATAAACATGAACAGGCTCGGCCCGGCCGGAACCGCCGGTCTCCATTGAGCCGACCTCCACTGAATCAAGAGTCGGGCGCTCGCTAGCGTGCCAAAGGAGTCTACAATATGCCTCAACGCGTTCTTCTCGCCGGCAGTACCGGCTTGGTCGGCGGCCTCGTGGCTGCACGGCTTGCCGGAGACGACAATATCGATCTCGTCAGCCTCATCCGGCGCGGGTCATCGGCACCGGGCCGGGCGATTGACTACGAAGACCTTTGCGAGACACCTGAACGGGTGTTGCGGCCGATCGCGGCCGAAGGCGTCGATGTCGCCATCTCCTGCCTCGGCACGACCATTCGCACGGCCGGATCGCAGCCGGCCATGTTCCGGGTCGACCATGATTACGTGCTCGCCGTGGCGAAAGGCGCAAAGGCGCTTGGTGCACGCAAGTTCATTCTTGTGACCTCGGCGGGCGCTGGTGGTCCCGGTTTCTATCTCCAGACAAAGGGCAAGATCGAGCAGGCGGTCATCGGTCTCGGCTTCGAGCAGGTTGACCTGATCCGCCCTGGTTTTCTCATCGGAAACCGCAACGAACGGCGCATGTGGGAGGCGATCGGCCAGAGCATCTTCGCGGCTCTCACGCCGGTTCTGCCCGGCCAGCTCTCCCGCTACGGAGCCATTCCCGCCGAGACCGTCGCGGATGCGATCGCTAAGCGTATCGCCGATGTGAATCCTGATGTCACCATCATCGACAATGACGGCCTCAGGCGTCTTTCCGGGTCTGGGCGTTGAAAGCTCTTTTGGGCTTCAGGCCCGTATCCATTGACGCGAATTTGCCCCGAAATCTGCCTCTAGACGGGAAAAGGTGGCAATCGGCGATAACCCGTTCGTAAAATCGCACGTTTTGATGAGAGTGGCGGATGGGGTGGGATTCGAACCCACGGTACGGTTCCCCGCACGACGGTTTTCAAGACCGTTGCCTTAAACCACTCGGCCACCCATCCAGACCGTTGCGCTTTATCGTCCATTGATCGCCCCGTCAACGGCAGCTGCGATGATAGGAGGGCGTCAAGGGCGACAATCATGCGTCCCGCGTTGGGGTTATAGCTTTGCTTGATTGTGATTCTTGTCACGGTCACATGTGGAGAAGTTAAAGCGAAGTATAAGTTCCGGCGTGTTGCGTATTGGAACAGCAATAAAACGAACTGAATTTACCAATCATTAACCATAACCGTCTGAATTTTAACCATTCCACAGATTTCGTTCGCATTTCTGCCACGAACCAAGCAAAACCTGTTCAGTATTAGGCCTGAGTGGTTTCACGAGGGTGGGGTTGTGGTTGCGAATGGTACGGGTTGCGAGGCTCTGCATCATATTCGCACAATGCGAAATAGGGACGGACGAGTTTTGAGTTTGAGTGGCGGCAAACTTTCCCTCTGGTCTAAATGGCTTGGGATCAGCGTAATGTGTGCGACGATGGCATCCTGTGCCTCGACCAAGATGGCTGAAGCCCCGAAGAAGAAGGGTCACGGCAAGGAATATTTTGCCGAGTCGGAATATGGCGTGAAGGCCAGCCCGCGCGTCGTTGCGGACGGCAGGCCTGTTCCGAAGGGCGGTGGCCGCTTCATGGTCGGACAGCCTTATGAGGTCAAGGGCAAGACCTACGTGCCCAAGGAAGACCCGAACTACAACAAGTCCGGCCTTGCTTCCTGGTATGGTTCGGCATTCCACGGTCGTCTAACCGCCAATGGCGAAGTGTATGACAGCTCGCACCTTTCCGCTGCGCATCCGACATTTCCTCTCCCGAGCTACGCCCGCGTAACCAATCTCGATACCGGTTCGTCCGTTGTCGTTCGCGTCAACGACCGCGGGCCATATCACCCGGGCCGCATCATCGACGTTTCGGACAAGACAGCAGAGATGATCGACATCAAGCAGACCGGTACCGGCCGCGTGAACGTGCAGTATATGGGCCGCGCCCGCATGGATGGCGAGGATATGCCGTTCCTGATGGCGTCCTATGTTCGCAAGGGCGATCGCCTGCCGTCGTTCAACCCCGGCGGCCAGATTGCGAGCGGGGTAATGGTTGCATCTAACCAGCCCCTTGGTGATCAGTTGCAGAGTTACGGCTCGTCCATGCCGGCGGCCGCCTATGCGGGACGCAGCCCAAGCGCATCGTCCGCCAAGCGCCCGGTCGCCGAAAAGTTCGAACAGCAGACTGCGCAGATCGCATCTGTCACGCGCGCCGCTCCCGTGCCTGTCGAGCGAAAGGCTGCTCCTGCCGCTCGTCCCGTCCAGCAGGAGCGCGTTGTTGCTTATGCGTCGGCGCCAAGCCAGCCAAAGCCCGCGCAACGCGTTCAGTCGGTGCAGCGTGTTCAGCAACCGGTTCAGGCTCGAACGACTGAGACCGCCTATGCAGCGGAACCGCAGCAAGGCAAGGTTACACGCGTGATGTTCGGCAACGTGCTGCTGGAGCCGCCAAAGCCCGGCCAGAAATATTGACGCCGACTATCGTCGACACACGAAACGATACTGACTTTTCATCACCCCGAAAGCCCGAAAGGTTTTTGGGGTGATTTTGTTTTCACGGATGCCATGTCGCTCTTAATTCACCATAAAAGACCTCTTGCTACTCTGAGCATGAATCGGATGGACTGCGGGGGAATGATGCGAAGTTTTCTGCTTCTGGTTTTTGTGCTGGCTGCGACCACATTGCAGGCGGCAGGGAACGTAATGGCGCAGGAAGCGCAGCCCGTTTTCGCGACAAAGGCGAAACAGGCGTATCTCATTGAGGCGGCGACGGGTACCGTGCTCTTGGCTGTCAACGAAAATCAGTCCTTTCCGGCAGCATCGCTTGCCAAGCTGATGACGATGGAAGTCGTTTTCGATGCATTGAAAAGCGGCGCGATTTCACCCGAGACGCTATATCCGGTCAGCGAATATGCCTGGCGCACAGGCGGTGCGCCTTCTGGTACGACAACAATGTTTGCCGCGTTGAAATCGCAGGTGCCGGTGGCCGACCTGATGCGCGGCGTGATCATCCAGAATGCCAATGACGCCTGTATCATTCTGGCGGAGGGTATTGCGCGCTCCGAAGGCGAATTTGCGGCCCGCATGACGGCAAAGGCCAAGGATATCGGTCTGGCGCGTTCCACATTCGGCAATGCCACAGGTTTGCCTTATGCTGAAAGTTGGACCACCGCGCGCGATCTGGTCGAGCTTTCGCGGCATCTCTATCGAAACTATCCGGAATATTACCCTCTTTATGCGCAGCCGGATTTCGCCTGGAACAAGATATTCCAGCGCAACAAGAACCCGCTTCTGTCGCTTAATATGGGGGTAGACGGTTTGGGGGCCGGTTTTGCCGAAGGGACAGGTTATGCACTAGCCGCGTCGGTCGCGAGAGATAATACGCGCCTCTTCCTCGCCCTCGGCGGCCTTGCCACGGAAAAGGAGCGGACAGATGAAGCCAGACGCATTCTGGAGTGGGGATTGTCCTCGTTCGAGACCCGGGTTGTTTTTAAGGCGGGAGAGGTGATCGGGCAGGCGAGCATATATGGAGGTGTCGAAAGCAAGGTCGACCTCGTCACGCGAGAACCTGTCGATATTTTCACGCCGAAGACCAACCCGGAAAGGCTGTCTGGACGGATCGTCTACAACTGGCCCCTGCGGGCGCCGGTCGCCCAGGGACGGGAGATCGCGACCTTGCGAATCTCGTCAGGCGACAGGGTGATCCGGGAAATCCCGCTTGAGGCTGCAGCTTCTGTGGAGGTCGGCGGTCTCAGGGCTCAGGCAAGCGATGCCCTGATGGAGCTACTGTTCTTCTGGCTTTGACGCCGCGTGAGCCGTGCCGAAAGTCGTTCCGAATTTCTGGCCGATGCGCTATATGCCCTTCAGACATAGACAGGTTCAAAGACAAGCGTGACAGATCGTTCGGGCATATTCATCACCTTCGAGGGCGGCGAGGGGGTCGGCAAGTCGACCCAGATCCGTCGGTTGGCCGATCGGCTTCGCCGTGCCGGTCACGATGTGCTGGTGACACGCGAACCGGGCGGATCTCCGGGCGCAGAGGCCGTTCGGCACGTTCTCCTCAGTGGAGCAGCCGAAACCTTCGGTGTGCGCATGGAGGCGATCCTGTTTGCCGCTGCCCGCAACGATCATGTCGAAGAGGTTATTCGCCCTGCGCTGGAAACGGGCGCAGTCGTGCTCTGCGATCGATTCGTCGATTCCTCACGAGTCTATCAGGGCGTCACCGGAAATCTCGAGCCAGGCTTCATCGAAGCCCTTCAGCGCATCGCCACAGACGGCGTCATGCCGGACCTCACCTTTATTCTCGATCTTCCGGCCGAGGCAGGTCTTGCCCGTGCACGCCGCCGCGGCGGCGGTGACGCGCCCGATCGTTTTGAGAAGGAAGAGGTCGATACACATGAAAAGCGGCGGCAGGCATATCTCGATATTGCGGCGGCCGAGCCACGACGCTGCCGGGTTATAAACGCAGGTCGGCCGGAAAACGAAATCGCCGAGGAGATTTTCACGCTGGTGGAAACGGCGACTGAGGCGTCAGTCGCGGAGCAGGTCTCGTGAGCGATACAGCCGCAAATGTTCTGGACGGAGCCATTCACCCGGCTGCAAATACGCAGCTATTCGGCCATTCGGGCGCGCAGGAGTTTCTGGCGCGTAGCTATCGTACCGGCAAGTCGCATCATGCGATCCTGATCGAGGGGCCGGAAGGGATCGGTAAAGCGACGCTTGCGTTCCGGTTCGCAAACTACGTGCTTTCCAATCCAGAGCCGGGGCTTGCCCCGGTGACAATTCCGGATCCCGATCCGTCCACGCCGATCAGCCGGCAGATCCTGTCGGGGGCTTCCCATAACCTGCTGCACCTGACGCGGCCTGTGGACGACAAGACCGGCAAGGTGAAGAGTGCAATCACCGTCGACGAGGTAAGGCGGGCAGGGCATTTTTTCTCGCAGACCTCGGGCACCGGTAACCGGCGCATCGTCATCATAGATCCCGCCGATGACCTGAACAGGAATGCGGCCAACGCGATCCTGAAGATTTTGGAAGAACCACCGCGCGGGGCCATGTTTCTGGTTCTGTCGCACGCGCCCGGCAAGCTTCTGCCGACGATCCGCTCTCGCTGCCAGACACTCAAGCTGTCACCGCTCGGCGACAGCGAGTTGCGCCAGTCTCTGACTGCGCTCGGACAATCGATCGACGGCGGCCAGACGGCCGAGTCGGTGCAGCGGTTGGCCAAGGGCAGCGTCTCGCGCGCACTGAAGCTGAAGAATTATGGCGGGCTCGATATCATCGCCGCATTCGACGAGATTGTCGCCGGAGAGGGACCTTCTGCACGCAAGGCCATGCATCGGCTGGCCGATGTCCTGTCGGGCAAGGACAGCGAAGTGATCTTCACCTTCTTCCTCGAGCACTTAAGCGAGTATCTCGTGGAACAGGCCCGCCGTGCTGCGCTGCAGGGGCAGTTGGCGATTGCCGACCGGCGGGCGAAGCTGGTCAGCGAGATCGTCGAGAAAATCACTGTGTCGACCGCCTATAATCTCGACAAGAAACAGACGCTTCTGTCGATCCTGGAAGCAGCAAAAGCGGCCTGACGATCGGCCGTTAACGGCTCCCATCAGGAAGTTTGGGTTTCGCATCAGGCAAACATGCGCTAAGAGCGGCATGACCCGCGCCGCTGTGCCGCGAAAAACCATTTTCCGAGTGTATCGATGTCCGACAAGACGCCTTTCTACATCACCACCGCGATTTCCTATCCGAACGGCAAGCCGCATATCGGCCATGCCTACGAACTGATCGCGACCGATGCCATGGCGCGCTTCCAGCGCCTTGACGGGAAAGACGTCTTCTTCCTGACCGGTACTGACGAACATGGCCAGAAGATGCAGCAGACCGCACGCAAGGAAGACATTTCGCCTGAAGATCTGGCGGAGCGCAATTCCAATGAATTCCGCGCCATGGGCAAGGTACTCAACGCCTCGAACGACGATTTCATCCGCACCACCGAGCTGCGCCATCATGAGGCGTGTCAGATCATGTGGAACCGGATGGCTGACAATGACGATATCTACAAGGACAGCTATGCCGGCTGGTATTCCGTTCGTGACGAGGCCTATTACGCCGAGGACGAGACGGAAGTTCGCGACGGCGTGCGTTACGGCGGGCAGGGGACGCCGGTCGAGTGGGTTGAGGAGTCGAGCTACTTCTTCAAGCTTTCGGCCTATCAGGATCGGCTGCTGAAGCTTTATGAGGAACAGCCTGACTTCATCGGCCCGGCTGAGCGTCGCAACGAAATCATCTCCTTCGTCAAATCCGGGCTGAAGGATCTTTCGATCTCGCGCACGACCTTCGACTGGGGCGTGAAGGTTCCCAACGATCCGGAACATGTCATGTATGTCTGGGTCGACGCATTGACCAATTACGTGACCGCAACCGGTCTTCTGACCGACGAGAACGGGCCACGGGCAAAATTCTGGCCGGCGGATGCGCATATCATCGGCAAGGATATCATCCGCTTCCACACGGTCTATTGGCCTGCCTTCCTGATGTCGGCCAAGCTGCCGCTGCCCAAGCGCGTTTACGCGCATGGCTTCGTGCTGGCCAAGGGCGGCGAGAAGATGTCGAAGTCGCTCGGCAACGTGCTCGATCCTTTCGAACTGATCGAACATTTCGGCCTCGACGCGATCCGCTATTACCTGATGCGCGAAATCTCGTTCGGCCAGGACGGTTTCTGCAGCGAAGAGGCGATCGGTATCCGTATCAATGCCGACCTTGCCAACGGTATCGGCAACCTTGCCAGCCGTTCGCTGTCGATGATCGTCAAGAATTGCGAAGGCCAGATCCCGACGCCGGGCGAACTGACCGAGGCCGACCGCGAGATGCTAGCTTCCGCCGACGCGCTGATTGCCACCTGCCGCGAGGAGATGGGCAAGCAGATGATCCACAAGGCGCTGGCGGCGATCATTGCAGTCGTCTCCGAAACGGATCGTTATTTCGCCGGGCAGCAGCCATGGTCGCTGAAGAAGACCGATCCGGAGCGGATGGGTACGGTTCTTTATGTCACGGCCGAGGTCGTGCGCCAGATTGCCATTCTACTGCAGCCGTTCATGCCGGAATCCTCGACCAAGCTGCTCAATCTGGTCGCCGCTTCTCCGGACGCACGGGATTTCGCAACACTCGGTGAGGCCGGGCGCCTGAAGCCGGGCACCGTGCTTGAAGCACCGACGCCGGTCTTCCCACGTTATGTCGCGCCCGAGGCAACGGCCTGAGAAAGAAAAGGACGGTCCGGCACATCAGCTGGACCGTTGCCCATATTGCAGTCAAGGTTTGAATAACGTGTCCATGCTGATCGATACCCATTGCCATCTGGATTTTGCCGAGTTCGATGAGGAGCGCGACCTGCTCATCGAGCGAGCGCATCACGCCGGCGTGAAACAGATGGTGACGATCTCCACGCGCGTAAAGAAACTTGAGACACTCCTGGCAATTGCTGAAAAATACCCGTCCGTTTTCTGCTCTGTGGGCACGCACCCGAACAATGCCGGCGAGGAACTGGATATCCAGGCGGAAGACCTGATCCGCCTTGCCAATTCACATGAGAAGATCGTGGCGATCGGCGAAGCCGGTCTCGACTATTTCTATGACACGCAGACGCCGGCGGACCAGAAGACCGGTCTTGCCCGGCATATCGAAGCGGCGCGTGTCACAAAACTTCCGCTGGTCATCCATAGCCGAAGTGCCGACGAGGACATGATCGAAATCCTGACCGCGGAAAGCGGGAAGGGGGCATTTCCCTTCATCCTGCATTGCTTCTCGGCCGGACCCGACCTCGCCCGTGCCGGTATTGAACTGGGTGGCTACGTATCCTTCTCCGGCATCCTGACCTTTCCGAAATCCCAGGATATCCGCGACATAGCAAAGACCGTGCCGCTGGACCGCCTTCTGGTGGAAACAGACGCGCCGTTCCTGGCACCGAAGCGCTGGCGCGGCAAACGTAACGAGCCATCCTATGTGGTCAATACGGCCGAGGTTCTGGCCGAGGTCCATGGCGTCAGCTACGACGAGATGGCGACGATCACGACGGAAAACGCGTTCCGCTGCTTCTCCAAGATGCCGAGGCTTTAAAGCGTGCCAGAGGTAGCAACCGGATACCGCAGACGCTTCACCATTCTGGGCTGTTCGTCATCTCCGGGTGTGCCGCGGCTGAATGGTGACTGGGGCGCTTGTGATCCCGAAAATCCCAAGAACAGGCGCACGCGCACGGCCTTTCTCATCGAGCAGATCGCTCCGGATGGCGGCCGTACGATCGTCGCGGTCGATACCGGGCCAGATTTTCGTGAGCAGATGATTGTGGCCAGGGTGCCGCGCATCGACGCCGTTCTCTACACGCATGCCCATGCCGACCATCTGCACGGCATCGATGACCTGCGTGGCTACGTTCTCTTGCAGAAGCACCGGATACCGATCTACGCCGATCCGCTGACGATGGAACGCATCCACCAAGGCTTCGGCTATTGCCTGGAAACGCCGCCCGGCGGAAATTATCCGCCGATCGTAACGCCGGTCCTGATCGACAATCTTAACGACGAGATCGTGGTCGACGGCGCCGGCGGACCGATCCGGTTCCATGCGCATATGCAGGCCCATGGCGACGTTCATTCGCTGGGTTTCAGGATCGGTGACGTCGCTTACTGCACGGATGTCAGCGACTTTCCGGCAGAAAGTATCGAGCGGCTTTCCGGGCTCGACATGCTGATCATCGACGCGCTGCAATATACGCGGCATCCGAGCCATCTGTCGGTGGAACAGGCTCTCGACTGGATCGCACGCCTTGGCGCAAAGCGCGCCATTCTCACGCATATGCATATTCTGCTCGACTATCAGACAGTGATGAACGAAACGCCGGATCATGTGGAGCCGGCATATGACGGATTGAGTTTCGAGATCGCTGTGCCGGGCAGCGAGTTGTAAGGACGTCTCAAGGGATCTACGCAAGTCTCTGCTAGTTCGGCCGTATTCGTTTGTTCCATAATCTATCTTATGCGATCTTTGTGTGTAGCCGCAAAGTTAGAATGTCCTAATTCAGCAAAGTTAGACTGTCACACTCCCCGCGTTTGATAACGCGGAGACA